>JAAZAN010000231.1 GCA_012514315.1 Chloroflexota bacterium
CCACCGAGCTGGACGTGATTGAGAAACGCGGCTCTTACTACTATCGCGGTGACGAGAACCTCGCTCAGGGCCGTGAAAACGCCAAGCAGTTCCTGCGCGATCATCCCGACATCGCGCAGGAGGTCGAACAAAGTGTTCGCGGGAAACTGATTGAAGGAGCACATATGTCGTTTGAAGGGACCGGCATTTCAGACGACGCAGATTGAACCAGTAGTGACTCATTCTATGATTTTACTAGAGGTTGGATAAGCCACGGACTGATCCCAAATCACATACAACTATGATCTCGGCTTCAAGACCTTTGTAACAGGTCTGCTTCTTTCTCTGATCTCGGATGCGCGTTGTGTTGTGCGACGGTGTGATGTGGAGAGCAGGACACAGATCTCGTCCCTTGCGCATGCTGGGGGGATAGAACGATTGGGCGCCATCCAGTTAGACACTAGATAAGCGTTGGGAGCGGGACAAGCGATTGTTGCTCGCATGAACGTGACATGGCCCTCAGCGCTTGTTGTTGCGGTGTCATCGGGAAGAGACACGTTGGCCCGCAGTAGATAGTCGGGCGCAATTCGGGTTCTGAAGTCCGAACGGGTTGGTGTGTCAACACAAGCCGTGGCTTGGATTAGCCGCGGCTTGTTTGCGTTTTGATATGACTGGAACAATTACAGCTCTTAGGTACCAGAAGCGTGACACCGAGCGAGTGAATGTATACATCGATGGCCAGTTTGCCTTTGGGCTCGCGGCCATCCTAGCAGCCCGTCTGCGAGTTGGGCAGACGCTAAGTGGCGATGAAATCGCTAAGTACCGGGTACAGGATGATGTTGAGAAAGCACATGGGCGTGCACTCAATTTTCTATCATATCGTCCTCGTAGCGAATACGAAGTGCGGCAGTATCTCCGCAAGAGAGACCTGGATGAGGACATCATTGACAGTGTGGTAGAGCGACTGACACGGGCCGATCTGGTGAACGACGACGAGTTCGCCCGGTACTGGGTTGAGAACCGATCGCAGTTCCGGCCCCGTAGTCTACGCGCCTTGCAGTATGAGCTGCGCCAAAAGGGCGTCTCTGATGAGGCCATATCGCGCGCGCTGTCAGATGTGGATGAGGAATTGATGGTACGCAAGATTGCCCTCGCAAGCGCTCGACGCTTCAAGAGGCTTGCCCCGCAGGATTTTCGGCGGAAACTGACGGCACATCTTGCACGCAAGGGTTTCTCCTACGATCTGATCAAACCGCTTGTCGATGAAATGCTAGACTCGACGCGCTACGAGATGTTATCTGACATCGAAAGCGAGGAAATGGACCATGGGTGGTGAATGGATTCTTACTTTGATTGCTGTAATCCTGGCCCTGGCGGTCGGATTCGGTTCAGGCTACCTGCTCCGGCGGCACCTGATTCGATCGCAGGTCAGGCTTCAGGAACAACGAGCTGGCCATATGGTAGAGGAGGCCGAGAAGAAAGCCAGCGAGATCGTCCTTGCCGCAAAGGATGAGGCGATTAAGCTAAGGAACACTGCAACGTCAGAAGTAGAGCGACTCCGGGCAGCATTGCGGCGAGAGGAAGAACATCTCCAGCGTCGGCGCGAGAAGCTTGATCAGCGGCAGGAACGTCTGGAACAACGAGAACAGACGCTGAACAAGCGACAGAGTGCGTTGGACAAACGACAGAATCAGATTGAGGAGATGTATCAAGAGCAGGAAGCAGTTCTGCAGCGCATCGCAGGGCTGAGCCGTGAGGAAGCGATCCAGGAGCTTCTGGTGAGTGTAGAGGATGAAGCGCGCAAGGATATGGCACGCATTATCCGTAAAGTTGAAGCGGAGGCCAAAGAGGAAGCTGACACGCGGGCGAGAGAGATTATCACAGCCGCGATCCAGCGAATGGCCAGCGATCAGGTGGCCGAGATTACCGTATCCACCGTGCCTCTACCCTCTGATGACATGAAGGGGCGAATCATCGGGCGCAGTGGACGCAATATCCGCGCCTTCGAGCAAGCTGCAGGTGTCGATGTCGTCGTGGATGACACGCCTGAAGCAATCACGATATCCTGCTTCAATCCGGTGCGTCGCGAGATTGCCCGCCGGGCAATGGAACGGCTGGTTGTCGATGGCCGGATCCACCCTGGCCGCATCGAGAAGATTATCAAGGATACTGAGAAAGAGGTTGAACGAGTGATCCGGGAGGAAGGCGAGCGTGCAGCCTATGATGCGGGTGTACCGGGCCTGCATCCCGAGATACTGAAACTGCTTGGCCGGCTCAAGTTCCGCACCAGCTACGGTCAAAACCAGCACGCACACGCAATAGAGACAGCCCGCCTCGCCTCACTGATGGCAGAGGAGCTAGGGGCGAACGTGGATGTTGCGCGTGCTGGTGGCCTGTTGCACGATATTGGCAAAGCAGTGGATTTCGAGATCGAGGGAACACATGCTCGCATCGGCGCCGATCTCCTCCGACGATATGGCGTGGGCGAGAAGGTTATCCACTGTGTAGAGACGCATCACCACGAGGAGGAGCAACAGTCAGTCGAAGCAGTCCTTGTCGAAGCCGCCGATGCGATATCGGGTGCACGCCCTGGCGCCCGACGGGAGAGCCTGGAGTTCTACCTAAAGCGAATACATGCCCTGGAGGATATAGCCAACTCCTTCAAGGGCGTTGCCGAATCATACGCCATCCAGGCCGGTCGAGAGATCCGGATTGTCGTTAGACCGAACGAGATCGACGATCTGGCCACCATCCAACTCTCCAAAGAGATCGCGAGCAAGGTGGAGGAGAATCTGGAGTACCCAGGGCAGATCAAAGTGACCGTGATTCGCGAAGTGCGAGCCGAGGAGTACGCCAAGTAGTCCCTAGGAGGGCCCCTTTGAGCACGACTTCTCTAGATTACGGAGAGATGACCGATCTACAACCGTCAGCAGAGATGTGGAGCCTGTACAATCCAACCGTAGCTCCACATCGTTTCCAGGCTGAGGATCGATCCGCAGCAGAGATGTGGCAAACAAAGACACACGAAGCACTTGTCAACACCATCGGGTTCCAGACGGAGTCTTCAGCACCAACGGTCGCTCAACATCTTGAGACAGTTGACCGAGGAGACTACATCCGAGAGAAGCTCTTGATGCGGACTTCGGAACACTCGCTCATGCCATTCTACCTGCTGCTACCGAAAGCAGTTCCACAACCGTATCCAGTGGTCCTCGCGTTCCATGGACACGGCTACGGCGTGAAAGACATCGTTGGCCTCTGGGAAGATGGTACTGAGCGAGACACACCGGACGGCTACCACAAGGATTTCGCCATCGCCCTATGTCGGCGTGGCTTTGCGGTTGCTGCTCCCGAGATCGCGTGCTTCGGCGAACGGCAATCCGACTTCTCGTACCTGAACGTTACCTTGGGACAGCCAGTGCCTGATACATGCGCTCATACGGCTATGCTCGCGTTCCATCATGGCGGGTCTGTGGTGGGACTGAGAGTGCGAGATGGCCGTCGCCTGGTAGACTATCTCGAGTCGCGGAATGAGCTGGACCTTACACGATTGGGCGCTATGGGAATATCGGGTGGGGGTATGCACACGTTCTTCTCGACGTGTGTGGACGAACGAATCAAGGCGTGCGTTGTCAGCGGCTACTACAGCACATTTCGGGACAGCATCCTGGCCATGCATCACTGCGCATGCAATTTCGTCCCAGGACTGCATCGATTCGGAGAGATGTACGACCTAGTCGGTCTCATCGCGCCGCGACCGTTCTTGGTGGAGGCCGGCAATCGCGACCCCATCTTCCCCCTCGATGCCGTCAAGTACAGTGTCGAACGTGCTCGAGAGGTCTACGGCGTCTTCGGCGCCGAAGGACAGATAGAGACTGATTACTTCGAGGGAAGACATCAAATCAGTGGACGACGCGCCTATGACTTTCTGATGGAGCGTTTGATCGCGTAACGCGCACGTTCTTGGTCAAGCCGCTTCTCATCGCATGCGGCTTGTGGGAAGTGATTGGACATCAACAGAATGGATCAAGTTGAGCTCACACTGACAGGTATAGCACACGGCGGATCCGCCGTAGGACGCCTGGACGGACGCGTATTCTTCGTTACATATGCGTTGCCCGGCGAGACGGTCATCGCACAGATCGATGAGGACAGAGAGAGGTACGTTCTGGCCCATCTGGTAGAAGTACTTGATGCTTCTCCTAACCGTGTGGGGGCGCCCTGTCCGTACTTCGGAGTTGCAGGGTGCGGCGGGTGTCAGTGGCAGCATATCTCATACAGCACGCAGCTAGAACTGAAGTCGGAGATCGTGTGTGATCAACTGATGCGCATCGGACGAGTCGCTGCCCCGACGGTACTTCCCACATTGCCTGACTCTTCAGGTTGGGGTTACCGTAACAACGCGCAGTTCACTCCGGCTCTGGGCAATGGTCTAGGCTTCCAGGCTGCCTCTAGCCACGATGTGATCGCGGTTGACAAGTGCCTTGTACTGCATTCACTGCTCTCTGACCTCTACACCGCTTTGGATATTGACCTCGAAGGGCTAACCCGTCTTTCACTCCGGTGCGGGGCTGAGTCGGGAGATCGAATGCTGATCTTCGAGACCGAGGATGACTTCCCTCCTGCACTGGAGGTAGACTTACCGATCTCATGTGTGCTGTTGCTCTCTGATGGAATACACGTCAACCTGATAGGCCACAATCATATCATTGAAACAGTTATGGGGCATACGTATCATGTATCGGCCCCCTCGTTCTTTCAGGTTAACACGCCCCAGGCAAGCCGCCTGGTTGAGATCGTGCTGGAGCGACTGAACCTTCGTGGTAGCGAGACCGTCCTCGATGCCTATTGTGGCGTCGGGTTGTTCGCCACTCATCTGGCAGAGCAGGCCTCCCTGGTCATCGGAGTTGAGTCCGCATCCACGGCGGTCGAGGATCTGATACAGAACAGCGTCAACTTTGACAACGTAGAAATCATCGAGGGCCCGACCGAACTGGTACTTCCTGAGCTCGACATAGAGCTGGACGCAGCAATCGTGGACCCACCGAGAACAGGACTTGATCGTTTCGCCCTCGATGCCTTAGCCGATCTTCATCCAGAACGCTTGGTCTATGTATCATGTGACCCCGCCACACTGGCACGGGATATCCAGCGACTGACCAAGAAGGGGTATGGCCTGGTGGATGTACAACCAGTCGACATGTTCCCCCAGACACATCATATCGAGTGTGTTGCATCGCTCGTCGCCAGGTAGTATAGCGCGATAGAAGGATCGACTATTACGTGAGTGCCCCATCGGCAGACAGTTCCGTGGCACTTCAATCGGAGTGAGACTGTTGGAACGTGCAAGACCTCTGGTGATTGGCATTGACGCCAGCACGACAGCCGTGAAGGCCATCGCCTGGGATCGCTCAGGACGGGCAATCGCGCAGGGCCGATCGTCGTACCCGTTGGTTCAGCCCCATCCCACATGGTTTGAACAGAACGCCGAGCACTGGTGGGCAGGAGCATGCAAGGCGCTCAATGAAGTTGTTGAGCAGGTCGACCGGAGTGTGCTAGACGCTATCTGTATCACGCATCAGCGTGAAAGCTTCGTGCCGGTTACCAGGGCAGGCCAGCCACTGCGCCACGCCATCCTCTGGCTCGATGAACGTTGCCGCCCTCAAGTCGAGTCTCTACGCCAGTCTGTGGGACCTGAACAATTTCATCAGATCACTGGCAAACCCCTAACAACAAACCCGTCGCTTCTAAAGATCCTCTGGTTGAGGCAACATGAGGCCGATCTTGTTACTAGCGCGTATCAGTTTCTCGACACCCACGCGTTCCTCGTCCATAGGCTCACAGGAGAGTTTCGTACAAGCGTGGCCAGCGCTGATCCTATGGGGTTGGTAGATATGGATCAGGGATGTTGGGCTATCGATCTTGTCCACGAATCCGGGCTGCGGGTCGATCAGCTCCCGGAGCTGGTCAGACCTGGCGCCTTGGTTGGCACAGTCAGTTCCGGTGCAGCAGCGGCCACCGGCTTGCCGGCCGGGTTACCTGTAGTAGCTGGCGCGGGCGATGGACAATGCGCTGGCCTGGGGGTAAATGCACTCAGCGCAGATCGAGCTTCGCTCAATATTGGGACAGCAGTGGTCAGTGGTGTGTTCAGCACGGAGTATCGGACCCATCGAGCATTTCGCACACTCTGCGCACCGATAGCGGGTCAGTTCTTCCTGGAGACCGTGATTCAGAGTGGCGCACTGATCGTGGGCTGGTTTGTTGAAGAATTCGCTGCTGCGCGGCACGGATGTCTCACGATTCCTGAAGATCTGTTGGAGGCAGCGGCAGTTCAGGTTCCACCTGGTTCACTTGGCCTGATAGTTGTTCCGTACTGGCGCCACGCGATGACCCCGTATTGGGATCCAGCTGCCAGCGGTATCACAATAGGTTGGACGAGGGCACACACCCGGGCACACTTCTATCGAGCCATTCTGGAAGGCATCGCGTTCGAACAGCGATTGCTTGAAGAAGGCCGAACCACTGTTACCGGGCAGAGCATCAAAGAGTATGTCGCGATGGGGGGCGGGAGCCGCAGCGCGTTGTGGTGCCAGATCATGGCGAATGTGACAGGCATCCCAGTCATCCGCGCGGCGACCACAGAGGCAACGTGCCTCGGGGCTGGCGTCATTGCTGCTGGCGCCGCCGGATGGTACCGGAGTGTGGCACAAGCGGCAAAGCGGATGACAGGCACTGCTGAGCAGTTCGTGCCAGACGTCGAGGTTCGGAGTGTATACAACCGCCTGTACACCGAAGTATACAGACCTCTGTATCCCACACTCCAACCGCTCATCAATCGGCTTACTCACCTGACAAATGAATCGGAACCCATAGACACATTCTGAAGCCACACTCTGGGAGGGATCTCTGTTATGAATGAGACAAGCCTATCGTACTCGGTGTTCACCAAGCCATGGCCCAGCAAGTCACTGTCCGAGCTCGGGGCATTCGTTCACACCTTGGGTTTCGACGGTGTAGAACTGGCAGTCCGTTCTGGATTCCAGGTGGAGCCAGACGATGTGGAACGTCAACTTCCTAAGGCAGCCGACCGTCTACAACGAGCCGGCGTGCGCATCTTCAGTATTGCGGGCCCCTCAGGTCTGCCCGACGAGCGGATGATTGCTACCTGTGCAGAAGCGGGCGTGCCTGTCATACGAACCATGATCACTGTGGGGCCCGAGGGATACCTCGCTACAGAAGCGAGCGTCCAGCGCGCCTTGGGCCGGCTTGTCCCCCTTTTGGATAAGTACGGTGTTACGTTGGGCGTGCAGAACCACTGTGGTCAGTTCGTGAACCATGCGATGGGCCTTCGTCACCTGATGGAACGATTCGAACCCCGGCACATTGCCGCGATCTGGGATGCCGCGCACAATGCACTTCAGGGTGAGCCCTCGGAGTCGGCACTTGATATCATCTGGACGTATCTATGCATGGTGAATCTCAAGAATGCGTTTTGGCAGCGCACAACTGGGCCTGAGGCGACGCAAGCACTCTGGAGACCCTACTGGACGTCCGGCCGGCACGGCCTGGCATCCTGGCCAGCGGTAGCTGCTGAACTGAAGCGACGAGGATACGGCGGTGTGATCTGTCTGACGGCCGAATATAGCGATGAATCCGCAGTTGACCGCCTGATCGCGGAGGATCTAGCATATACCAGATCACTCTTCGCCTAAGGGAGGGGCGTATGGCCAGCCAGAGAAGATTGGACAAAGTGCGTGTGGCGATGATAGGAGCTGGGTCAATGGCAACCCGAGTGCACTATCCCTCGCTCGCCTCCTTTGAGGATGTTGAGATCGCGGCAATCTGCGACCTAGACCCCGAACGCTTGCGCTCAGCGGCGGATCGATATGGGGTTGCCGCGCGTTTCTCTGACTACCGTCGGATGACCGATAGTGTTGCCCCCGATGCTGTCTACGCGATTGGTCAACCGCATCTGATGTACGACGTGTGGGTTGACTGTCTGGAACGCGGCCTAAACCTGTACATCGAGAAACCGATGGGCATCACAATCCATCAAGCCCGGGCGCTTGCTCACCTGGCCGAAGTCAACGACTGTATCACGCAGGTCAGCTTCCAGCGTCGATCCTGTCCAATGGTCGTGCGACTTCGGGAGGAGTGCCTGAAGCGCGGACCCATCATCCACGCGGTCTGCACGTTCTACAAATGCAGTATCGAGCCGTTTCTGAGCGCACGCGATCACATGCTGGATGATGGCGTCCACGCGATCGACACCTTACGCTGGATGTGTGGAGGGGAGGTCATTCAGATAGACAGCGTTTGCAGACACATCCTCGTGCCGGATATGAACTTCATCGCTGCCATCCTCCACTTCGACAACGGTGCCACAGGTGTGATGATGAACAGCTGGGCGAGTGGACGACGTATCTTCCGGGTCGAGATGCACGCGCCTGGTGTGTGTGCCGAGGCCGAACACGAGGGCAAAGGGTATTTGTACGCCGACGGTGATACCACAGGGACTGCATACGACGCGCGAGAGACTGCAGGTAGTGAAGCGTTCCACGTGTTCGGTGGTTTTCAGGCCAAGAACCGGGAGTTTATCGACTGCGTCAAGAGCGGAAGGCAACCCGAATCGAACTTCTCTGATGCTGTGAAGACAATGGAAGTAGCCGAGTGCATTCTAGCCCAGGCACTGCTCCAGTAAGACCGCACTATCATGATCAGCACGGGATGGCATAGATGGCCCATCCCGTGCACATTGATCCGCGCTTCCACGAGTCTATCTGTATGGGGACATCTGCTGAGCCTGGACCAACGCCTCCTCAACTGTGGCACGTTCGGCCAAGATAGCCTCAAACGCTCGTCCGAAAATGGGAAATATCTGCTCAAACTCAGCCAGCCTGGGCGAGAGAAACCTGGCATCCTCCAAAGACGCTGCAGCAACGTCGACTATGTCGCCCCCCACAAGCTGATGGTACTCACTCGATTCGAGCAAAGACCGACGCGCGGGGATCTGCCGTTGCGATATCTTCCGACTCAAGAAGGACACCCACTCCCAACAGACCTCGGGATTCTCGGCTTGCTCTGAAATGAAGTACCCCTCTACAACCGCAAGGGTAACAGACTCCTCGTCCTGCGGCAGGTTAACCGCTCCCCAGCGCATAGTCCATTCCGGAGTTGCAGGAGTCCCGCCTCGCTCTGACAGCATCCCCATCCACATGGCAATCTTGCCGAGAATGACACCTGATTCCACATTGGTTCTTGCGCCAGAACCGAACAGTTCGCGCGCCTGTTGAGGAGTAGGCGCGACATTGTACCCGCGAATCAAGTTCATATACCAGTTGAGCGCCTCAATATTCTCCGGCTCATCAAATGTCGTTCGCGTGGGATTTTGCAGGTCATCAAATATCTTACCGCCGCCCTGGTAGATGAACAGCATCGGATCGAAGACATCATAGTCGGGTCCGTAACCAAAAACACCGGCATCCAGGTCTGTGAGTTGCAGTGCACGATCCAGGAAGTCTTCCCAAGTCCAGTCTATCTCAGGATATGCCACCTCGAAGGAGTCGAAGAGGTCCTGATTATAGTACATGACCATCAGATCTAGCCCACTAGGTATCGCCCACATCTTCCCATCCCGGGCATACATATCCAGAACGCCTGGATGGAAATCGTCGCGATCAAACTGGGTATCCTCCTCAATGAACGGCGTCAAGTCGAGGACCCAATTGCGTTTCAGCAGATCTCCCAGCGCAAATTGGGACGTCACGAATACATCGGCATCCTGCGGATTGATGCCGCCAAGCATGTCCCACGATTGGGGGGTAAGCTCGATTGTGACGTAAGGATACTCATCGTGGAAGACGTCAGCCAGTCGTGTGTAGAACTCGTTGTCTATGTTGGGATAGGCAAACTGCAGAACCACAGGCTCGGGGGGAGGCGCCGCAGGCTGACAGCTCACCGTCGAAAACACCATCATAACAATGGAGGCAAAGACCGCCGGGGTATTCCTAAGAGACATGCGTTGGTCGAAGCCCATGTTCCACTCTCCACAGGGAATCGGGAGTACTTGTCAAATGTCATCAGAGCAATATACTAACATTGTACCATAATACTGAGCTGATCACAGTGGGAGGGGGGTGTTGCTATAAGCTGCCGAAGGGCGTCGTAGTACCTAGACGCATCCAAACACGAAGATGCACCTGCACCCAGCTGACTGAAGTACCTAGAGCCTTCGTCGGACTTCACTTAGGGGATCGTATGAAAGGAGTGAACAATGGTCAGTGGAAGAGACGAAACAGTAGGATTTGCACGTAAGCTGAAGATGGGCATGGTTGGGGGAGGACGCGATGCATTCATCGGCGCAGTCCATCGTCGGGCCGCCTTGCTCGACGGCGGAGTTGAGCTTGTCGCCGGCGCTCTATCCTCAACCCCAAAGAAAGCTGTCAGTTCAGCCAAGGACCTGTACCTCGCTGACGACCGCGCGTACGGTACCTGGGCCGAGATGGTAGAGCACGAGAGTACGTTGCCCGAAGGTGAGCGAATCGACTTCGTCTCGATCGTCACGCCGAATCATATGCACTACCCGGTGGCCAAGGCATTCGTCGACGCGGGCATCAACGTGGTGTGCGACAAGCCTATGGTGCACTCACTCGAGCAAGCCAACGACCTGATTGCCCGTGTGGAGAAGTCGGGGGTTGTCTTCGCCGTCACCTACAATTACACAGGCTATCCGATGGTCAAACAGGCGCGTCAGATGATCAGGGAGGGCAAAGTCGGCGAGATTCGTAAGGTTATCGTCGAGTATCCTCAGGGATGGCTGGCGACGAAGATCGAGGATGAGGATTCGAAGCAAGCCGCGTGGAGAACCGATCCCAAGCGAGCAGGGATTGGCGGCGCCATCGGTGACATCGGTTCACACGCTGAGAACCTGGTCAGCACGATGTGCGGATTGGAGCTGGCAGAGATCTGCGCCGACTTGACAACATTTGTGCCTGGCCGGCTACTTGATGATGACGCGAACGTTCTGATGCATTTCACAAACGGCGCTCGGGGTATTCTAACCGTGTCACAGATCTCGACGGGACAGGAGAATAACCTCAACATTCGAGTGTGGGGCACAGACGGGGCACTGGAGTGGCATCAGGAGAATCCCAACTACCTGTACTATACCCCCGCTGGTGAGCCAGTTCAGGTGCTGGCGCGTGGAAATGGCTATCTCTGTGAAGCAGCTCAACGCGCTACGCGCCTTCCCACCGGACACCCGGAGGCATTCATCGAGGCATTTGCGAATATCTATCTGAACGCGACCGACACGATGCGTGCCAAGCTCAAGGGAGTGGAAGCTACAGAGCTGGAGCTGGATTTCCCCACAGTCTTTGATGGCGCACGAGGTGTTTTCTTCATCGAGAAGGTTGTCGAAAGCAGCCGAAGCGACCAGAAGTGGGTCCCGGCCTGCTGGAAGCAGTAGGCAGCTACGCGCCCTTCATGGGATGGTACATGCAACTTATCGGATTCCTGATCGTAATCAATATGGAGGTTAGAGATGGCACGACCTGTGACATTATTCACCGGGCAGTGGGCTGATCTCCCACTGGAAACTCTGGCTGAGAAAGCCAAGGGGTTTGGCTACGACGGACTCGAGCTGGCTTGTTGGGGAGATCACTTCGAGGTTGACAAGGCAGAGGCGGATCCATCTGGCTACGCCGAGAGCCGCAAGGACATTCTGAGCAAGCACGAGCTGGGGGTGTGGTCGATCAGCACCCACCTAGCTGGACAACTGGTCTGTGATCCCAACGATTTCCGAACCGACGGCATTGCACCCAGTGAGTTGAAGGGCAAGCCGGAGGAGAAACGTGCGTGGGCAGTCGAGCAAGTGAAACGAGCAGCGCGTGGCGCCAAGGCGATGGGACTGGGCGTGGTAAATGGATTCACCGGTTCTAGCATCTGGCACTTGCTGTATGCTTTCCCGCCGTATGATTTCAGTGTCATCGATGAGGGTTTCGCGTACTTCGCCAAGATGTGGGGGCCGATTCTGGACGAGTTCCAGGCTAACGATGTCAAGTTTGCACTCGAAGTGCACCCCACCGAGATCGCATTTGATATCGTAACGGCCAAGCGGGCACTCGAAGCGCTGGACTACCATCCTGCATTCGGCTTCAACTTCGACCCCAGCCA
>JAAZAN010000232.1 GCA_012514315.1 Chloroflexota bacterium
AACTGATTCAGGTGGGCGAACGGGCTTACACGATGGCTCGAGCATTCAATGCCCGCGAGGGGTTCAGAGCGTCTGAAGACGCCATCCCTGACCGCTTCTTCGAGACGTTCAAGGAGGGACCATCGGCCTCCAATAGGATCTTGCCCGCTGATTTCGAGAACGCTCGTGTGACGCTGTCCGAAATGATGGGATGGGACCCGCAGACCGGTGCGCCCGAGGCATGGAAGCTTGAGGAGCTGGGAGTCGGTTGGGTCGCAGGGGACTAGCGCGTTTCGGGACTTTCCGCCTGACGTCGGTGCACCGTTGACTTTGCGCTCCCCAGCTCTCTGTAGACACGTGAGATCTGGGGAGTGTCATAAACCTACTTGAGCTGCTTCGGTCATAATGCTGTTGGGGAGTGAAAGGTATGATCCATCTGTACAACCGCGATTGGAGCCGTGAACAACTCCTGCGTTACGTGGATTCCGTGGACCAGATCGCTGGCATACGTCTCCTGGAGGCCGGTGATGGCCGCGAACGGGGTGTGCGCATGTTTCACGTCTGGACGGGCGCCGGACTCACATTCGATGTGTTGGCCGACCGTGCGCTGGATATCGCAGCATTCCAGTTTCAGGGAATGTCGTTGAGCTGGATCTCCTCTGTCGGGAATATCCATCCGGCCTACTATGAGCCTCACGGGGGCGCGTGGCTGCGTTCGTTTCAGGGCGGACTGTTTGTGACCTGTGGACTGGATCACTTCGGCGGTCCGTGCGTTGATGGTGACGAGGAGCTTGGTGTACACGGCCGGATCAGCAATCTGGCGGCCTCGCAGATCAGCTATCGAACTGAATGGAATGGGGACGACTACGAGCTTGAGATTTCGGGACGCGTGCGCCAGACCAGGGTGTACGGTGAGAATCTCGTGTTGCGGCGCAAAATATCGACCGCGCTGGGCTCCAACCAGGTTCGCATCGATGATGTTGTTACCAATGAAGGACGTGAGCCGCATCCTCACATGATTCTGTATCACTTCAACTTGGGCTTTCCGTTGATCACTGAGGATGCTGTGATCGTGATGGACGCTGAAGAGACCGTGCCGACGAATCCGGCTGCATCTGACAGAGTCGCTCACTGGAGGGACCTCGACGCCCCCACGTCAGGTTTTGCCCAAGAGGTCTTCCGCCATCGCCCGGCGGCCGATGAGCGTGGCAGAGTCCGTATTGCGGTGAAGAATCCAGGGCTTGGAGTTGGGCTGCAGTGGACGTTCGAGCGGGATGCTCTCCCGTATGTGTATCAATGGAAACAGATGGGGGACGGGACCTATGTGCTCGGCATAGAGCCCTCCAACTGTGGGTATCAGGGTCGCTGTGAGGCCCGCGAGCAGGATGCGCTCCCTTATCTTGACCCCGGCGAGAGTCAATCCTACAGCATCGATGTCGAAGTCATTGAGCGGTAGGTGGCGTAGTTCAATAGGTTAAACCGAGACCGGCACGAAGCCGTCCGGTAGAAATCGTTTCTGGGGGTATGACGTGAAGAAGCGCTATGCAATGGTTGGTGTCGGTGGGCGGGCCCGTATGTATTACGAGGCGCTCGCCACAACGTACGCGGATGCTGCGGACCTGGTTGGGCTTTGCGATGTGAACGTCACACGGATGAACTACGCGAATCAGGTGATCCAGGAGATCTCCGGTCGTGCTCCGATCCCACAGTATGGGATGGCTGACTTCGATCGGATGATCACGGAACAGAGGCCGGATATCGTAATCGTCACCTCGATCGATCGTACGCACCATCATTACATTGTCCGGTCGATGGAGCTCGGCTGTGATGTGATCACGGAGAAGCCGATGACGATCGATGAGGTGAAATGCCAGGCCATCATCGACACCATCAACCGAACCGGGCGAACGCTGCGAGTGACCTTCAACTATCGCTATGCCCCTCACAGTACCAAGGTGCGGGAGTTGATGATGCAGGGTGTCATCGGCGATGTCCACTCCGTGCATTTTGAGTGGTTGCTAGACACCAGGCACGGAGCCGATTACTTCCGACGCTGGCATCGAGACAAACGCAATAGCGGTGGGTTGCTGGTTCATAAGGCGACTCATCATTTTGATCTGATCAACTTCTGGCTGGGCACCCGACCCAGGACCGTCATGGCGATGGGAGATTTGATGTTCTATGGTCGGGAGAATGCCGAGAAGCGTGGTGAAACTCGCTTCTACTCCAGAGCTCACGGCAGTGAGAACGCACGCGATGATCCCTTCGCTCTGCATCTGGAGGATTCCCCTGTGCTGAGATCGCTCTACCTGGACGCCGAACACGAGGATGGGTACTATCGTGACCAGAGCGTGTTTGGCGATGGAATTAGTATTGAGGATACGATGGGCCTTCTGGTCCGCTACCAGAACAACGCCATTATGACGTACTCGCTCAATGCCTATATGCCGTGGGAAGGGTTTCGGGTCGCGATCAACGGGAGCAAGGGACGGATTCAGGTGGTCGTGGTTGAGAGCTCGTACATCAATGCGGGTGGCGACTCGACCGTGGAGGGCGCCGCCAAGACACGCCGGATCACTGTCTTTCCCATGTTCGGTGAACCCTACGATGTGGATATCCCCGAGGGTGTCGGTGGACATGGTGGCGGCGATAGCGTGATGCTGGAGGATATCTTCGGTTCGCCGACTGCCGATCCCTTTCACAGGGCAGCCTCACACGTAGACGGCGCTGTCTCCATCCTGACTGGCATCGCTGGGAACATCTCCCTGCGCACAGGCCTGCCAGTTGAGATCGACGCTCTTGTGAAATTCTGATCGCAGCCGTTAGCCTGCGCTTGCGTGTCGCTTCGGTTCCGGAGCCAGTGGTGTGACCGACTATTACAGCTTTCGGGAAACCCAGCTCGAAGTTCGTGGCCGGCAGCTTGTCGTGGTTGGCAAACCGGGCGTGTGGTCTTGGGATCGAATCAATCCGGGCACAGCGGCGCTGCTGGAGGTCGTCGATGTGCAGCCGTTCGACCGTGTCTTGGACCTCGGATGCGGGACCGGTGTCGTGGGAGCGTTTGCCGCCTTCTGCGCCGTAGACGGAGCGGCGACTCTGATCGACGCCAACTGCGTAGCGGTTGCCTGCGCAAAGCGCACCGTAGAGGCCAATCGCCTGAGCAATGCCTCCGTGTCCCTGTCAGACGGCGCCTGCGGGTTGTCCGTGGCGTCGTTTGATCTGGCATTGTCCCACCTGCCGCGTGGACGTGCCGTGCAGGATGCGCTGATTCGCGGTGCGGCCCGTGTGCTGCGCCCCGGCGGACGTTTGTACCTGGTGGCGAGCAAACAGGCCGGTATCAAGCCAGCGATCGCGTATGCCCGTGAGCTCTTCGGACAGTGTGCTGTCATTCGCCAGAAGAAGGGCTACCACGTTGCCGTGGCGAGTCGACCACTGGCTCTGCAGATCTCGCTCAGCTGCGATGACTACGTAGCCCACACTGTCGAGCTAGATCGAGAGCGCGTTGTGATGTTCGGGACGCCGGGCGTGTTCGCCTGGGACCGTCTGGATCCTGGGACGGCCGCTCTCGTCCGCACGATGATGATCGCTCCGGATGATCGGGTTCTGGATCTGGGGTGTGGAACCGGGATCGCCGGTCTCTTCGCGGCCAGGCGAGCCCATCGTGGTCAAGTGGCCTTGGTAGACTCTGACGTGCGTGCCACAGAATCCGCCTGCAGGACGCTCTCTGTCAATGATGTCGGCAATGCTGAGGTGCTGCTCTCAGATTGCGCATCCGCCGTTCTGGATCGTGAGTTTGATGTGGTGGTCACAAATCCCCCATTTCACCAGGGTATTGGCGTGGACTACGACGTTGCATATCAGTTCGTGCGCGATGCGATCCGCGTGCTTCGTGCGGGAGGGCGTCTCTTCCTGGTGGCGAACCGGCACCTGCGCTATGAGCCCATCATCACGGAGGTGTTCGGCAATGTTGAGACGGCTTTCTCTGACCAGCGGTATGTCGTGCTGACTGCAGTGGCGCAAAGGAACGCAACGGGCTAGAATAGGATATTCAATCTGAACACAGAGGGGGGGGGCGATGTCCGGAGACCCTATTGGCAATCTGTCGCAGAGCGTGGATCTCGTGGATTCATGCGACGTTGTCGTTGTGGGAGGTGGTTTGGTTGGATCCGCGGTCGCGGCTCGGTTGGCTCACGATGGGCTAAGCGTAGCTGTGCTTGAGGCGCGGCGGCTCGCCGGTGGTGCAACGGGGCGCAGCATGGGTATGGCGCTTCTGGGCCTACCGGAGCCCTACGCGCTTGCAGTAGCTGCGTGCGGGCGCGAGCAAGCTCGGGAGATCTGGACTCTGACCAGCGAAGGCCGAGAACGCCTGGCCGAAACGGCCGCCCGGCTTGGTGTGCCCTTCGAACGACGGGGCAGTCTCCGTGTCGCTGAGACTGAAGAGGATAAGTCAGTCCTGCACGCATCCGCCGAGCTCTTACAGACGGATGGATTCGATGTGTGGTTCGACCATGAAGATCCCTTGGAGCGCGGATTCCTGGCCAGCTTGGGCAACCCGGATGACCTCAGTATCAATGGGGCTGAGCTCTCAGAGGCGCTCATCGAAAGCGCTGGTGTGATGCTTCACGAAGGCACGGAGGTGCGTGGCCTCGAGGCGGACGGTGGAGGAGTGCGTGTTCACTCAAAGCATCGAACGGTACACTGCAGTATGGCGGTCTTGGCTGTCGATGGCTATGCGGCGCTGCTGCACGACTACTTCGCTGACAGGGTGGAACCCAAACGCATCCTGACCCGGGCGACACAACCGCTCGATCAGGTGATTCTCGAGCAGCCCTTCTATGTCGAATCAGGACACGTGTACGGCAGACAACTGCCGGACCGGCGTTTGCTGCTGGGCGGGTGGCTTGGACCCGACGCAACGACTCGTGCACTGGACTCGATTCTCGACATCAAGTCTGGAGACGCGCTGAGCGATAGCCTTGAAGCGTTTGCCTCTCGCCATTTCCCTGATCTGGCATCGATGTGGACCAGCCGATGGGCAGATGTCACAGGATTCACTTCAGATGGTCTGCCGACGGTTGGCCGACTTCCGGATCTTCCCCAGGTCTTCTTCGCCTTGGGCCTGGGCGGACATAGCCTTTCCTGGGCGTTGGTTGTCAGCGATCGGCTCGCACGACTGATGCTGGAGGATGAGGATCCAGGGCTTGTGACAGCCGAGCGGTTCGCTTGATTCCCCGACCAGGAACACCGGAGCGCGAATGCCGCCTCACCCGTGCGAGGCGTTAGACGGGCGTCGCACCAGTGCGGCTAACGTCGGCGTTCCCATCGCAAAGAGCGCGATTAGCGCCACTTCAGGGCGTTGTTGAAGCGCGAACCCCACGGTATAGCCCCCGGCCAGAAGCCCGTAGATAGCCAGTGGTTGCAGCATGAACCTGTGGGGTAGTGGTCCCCACGGTGCGGAGGGCCATCGGGATTCGGCCACCCGGTAGATGGTGAAGATCGTCAGCGTGGTAAGCAGCCATCCTACAAAATTGTGCACCGGGATCCCGAAATAAGAACCCTCGACATGCCAGGTCCAGTATCCGTCCGCCGTCATCTGTGGATCGAGCAGCAGGTCCCAGGCCGTCATCAGCATTGCGCTGAGACCGGCGAGCCCCAGTGTTCGGCTCAACTGGGTTCCACGCTGGCTGACAATCGTTCCACTGACCAGGTAGTTTGCTAACGTGTAACTTGGGTAGATCACCATGAACCATGCTAGAGGGACCACGATTGGGACGGCGAAGAGCCTGGGCCCAAGCAGGTCGCTGTAGTGGTAGGGCCCATAGACCAATCCAGTCGCTACTCCCACCGCCTCGAATACCAGGCTGACCGTGGTTGATACAGCGAAGAACCCTAGCGCGTGTCGGATGCCTAACACGTACAGGGCATGACACAGGCTGAAGCTCCCCATCAGCACAGGAACCATCACCATCGCGGCCGGCGGTGCGGCGCCTAGGACTGGTGTGAGCACGAAGTAGCTGTTCAGTGCAGCGTAGGCGAAGAACAGGATGGTGACAACTGTGCGCCATCTGTGTGGAAACTGGGTTTGTCTCATGTCTGTAGCGACCTTCTCGATGCAGCGTCCCTACTGAATCAGCTTTGCGTCCTCCAGGGGCCAGTAGACCAGTTCCGCTTTGCCCACAATGCGGTCGATCGACACAGGTCCAACTGCCCGCGAATCGTAAGAGTTAGCGCGGTTATCACCCAGTATGAAGACGTGCAGTGGGGGCACGAGCTCTGGGCCATAACTGGCGCCGCCCTCCTGTGTGGTCCACGGTTCGTGCAGCGGCTTACCGTCGATGAACACCTGCCCCGCTCGTACTTCGACCGTTTCGCCCGGCAATGCGACAATGCGTTTGATCAGGGGAGTCTCCTCGTGAGGTGCGTTCACAACGACAACGTCCCCGCGACGGGGCCCATGGGCGATCCGGTAGGTAATCTTGTCCACGAGCACCCGTTGGTCATAGTGCAGGTTCGGCTGCATGCTGGCCCCTTGCACGACCATTGCCTGGGCCACGAACACGTTGACGACAATCGCAATGAGGATGGCGGGAATTCCTGTGCTGAGTAGCTCCACCATCAGTAGTCGGAGAAACGACTGTCTCCAATTGGACGACGTTGTGGTATCGGCCCGCGTTGCTTGGCGTACTCTGTGTTGACTGGCGTCGGAGATGCTCGACTTCATAGTCCAAAGGGCTCCTGCGGGATGGCGAGAGTATACCGGATGCCCCGTCTGCTGACAAGCGGG
>JAAZAN010000233.1 GCA_012514315.1 Chloroflexota bacterium
GTCATAGCTTCCTCAACTCCTACCTCATGCCGATAGATTCTCTCCCTTGCCACAACCCACTGCATTTTGTTCCATTCTGACAGTGGATCCTTAGTGACGACGGGAAATTCGGTGGCATTCTTTGCCCCATCCAGCCACCATTGCAGACCATGATACTTGCTCCCATCAACGGTCTCCAGGAACGAAGCTCGTGCCGGAAGGTAGCCTATGTTGTTGTAGATAATGCTACAGCCATCATGAGAGGTGACGTACTCAATGATGCGGAACGCCTTCTCGGGGTACTTCGACGTAGTTGGTATCGACGCGAAGTGTGGACTTGGATGCGCGATCTTGACGCCCCGCCGTTCCTCCGGTACGGGCGGCCAACTTGGCTCAATCACTGCAGCCACCTCGGGATTTTCCCGAGAGACCTGACCGACCTGCCAGTAGCCGTTAATCGTCATCGCCACTGTCTGGGCGTTGATGGCCTGTCCCCACTGTTGGTAGCTGTCGCGGAACCCAGACATGTTGTCCGGCCCCATCAAATCATAGAACTTGGTGGCCCATTCGACGTATTCCATAATCTTCGGGTCATCAAAATGGTACTCGCCCGTTTCATTATCGTAGAAATCGACGCCCATGCAGACCGCCGGCCACCAGGTGACGAGCGATTGAAACTGTCCAGCCATCTCGCCATAGGGATCAAATCCCACCAACAGGAGATTACCAGCGTCATCGAACTGGGTGATCTCTACAGCCCACTCATAGACCTCGTCAAGCGTCACGGGAAGCTTGCTCGAATCCAAGCCAGCCGCTTCAATCAGCGAGGTGTCGACGTTGAGACCATAGCGATTCCAGCACTCGTACGCAGGTATGCCCAGCAGATTACCGTCAAACCTACTGGCCTCGTGGATAGCACCCACGAAATCATCCAGATCGACTTCCTCGCTATTCGCCGCCAGATCGTCCAGTGGGAGGAGCATTCCTTTGCGGAACCAGTTTACGTAATCGAAGAACGATATGACGTCGCCTAGTTCTCCAGCGGCTGCCGCCGTGGTGTACTTCTCAACACCCGTATCACCGAATTCGACGGTGAAGCCTTCTGTCATCTCCTTGAAGACTTCACTATTCTGCCAACCCTGTAGTGTAGGTTCATCTGCCCACGACTGCCAACATTCGAGCACGACCTCCTCTTCCGAAGGAGCAGCCTCAACCGGTTGTTCTTCCGCCTGCTCCTCCTCCGGCTGCTCCTGTTCTGTCACAACCTGCTCAGATTCCGCCGTCGGTTGTGGTGCACAGGCCGCGAGCAGAGTGCCGGCGGCCAACGCGCCGGACAACTTAAGCACTTCTCGACGACTAAGTCGCTTGCCCATCTGATCTTGCCTCCTTGTCTCTGAGTATACCAGGTCCTGCCACAGTACGATATATCTGCGGTTGGCTGTCGGGCTCCCAATAACGTGCCTCCTCTCTCGCCATTGGCTTTGCCCTATCCTATGCTGGGCCCCATCACATAGGTTGGGACTGCCCTAGCGACGGCAACTGCTCGGCCTCGAACACGCACAAGGCCAAAGTCATAAGGTCCAGCCTAGATGCCGGAAGCCTCATTTCATCGCCCACTGTATGATAACATATCCGGAGCACGCTGGGGCCGATTCCTGGCCAAGATGTGGACAAGGGCCGGACAGCCGAGTGGCCATGCTGACCGAGGAGCAGTTCGACGAACACGTGGCCTACCGGCGAATCTATCTCCACAAACCCTGTCGCCTGCCAGTAGAGACGATTGAGCGGCTCGA
>JAAZAN010000234.1 GCA_012514315.1 Chloroflexota bacterium
ACAACCCGGTGGATCAACTGACCCTCCAGCAGATCTCCGACATCTACGTGGGCAACATCACCAACTGGTCGCAGGTGGGCGGCGAGGACCGGCCGATCGTGCTCCTGTCGCGTGAATCCAATTCCGGCACCTACGTCTATTTCCTGGAGAACGTCGTCAGGATGGGTGATCCCGACAGTGACCTGCTGTTCTCACCGGATACGCTGCTGATGCCCTCGTCCGAGGGGATCAGTGTGGAGATTCGGCAGAACCGAAACACGATCGGCTATGACGGCCTGGGCTACGTGACGCCCGATCAGAAGATGGTGGCCGTCGCTCTGAACGAGGATGGGCCGTTCGTGCTCCCGTCGGTGGCCACGGTGAACGATGGCTCCTATCCGGTCTCCCGGCCGCTCTACGTGTATACGGCGGGCCAGCCGACCGGCCATCTGAAGGCGTACCTGGACTGGATTCTGGGGGAGGGGCAGGCGCTCGTCGATGACATTGGATTCGTGCCATTGCACTGATCGCGCGTGTGCGCGCCCGTGTGAGAGTGGATTGCGGTGGGTTGGGGAGGCGAGTTGTGATCGCTGAGCAATCGAAAGCAGATAGCCATTCGCGCTGGACGGAGTTCCTGGTTGAGGCTCTGATCCGGGTGACGGGCTTGTCCAGCATTGGCTTCGTCATCGTCATCTTCCTGTTCCTGCTGCGGGAGGGCATTCCATTCTTCTTCGAAGTGCCGCCGGGCAACTGGCTTGGGGCCCGCTGGTATCCCACGTTCGATCTCTATGGCATATTGCCGTTGCTGATGGGTTCGGTGCTGGTGACGGTGACCGCGATCGGTATCGCCCTGCCCCTCGGCGTCGCAACCGCCGTGTTCGTGCGTGAGGTCGCTCCGGCGTGGGCGCGCGAGATTCTGAAGCCCACGATTGAGGTGCTGGCGGGCATTCCCTCGGTCGTGCTCGGGTTCTTCGGGATGACGCTTCTATCCCCGCTGGTCCGTGAGACGCTGGGCGCCCCCACGGGTCTGACGGCGTTCACAGGCGCTCTGATTCTGGCGTATATGTCGCTCCCCACGATCATCAGCGTGGCCGAGGATGCGCTGGACGCCGTGCCCAAGAGCTACCGCGACGCGGGCCTCTCCATGGGCGCGACGGAGTGGCAGACGATCTGGCGGGTGGTCGTTCCCGCGGCCCGATCGGGCATCGTTACGGCCGTCATGTTGGGGCTGGGACGGGCCATTGGCGAGACGATGGCGGTCATGATGGTCACGGGCAATGCCGCGCGGCTGCCGCTCTCGCTGGATTCGCTGTTCCGGCCTGTGCGCACGATGACGGCTACCGTAGCCGCGGAGATGGGTGAGGTCGCCCACGGCGGCGTGCACTACCACGCGCTGTTTGGCCTGGGTATCGCGCTGTTCGCCATCACGTTCGCCATCAACCTGGTGGCGGCCTCGACGATCTTTAAGAAGCGCCGTCGCGGGGGGTTGCGCTGATGGACCGGCACCTCGTCCAACGTCTGGGGTTCATTCTCCTCGGCCTCGCCGCGCTCGTCGTTGTCGTGCCCATTCTGGTGGTCATCGCGAGCATCGTCGTCCAGGGGATCGGCGCGATCAGTTGGGAGTTCCTCACCGCGATGCCGCGCGATGGCATGAAAGCGGGGGGCATATTCCCGGCCATCGTGGGTACGCTGCTATTGACCCTGGGCACGGCGCTGGTCGCGATACCGGTGGGCGTGGGAGGCGCGATCTACCTCTCCGAGTACGCGCGCGACACGACGGTGACCCGGTCGATCCGGCTGGCGATCATCAACCTGGCGGGCATCCCATCGGTCGTCTATGGTCTGTTCGGTCTGGGGCTGTTCGTCCTGTTCCTTCGGCTGGGCACATCGATCGTAGCCGGATCGCTGACACTGGCGATCATGACGCTGCCGATTATCATCAGTGCCGCCGAGGAGGCGTTGCGCTCGGTCCCAACGGAGTTCCGCACGGTGAGCGCCAGCCTCGGAGGCACCCGGTGGCAGGGCATTCGATACATCGTCCTGCCCCAGGCGTTGCCCGGTGTGATCACGGGGGTCATTCTGGGGCTGCTGAGGGCGGGCGGCGAGACAGCCCCGATCATGTTCACGGTAGCCGCGTTCTATCTGCCCCGGCTGCCGCAGTCGCCGCTGGATCAGACCATGGCCCTGCCGTATCATCTCTATGTGATCAGCACGCAGGTGCCGGGTATGCCGCTGAGCATCCAGCACGGCACGGCGCTCGTGCTGCTCTTCCTGGTGCTCTCGCTCAATCTCGTGGCCACGCTGATCCGCAGTCACTATCGCAAACGGCGGGAGTGGTGATCTACCGCCCCCCTGCACCTATGAGCCAATCACAGGACTCTCCCAAGATCCGCATTCGAAACGTGACCTACGCGTACGACGGTCAGGTCGCGCTGCGCGACGTCACCATGGACGTCCCGCGCAACGCGATCACCGTAGTGTTCGGGCCCGCCGGCGGCGGCAAGACAACGCTGTTGCGCCTGATCAACCGGCTCAACGATCTCGTCGACGGCACGCAGATGACGGGAGAGCTCTGGTTGGATGGACAGGACATCTACGCGCCCGGGACCAGCGTCAGCCAGCTGCGACGCCGCGTTGGCATGGTGTTCGCGCTGCCCCTGCCACTGCCCGGCACGGTTCGCGGGAACGTGCTGTACGGGCCCATGGTCGCGGGACTCCGGGACCGGGCTCAGTTGGATCAGATTCTCGTCGAGAGCCTGACGCAGGCGGCGATCTGGGACGAGGTGAAGGATCGTCTCGATAACCCGGCCAGCGCACTGTCGGGCGGCCAGCAGCAGCGGCTGTGCATCGCCCGCAGTCTGGCGCTCAGACCGGAGGTCTTGCTGTTGGACGAGCCG
>JAAZAN010000235.1 GCA_012514315.1 Chloroflexota bacterium
AAGCACCCGTGGGGATGACATCGATATGGAGGTGACTTGCCTCCCCGAGGCGCATCACGGCCCCTTCGCCAAACCGTTTGGTCAGGGTTGCCAATGCTGTATCCAATGCCTTCTGTCGCCCATTTGCGTTCATACTCTTCCTCCAATCAGACGTCCATTGATGGTAGCCGGTTATATCCAGAGAATAGCACAAATGTTCTACTCTGTCAAGATGGTCAGCGACGAAGGATGGCGTACGGTCACCGAGTCTTCACCGAAACGCCACTGATTCCTCACCGAGCAAGTGTGTTTTTGTGCTATACTGACGCGCGAATCGATGATAGTGTGGGTGTCGAGATGATACCCCTCAGGAGGCCAGATATGGCACGGACGCATTGTCCAAACTGTGACAAGGTTATCGAGATCAAGAGTCCTCGTGTAGGTGCGGCTCTGGTCTGTCCGGAATGCGATGTCGATCTTGAGGTGATCAGTGTTAGCCCATTCGAGGTAGATTTCCCGCTGGACGACGATTGGGACGACGACGACACGGACGACTGGAACTAGGGCTGGTTTAGTCGGATTCCGGCATCCCTATGCTATGATCCTCGATGGGCGCCACCGCCCTGCCTTATTGGCAGGGCGGTGGCGCTGTGATTCCCTTGCCCTTTTTCGAGGCTGCTCTGCACAGATCTGCACGATTCTCACCCAATCAGGCAAATTCGTGTGGACATCTATTGACAAACCGCGCATCATGTGATACAATCAGGCGCGTGAATCAGAGTGCAGCTCCCTCACTGAGTGCCGAAAGGCGTGCGGCTATTGTCAGACTGATCGATCAGAATGGCAAAGCGCGCGTTGCCGATCTCATGAAACGGTTCGGTGTTGACGCCTCGACGATTCGACGGGATCTCAATGCACTGGAGCGACAGCGGGCCATTGAGCGTGTGCATGGAGGCGCCATTGCTGTCCAGAAGCGTCCCTCTTTGGCTACAGTGACTCCGTCTTCGCAAGCGGATGCGGTGAGAATCGGACAGGCCGTTGCTGAGCTGATTGCGGACAATGAGACGGTATTCCTCGGTCCGGGTCTGCTCAGCCTGGCTGTTGCGAAAGCCCTCGGTAGCGGTACCCATCTGACCTTTATTACCAACAGTCTTGAGATTGGCTACTGGGTCGCCATGAATACTGACCACACGCTGATTATGACCGGTGGACAGATTACCGGATACAATCTGGGACTGGTCGGAGAGCTGGCCCGCGGTGTGTTTGCGAACTTGCGCGCCGATAAGGTCATCCTGGAAGTGGGCGGTGTCAGTGCGGTCAATGGAATGACGGAGGATAGCCTCGCGCAGGCGGAGATAACGCGGTTGCTTATGAAACTGGGGGCGGAGGTCATTGTTCTGACAGCAGGGGAGCGTATTGAACGCGTTGCGGCAGTATATGTCGCTCCCGTGTCGGATGCTGATGTGGTCGTTACGGTTCGTGATGCCCCATCTCCATTCCTGTGGGATCTGAGTGAGTCTGGTGTGCGGGTTGTCCTGGCATAGACAGTGGGTTGCCAGGTGAAGTTACGATATTCTATTCGCAAAGGAGTAAAGTCAGATGGCAAGTGTAACGTACGAGCACGTGACTAAGAGGTTTGGTGACGTGGTGGCGGTCAATGACCTGAACGTCCACATCCCCGACAAGGAATTCTTGGTCTTCGTTGGCCCCTCAGTGTGTGGCAAGACCACATCACTGCGGTTGCTCGCTGGTCTGGAGGAGGTCACCGAGGGGAACATCTACATCGGTGATCGGCTGGTGAATGACGTGCCACCGAAGGATCGTGACATCGCGATGGTCTTCCAGTCCTATGCTCTGTACCCGCACATGACGGTCTACGACAACATGGCATTCGGTCTGAAGCTGCGGAAGACTCCCAAGAAGGAGATCGACCGCCGGGTTCACGAGTCCGCCAAGATCCTCGGCATCGAGAACCTGCTCGACCGCAAGCCCAAGCAGCTGTCTGGTGGACAGCGTCAGCGTGTCGCTGTAGGGCGCGCGATCGTCCGTGAGCCGCAGGTGTTCTTGATGGACGAGCCGCTCTCCAACCTGGATGCCAAACTGCGTGTTCAGGCCCGTGCGGAGATCAGCAAGCTTCACCTTCGTCTTGGAACAACCTTCATCTACGTTACGCACGACCAGATGGAAGCTATGACGATGGGCACGCGTATCGCGGTGATGAAGGATGGCTTGCTGCAGCAGATTGACAGCCCACAGGTAATCTATGATCACCCATCCAACGTCTTCGTCGCTGGTTTCATTGGCAGCCCGTCTATGAACTTCATCGACGCGAAGATCATTGAGCAGGATGGTAAGGTTGCCGTGGACTGCACGGACTTCGTGCTCGAGGTGCCTGAGGATCGCGCAGCCACCTATCGTCCTTACATCGGCAAGGAAGTGATCTTCGGCATCCGTCCTGAGGACACCCATGATGCGGAATACACGCCGTCGGGAATCAAGAAGGCCGAGGTCGAGACCAAGGTTGACGTCACGGAGCTGATGGGGTCGGAGGTTATCGTCTATCTCGTGACAGAGAATCTGCAGTTCCTGGGCCGCTTTGATCCACGTACTAGCGCCCGCGTTGGTGACAAGATGACCGTCGCCTTCAATATGGATCGTATGCACATCTTTGACAAAGAGACGGAGATGGCCATCCGCTAGCATCTGCGGATCGGTTCTCGCTAATCGATCCATCGTTGTACAAACAGGTAGACAGGGAGATTTCCCTGTCTACCTTGTTGTTTCCGGCTTGCAGGGTTTGCGGAGTCAAGTATTATATCTGTGGGTACCACTATCCGTCTGGCGCAACTACAGAAGGCAAGTCGAACTGGCAAGCGATCAGCTACGCGATAAAGGGACGGAAGGAACAGGACGATGTCGACAATCCGACTGGTGGATGTTACTAAGACGTACTCTCGATCCGCGCTGCCGGACAGGATCGCGCGGGCGAACTCTGTTCACAGTCAGGCTGATCGTGCATTTGCGGAACGGGCGCTGGCGCACACTGTCGAGGAGCAGTCTCAGAGATCACAGGGTGCGGGGCCCATTGTGGCGCTCGATCACGTTAACCTGACGATCCCTGACGGTCACACTTTCGCGATCCTGGGACCCTCGGGTTGCGGCAAGAGCACGTTACTGCGTGTCGTGGCCGGTTTGATTCAGGATTACCAGGGACACGTCTACTACGATGACCAGGCAATGGAGGAAATCCCTCCGAAGGATCGCTATATCGGGATGGTGTTCCAGAACTACGCACTCTATCCGCATTTCGAGAGTAAGGGGAACCTGGATTTCTTCTTCAGGATCAGGAGAGCTCCTGATGAGGAAGCAGAGGAGAGAATTCGTATCACGTCCGAGATGATGGGTATCGGATTCAAGGAACTCCTTGGGAGAAAGCCCGGGACTCTTTCTGGTGGTCAGCAGCAGCGTGTGGCTATTGCTCGCGCAATTGTCCGAAACCCCCGGTTGTTCCTGTTTGATGAGCCGTTGTCCAACCTGGATGCCAAGCTTCGCACACAGACACGTGTCGAGATCAAGCGCCTACTCCATCGGTTTGGCATTACCTCGATCTATGTGACTCACGACCAGACGGAAGCGATCTCGCTTGGCGACCAGATTGCTGTGATGCGCGAGGGCAAGATTGAGCAAGTAGGCCCCTATCAGGAATTGCGCGAGAAGCCAGTGAATGCCTTTGTCGCTGGATTTCTGGGGTATCCGCCTATGAATTTACTCCCTGGCGGCACTGTGGAAGATGGTGAACTCCGACTTGGCGACATCGGTGTGCCGCTGCCTGCCAGTGTGAGGGAACGCGTTCGTGAGGGTCAGTCTCTGACGCTGGGCATCCGACCCGAGGAGATGAAGCTGATTCTGGGCCGCGGGATTGAATCCGATGGCGTGCGGATGCGCGGGGCCGTGGAAGTGGTTGAGCCGGACTTCGCCCGGCAAAGCCAGCTGGCATATGTCCGAACTGGCTCGATGACGTATTCGGCTACCGGAGCCCTGGATGTGACGACGATGATTAACACGGGTGATGTTGTCGATGTTGTATTCCCTCCTGAAAAGTGTTACTTCTTTGATGGCGAAAGCGGCCTACGTGTTGCCTAGACAGATCGCTCCGCTGTGCGCTGACTTGCTGCACAGAGTCTAGCGGCGAGCTCGTCGGGCGCCAACTCCGTGGATTCATCCCGCGTTTGTTCCACACCTTGACAAGGGGCCGAAACGTGTCAGG
>JAAZAN010000236.1 GCA_012514315.1 Chloroflexota bacterium
GGGATCCGCAGGGTGCCGGGTGCTCGTGCATTCCCCTATCGCGAGAAAAGGGCCGCAGGGGCAGAGCGCCCGTCTTGCCGTCACGAGAGAGGGCCAGCCTCGGCAGGAATCAGGACAACGACGTAGTCGCTACGGCATACGGGCCTTCTGGATTCCACTGCTCTCACGAGCAGTCGGCTCGCACGCCCCTTCAGCCCTGCCAGATCACGGAACTCCTCGTAGCGGGTCGTAGCCCAGTGAAAATCGACGACCGCCAGGCCTACCCGTTGACCGAGGCGGAAGACGACTTTCGGATCAAACCATGCCACATGCTGAGGGTTGACTCCTACGTAGTTCTTCGCTAGCGCGGTCAGCAGGCGCCCTATGTAGAACGGATTGGGTGTTGACAAGAGGATGCGCCCGCCCGGCGAGACATGGCATAGCGCAGTTGACAGAAGCTCGCCGGGGTTCTCCACGTGTTCCAGGATGTCCCCGAGGACCACGCGATCGAAGCGTCGATCAAGCCGTAGGTGCTGAGCATCGGCGACCACAATCTCGTAGCCCCTGCCTCTCAGTTCCGCAGCCTCCTCGGCCAGGATGTCAACTCCGACAACCTCGGAGGCGACTTCGGCAATCCTCCCATGCAGCCAGCGATCGCCGAGCTCTTCGATTCTCCTGATGCTGTGATCGATGCAGCCGACATCGAGCACGGCATTGCCCCGACACTCCGCAACGACGAAATCGTCCTTGACGACGGCTGGTCGTCTTGCTCGGACCAACACCATGTACTGCTCGTACGTTAGAGGTCGCAGCGAGTTCATGCGTCAATCATCCGATTGATATGCTTCCGCTCACGCCACCGTGCGACTCCGGCACCCAGTGGCGTTGCGAGCGTGAACAGCAGCATCTTCAGGCCTATCTTGGGATTTGGCCTAGTCCAGAATGCGCGCAGTATCAGAAGACCAGCGTCCCGCCCCAAGCCGGTTCGAGCAGCCCCAGTCGCTGCAACTTCAAGTGAACGGGCAACCTCCTTCCGGCGACTCTGATAGTACCAGCGATGCTTGTCCAAGAAGTAGCGTATGTTGAGCGCGCTCTTCTGAGCATAGTCGTCCCTCTTAGCCTTCCCTGTCTTGCGGGCGTTGTAAATGAAGAGCTCCCGATCAACGGTCACGTGCCTCGCCCCCGTGCGCGCCAGGCTGAGCGATAGATCCAGGTTGTCCATTGGTTCGGCGGCTTGGTCGTAGCCCCCTACGGACAGGAACAAATCCCGGCGGACGAGGAAAGTCCCAGAGAGGAGCTGTCGCCAGGAGTCTGTGGAGAGACACGGAGCAAGCATGCGGCGCGTTCGCAGCAGTCGCCCGGCCTCATCCAACTCCCGCACTAGATAGGCGCAACTGACTACATCCCTGTCCCCCAGCGCGCTAGTCAGGGACTCAAGCCACTCTGGAAGCACTTCGTCGTCTGAATCAAGGAAAGCAACGAGTTCGGCTTGGGTGGCTCGCACACCACGGTTCTTTGCTTCCGCGACCCCCAAGTTCGTGTCGAGAGCCACGACTGTCAGATTCAGGCACTCTGAGAAACCGTGAGCAATCTCAAGACCGCTGCTGCTGCTGGAGCAATCGTCCACCAGGATGACATCGAAATCAGCCACGGTCTGGTCCGCCAGACAGCTGAGCGTCCTGGCTATGGTTCGCTCAGCGTCTCTCATGGTCACGATCACCGCCGGACGACTGCTCTCTTCCACGCCTTCTCCTGCTGTCGTAGACAACACTAGCCTAGCCGGGGGACGCATTTCCCAACCACCCAGATCTGCGGGGCTCTAACCATCTGAACGTCACTCGCCGACCTGCAGCCTCTCGGCCTACCACGCATGATCCCACTCAGCTTGTCACGCAAGAGACGGGCGA
>JAAZAN010000237.1 GCA_012514315.1 Chloroflexota bacterium
CCCATCGACGACGCGCCCATCACGAGTCGAGTAGCGTCACATAGCAGCCTCGGTTCACCGGCGCGGTCAAGCGATTTGTGCTGTCAGTCGGCGAAGCTATACTGTGGCTCGTCACACTTATCTGCGCGCCCGCAGCGGATGGTTCACGGCGAAGCGAAAGAATCTGGGAGCCTCGCGGGGCTTACGGAGGCAACCTCGTTAGGGAGGAATCTATGCGATATGTAAGTATGTCAGACGTCGACCGACTCGAACGGCTCGAGCCGCGTGCGGGGAAGCTCAGGATGGTCCTGGACACCGACACCTACAATGAGATCGATGACCAGTTCGCCGTCGTCTACGGGCTTCTTTCACCCGAGCGGCTGCAGATGGAGGCGATCTACGCCGCGCCGTTTCACAATGAGCGTTCATCGGGGCCCGCTGACGGCATGGAGAAGAGCTACGAGGAGATCCTGCGATTGCTGGACCGATTGGATATTTCTCCGGACGGGTTCGTGTTTCGTGGGTCGACAGGCTATCTCGCCGGCTACGAGCACCCGTACCGCAGTCCTGCGGCGCTCGATCTAGTAGATCGAGCGATGGATGGCGGTGACGGGCCGTTGTACGTCGTTGCCATTGGGGCGATCACGAACGTGGCCTCTGCGCTGTTGATTGAACCGCGCATCGCCGAGCGTACTGTCCTTGTGTGGTTGGGAGGACACGCGCTGCACTGGCCTCAAGCGCGGGAGTTCAACTTGAAGCAGGACGTTCTGGCGTCGAAGCTCATCTTCAATTGCGGCGTGCCGCTCGTGCACGTGCCGTGCACGGGCGTGACGACGCACCTGGCTACCACAGTACCCGAGATCGAACGTCACGTTGCAGGCTGCGGGGCGATCGGCGCCTACCTGGCTGGCATCTTCACCGCGTACAGCACGGAGCATGTCGGCTGGTCGAAGGTGCTGTGGGACGTGGCGACGATCGCGTATTTGATTAACGACGCGTGGGTACCCACGGACCTGGTGCACAGCCCCATTCTGACGGACGAGTTGACGTGGAGCTTCGACAACAAGCGGCATCTGATTCGGTCGGCGACCTTCGTGCACCGCGATCCCATATTCCGTGATCTGTTCTCGAAACTCGCCGCGCAGGCGACGACTGGCCAAGCATAGGAGGGAGAAGTGATGAGGCAGATCTGCATAACGACCTCGATGGGCAAGCGCCTGATTGGTAAGGGAATGGCAGCGCACCCCGCGATCCAGGACGTGCTGAACACAGGCACGCTGGTGATCATAGCCGGCACGACGAACGGCTACGTGGCCGAAGAGGTGTTGGCGTCCCTGGAGCAGGCGGACGGTTTCTCTCGCATGGGCTTTCGCCGAGGTGTCGTGGTTCCGCCGGGGTTTGCCGCGCCCACGCTTGATCTTCCTGGCGATGTGGTGATTGTGAAGGGGCAGTGGCGTCGTGGGCTTACTGTGGATGACATCGCAGGTAGCCTGCGCGAGGGCGACGTTGTCCTCAAAGGCGCGAATGCGTTCGATCAGTGGGGGCATGCCGGCGTCCTGATCGGACACCCGCGAGGAGGGACGATCCTGGCCGCCCTGCCGGCTGTGATCGGAAGCCGTGTGCGCCTGATCGTACCCGTAGGTGTGGAGAAGCGCATATTCGATGACATCGAATCCGTGGCGCAACGGTTGAATGCGCCGGGTGCGTCTGGACCCAGACTCTGTCCGCTTCCGGGCAGCATCTTCACGGAACTGGATGCCATCGAGCTGTTGACCGGAGCTCAAGCGAGTCTGGTGGCGGCCGGTGGCATATATGGAGCTGAAGGCGCAGCCTGGCTCTCCATCACTGGAACGGACGAGCAACAGGAGGCCGTCGCGGCACTGATTGATGCTGTCGCTGGAGAGCCGCCGTGTGAAGCCTAGATACCTTCAGCGATAGGCAGCGCGTCACAATCGCCAGGGGTGGAGATGACGGGGCGCGAGCGCCGCGCGCTGGCGAAGGTGCGGCTACGGGATCTGCTTAACGAAGGCGTATTCACAGTAATCAGCGACTGGCTGGTATCCGATCCTTGTGTAGGCACGCACGGCGGTAAGGTTGGTCACGTCGGCGAACAGGGAGCAGTAGCTCCACTGCGAGACCAGGAGCTGCCTGCTTAATGCGCCCACGCACGCCGTCGCGTAGCCCCGGCGGCGATATCCAGGCGGCGTGTAGACCGCACTGATGCTGATGCCGTGCCTCGTCGGGCGAGACGTCATCGCCATAGAGACAGGCTGTGCATCTTCCCAGAGAAAGACTCGGCGTGCCATGATGGCCTGTACTGCCTGCCGGGTGGCCTCGCCAGCATCTGCGAGGTCATCCTCGCCGAGGGCCTCCCGCTGGAAGGCGGTCTGCCACTCTGCCACCAGCGTTGCATCAGCTTGAGTCGCACAGCGAAGGCGCCCGCGCCCGAACGAGAGATCGGGAGCATGCGTCAACACGTAGACCCGTTGGCGCCGCTCGCGATGAAAGGGTTGCTTGCTGATGCGCGACCACGCCCGCGCGATCGCGATCGCGACCTCGCACGGCCCGATGACGCCCGGCGGCTTCCATCCGGCGTCCACGAGTACTGGAACGAGTATCACTGCGCCGGTGTCACACTCGCAGGGCCGGCCCCATACTACCAGTTTGTGGGGTGGGGTCATGAGCGCTGCGGCTAGAAGCCCTCGCTCGTCGTGTGCCGTGCTAAGAAACGGAGGCGATGGAACAGAGTCTGTAGCGGCCGCGAGCCGGGCCGCGATGCCCAGCATCAGGCTATTGGCGGCTTCGTCCTTCTCGAGAGTCACTTGAATGGCGTCGTGAAACGCGCCTGGGGTGCTGTGGATTGTGATCATCCTGGCATCGTGCTCCTGCGAAACGTGGTTCACCTTGAAACCATGCAGGTGTATGGCGGACTCGACGCCGAACCAGGTGTGTTGTACCATGTGTTGCCCGGGAGTGCAATGCGGCGGTGCAAGGTGTTGCAGGAAGTGTCGCCGAGGGACACCGGGTGTGCCCGGCCCGGACACCGCTTGACGCGTGGCCTGAGTCTTGAGTACGAGGGTGTCGAAAAACCCACATCGCCAAGTCAGTTGGTGGGGCGAAGCCACTATGCATTGGCGCAATTAGTAGGGATCATCCCTGTGATGTGTGATTTTGGCTCGTTCTTCCACACTCTTCTGAGTACCCGACTTGCATAGAACGCGAATTCTGGTATCCTGAACATAGGATTGGCCTGGATGGTTCGACGTGGAGTTCTCGTGCGGCCCAGTTGCGAGGCACTGTGTCCGAGACAGTGACCGCCAAGTGCAGGAGGACGGGATATGAACAACCAGACGCAATTGGCCACGTTCGGGGGCGGATGCTTCTGGTGTCTCGAGGCTGTCTTCGAGCAAGTCAACGGTGTCGAGTCCGTGGTGTCGGGCTACTCCGGTGGCGACATCCCCTCGCCGTCCTACGAACAGGTCTGTTCGGGGAGAACGGGGCATGCGGAGGTTGTTCAGCTCCGGTTCGATCCCACCGTTGTCTCGTTCCGCGAGCTGCTTGAAGTGTTCTTCTGCATCCACGACCCGACGCAACTCAACCGGCAAGGGAACGACGTGGGGACGCAGTATCGCTCCGCGATCTTTGTGCACGATGAGGAGCAGGATCGCATCGCCCGAGACATGATTAGCCGGTTGTCGTCGATCAGCCCAAAGCCGGATCCGATCGTCACGCAAGTGGCGCCGTTTCAAACGTTCTATGCTGCTGAGGCCTATCACCAGGTGTACTTCCGCAATCACCGTGGACATCCGTATTGCCGCGTTGTGATCGCGCCGAAGGTGGCCAGGTTTCGAACCCGGTTCGCGAGTCGGATGAGATAACGTCAGTTGCAGAGAGCGCGGCAAGCATAGAGAGGAGGTGCGACCGGAAATCGACGTGAGAGGGCCCAACCGGGGGCCGCATTGGTGCAGCAGCGCGGATTGCACGCGCTCAACGAAGAGAGGAGGCTTAGGTATGGCCAAAGAGTCGGATTCCTGTGTTCAGGCCGCTGCCGGCCCGCTGGTTAAGAAGCCAGAAGCGAGCGAGAGCTCGACGATAGCAGCTAAGGAGGCAACAATGTCAGCAGCACGCGTGGGTTCAGAAGCCCCAGACTTCGAAGTCTCGGGCTATGTTGCGGGCGAGGGCTTCAAGAACGTCAGGCTTTCGGATTACCGAGGTAAGTGGGTGGTACTTTGCTTCTATCCGGGTGACTTCACCTTTGTCTGACCGACGGAACTGTCGGCAGTTGCCGTCAAGTATCCTGAGATGAAGGAGCTGGGTGTGGAGGTACTGTCCATGAGCACGGACAGCCGGTTTGTCCACAAGATCTGGAACGAGGTTGAGCTGTCGCAGATGGTCGAAGGTGGTATCCCCTTCCCGATGTTGTCCGACTCAGGTGGACGTGTCGGTACGATCTACGGCGTCTACGATGAGGCCGCTGGAGTGAATATCCGCGGACGCTTTATCATTGACCCGGATGGCATCATCCAGGCAATGGAGGTTCTGACGCCGTCTGTGGGTCGGAACATCGGTGAGACGATCCGCCAGATCAAGGGTTTCCAGCACGTCAGGGCAACGGGTGAGGTGATGCCGTCGGGATGGAAGCCGGGCAAGCCGACGCTCAAGCCGGGCCCGGACCTGGTTGGCAAGGTCTGGACGGTGTGGAATCCCTCGATGGAAGACTGACTTAGCAGCGATCATGAGCTGTTCGATGGTTGAGGCATTCGACTGCCGGAGCTCTGGGCGTGAGTCGACTCCTCAATCATAGGTCGATCGAACGCGACTGCGCTCGCCCCTACGAGGGGCGAGCGCACGCATTGCATGCGTGCGACCGATGCTGGCTGGTGACTAGATGTGCTCGGGCCTCGGGTGCTTAGGATGGGAGACATTGGGTATGCTCAGGATAGTGAGCGGCGTGTTCATCGTGCTGCACGGGCTTGTGCATATGTGGTACTTCACATTGAGTCGAAGATGGGTGGAATTCCGGCCAGAGATGGGATGGAATGGCCGCTCGTGGCTGTTCAGCGCGCTGCTGGGTGACGCGGTCACGCGAGCGCTTGCAAGCGTGTTCTATGCTTTGGCTGCGCTTGGATTGTTGGTCAGCGGGATCGCGCTGATTGCCAGTGCGGCGTGGTGGCGCGTCGTGGGAATGGTTTCAGCAGTGCTCTCAGGACTGGTCATCATGGTGTTCTGGGATGGTGACACGCGGCGCATCGTTGAGAAGGGACTGATCGGGCTCTTCATCAATGCGGCCATCGTCGTGGTCCTGGCTGTTGCCGGGTAGCACTCCACTTGATCGGGGCAGGGGAGAGATCGAAGGAGGGCTGCCACCCTGAGCCGGCGGCATGATCACGTCTCCCGCCACTCCCTTGCGCCTCTGCTCAGGACGAGTAGGGACGGCGCGTCAGGCTGAGTCGTTAAGAAGCCGGTGTCTCAGCTGCACAGGCGCCCGGCTGCGATTCATCAGGATCTCAGCGGACGCGTGGATCCTGGGCACAGCGTCCGTGATGTAGAAACGCGCCACATCTCGCTTGCGCTCTGTCTCGCGCGCATCGCGCAGGGTCAGCCACGAACTGATCACATACACGGCCATATCGGCGAGGTCTGGCGCGTAGTAGTCGATCACCGCACGGTCATCCTCCTCCTTGAGACCGTCGATGCACGCGTTCAGCAGCCCCGTCGCCTCCTGAAGCTGAGTCTTGAGGTCGGTCAGCTGGTCGCCATATCCCTCCGCCGCCCATTCGTCGAGAAGACCATCCAGCGCGTGGCCCAACAAACCGCTCGTCGCCGCGACCACCTGGAGCTGACTCGTGCCCTCGTAGATGTTGGTGATCCGCGCATCGCGGTAGTGGCGCTCGACAGCGAACTCCCGCATGTAGCCGACACCGCCGTGCACCTGCATAGCCTGGTAGGCGACGCGGTTCGCCATTTCCGACGCGCTGTACTTGAGGAGCGGTGTGAGCACATCGGCCAGACGCGACGCCTGCTTCTGGCGCCTGCGCCCGTCCGGCGTCAACCCGCCGCGATCCTTCAGGCGTCCAATTGCCTTGCTCAGATCGACCCATCGCGCCGTCTCATACAACAATGCTCGTGCAGCTTCGATATCAGCGCGCATATTGAGCAACATCCTGTACACGGCAGGGATTTCGCAGATGGGTTGCCCGAACTGCACCCGTTGACAGGCATAGCGATGGGCTTCGCGATAGGCGGCCTCTGCAATCCCCAGCGCCTGTGCGGAGACTGCCAGCCGCGCTCCGTTCATCATCGCCATCGCATAGCGGATCAGACCAAAGCGCCGGTCACCGATCAGTCGGGCGGGTGTATCAGTGAATTGCAGTTCGCACGTTGGTGATCCGTGCAGTCCCAGCTTGTTCTCGATACGACGTACGCGTACGGTCGCGTCGGCCGTTACCTCGAACAGCGACAGGCCGCGGGCGTCCCGAGTACCATCCTCCGAGCGTGCGAGCACGAGCAGCACGTCTCCACACCCGGTTGTGATGAATCGCTTCACTCCGGATATCCGCCATGCACCTGCGGACTCATCGAACGTTGCACGTGTCTGCACCGACCCGAGGTCGGAACCCGCATCGGGTTCGGTGAGCACCATCGCGCCGCCCTGAAGATTGCCCTCGATCACGCGTGGCAGAATGCGGGCCTTCATGTCGTCGTCACCGTACTCGGCGATCATGATGATGGCGATTTCCTGCAGGCCGTACACGGTCATCAGCGAGGCATCGGCGCGAGAGATCACCTCGATGACCATCTCGAGGATCGTCTCCGGGAGATTCAGCCCTCCGTGTTCCCAGGGTAGCATAGCGCCGACGAGCCCTGTCTGGCGCAACAATGCCATGGCTTCCTGAGTGGCAGGCGCGTACGTGACGCAACCTTGCTGGCACTGAGCACTGATCTCGTCTGTCTCGGCGGCTCGCGGCGCGACGTGGTTCGCGCAGATGTCGCCCAGGATTGTAAGCAAGAGCCGATAGCTGTCCACCGCATCGGCATAGTGGCGCGGTGCGGCGTCGTACTCGTCATGGTATCGATACCCATCCTCGAGGATGTCGACGACCTCGCCCAGAGCCAGGCGCTCGAGGCGGAACTGCAGATCCAGGTTGTCAGTGAAGAAGTTGTCAGCCATTGGGTTCTCTCCGGTTGAGCAAGCTAGCCTCTGGCGTTGTCCTGCAGAGCGCGGATCAACATCGGTATGACCTCAGTCAGGTCGCCCACAATGCGGTAGTGCGCGATCTGGAAGATGGGGGCATTGGGGTCGCTGTTGATGGCGATGATCTTGCTCGACTGGTCCATCCCGGCGCGATGCTGGACGGCGCCCGAGATGCCACACGCCACATAGAGCCGCGGCCTCACGGTCGTGCCAGTCTGTCCGACTTGATGCTCTTGCGAGACATAGCCTGCATCGACCGCTGCACGCGAGGCGCCGACCTCGCCACCCATCGCCGCTGCCAACTCTCGGATAAGCTGGAAGTTCTCCCGGCTTCCGACGCCCGCGCCACCCGACACGATGACCGATGCGCTCCTGAGGTTACAGGTAGGCTCACGCATTACGCGCTCGAGGACCTGCAGCGCCATGTCATTTGAATGGAACTTGGGACTGATCCGCACCACATCTCCATGCCGGGCCACGTCCGGGGCACTCACATGCATGACGCCCTCGCGCACCGTGGCCATTTGGGGGTGCATCTCGGGGTTGACGATGGTGGCGATCACGTTTCCGCCGAAGGCCGGGCGGATCTGGTACAGGAGATCGGGATAGGTCACGCCCCCTCGCTCGAAGTCGCCGATCTGAAGCCCCGTACAGTCGGCGGTCAGCCCGGCCCAACAGGCGCTGGCGACACGAGGCGCCAGGTCGCGCCCGATCGGCGTCGCGCCAAACAGAACGATATACGGCTCACGCTCCTTCACGAGATCGATGGCCACACGGGCGTAGGGGAGCGTCCGGTAGACGGCCAGTTCGGGGTGGTCCACCAGAAGCGCCTCGTCGGCGCCCTGACCGATCACGTCGCTCGTGAGATCTGCCACCCCGTGGCCCAGCAGGAGCGCGCCAACGCGGCCTCCCAGTTGACCGGCCAGCTCCCGCGCCTTGGAGAGCAGCTCCAGACTGACGTTGGCGATGCAGCCATCCTGCTGTTCGACGAAAACCCAGACGTTTCTGGATTCGCTCATAGTCTCCCTTCCATATGAGGTCCGGGACGTGCCGAGAACGTCGGCTGGGGGGCTCGGCACGGACCTACAGGGTGTAGTCCTTGACCAACTCCTGCACGAGTTCACGGATGCCCTCGGGTGTGGGGCTGATCTCGTGGCTTTCGGTTCCGCCAAGCACCACGTAGTTGACGTTTAGCACCTTGGTCGGTGAGCCATTCAGGCCGACGCGTTCGTAATCGACATCGATCTCCGCGCCGCTCCAGACAGGAATGCGGAGGTCACGCTGCGCCAGGTAGCTGTCAAGCGCCTCCTCCGTCTCGAATTCGTCCCAGCGCTCCAGGATTGCCCCATACTCCTGCGGGATCGCGGCCAACTTGTGGGCCATCATCCGGCGGATTGAGGGGGGACGGGGCACGTTGGCCGACGCGACGACTGTCAGCAGACAGGGCAGCGTGCATCGGACTGTCTCCTTGCCTAGCGGGAAGGCGCGCTGGACGACGATCTCCGTCGCATCCAGCGACACGATCGATTCGGCGTAGGTGATCTGAGGCAACCCCAACTTCTCGGCGACCTGAGGGCCAACCTGAGCTGTGTCGCCGTCGATTGCCTGCCGACCGCAGAACACGAGGTCGTATTCGCCAATTCTCTCGACAGCGCATTTGAGGACGTAGGACGTCGCGAGTGTATCTGATCCGGCTGTCTTTCTGTCGGTGAGCAGGATCGCCCGGTCCGCGCCGCGGTAGAGCGCATCCCGCAGGACCTCGGCTGCGCGCGGCGGGCCCATCGTGAGGACAGTCACCTGTCCGCCGTGCCGGTCCTTGACCTGCAGCGCCATCTCCAGGGCATTCAGGTCCTCGGGATTGAAGATGGCGGGCAGGGCGGCGCGGTTGACCGTACCATCCTCCTTCATCGCCTGCCCGGTGATGTTGGCAGTGTCGGGCACCTGCTTGACCAGTACCACTGAGTTGTACGCCATAGTGTCCTCCAGGAGCCGGGTGCTCACGAGACGCCGGGGGATGAACCCAGGCTCCACAGGAATATAACCCAGCAAGACGCAGCGGGTTACGAGTCGCCAGTCACGGGCCCACGTGCGGCGCCTGCTCAGGCCAAGGGCGCCCCTGGTGCGGGTTTCAGAGCGTGTTACAATTGTCGTAACCAGCACGTGGGAGACGACCCAGGAGGGAGCCAGAACTATGGTGCAGCGACGGGCCTTTGACAGCACGAAGGACTATGATGCAATCAGCGAATTCCTCTTCGCTCACCACCAGGCCGGAAACGGGGATGGTAACTGGCTCCAGCCGATCTGGGAGTACGCCTACACGCACCCTTGGTTCGACGAATCGGCAGTCGATAGGATCGGAGTCTGGGAGCAGCACGGACAGATCGTCGCAGTCGTGACCTACGAGATGCGCCTTGGCGAGGCATTCCTTCAGACCGCCGCTGGTTTCGATAGTCTGAAACCGAAGATGTTGATGCACGCTGAGGAGTACCTCGCCGGTAAGACTGATGACGGCGCCGACACTCTTCGTGTATACGTGAATGATTTCGACAGGGCATTCGAGCAGTATGTCGCGTCCCGTGGGTACGAGAGACTGCCGGAATCGGATCGTCCCATGTCGCTTTTTGCTATCCCAGCTCCCTTTCCCGACATTCACCTTCCGCCAGGGTTTCGGGTCAAGAGCTTGCAGGAGGAGAACGATCTGCGCAAGGTGCATCGGGTGCTGTGGCGCGGGTTTGACCATCCAGGAGATCCCGATGAGGATCCGGACGGCATAGCCGGTAGGCAGAGGATGCAGTCAGGGCCGCATTTCCGGGCGGACCTGACCACGGTCGTAGAGGCGCCGGGCGGCGACTTCGTATCGTATTGCGGCATGTGGTACGATGCTGTGAACCGGTACGGGTACGTCGAACCCGTGGCAACGGATCCGGACTACCGGCGCAGGGGGCTGGGCAGGGCGGCGGTTCTGGATGCCATCCGACGTTGTGGCGAGGCGGGCGCAACGGTGGCGTACGTTGGGACCGACAAGCCGTTCTATCTGTCGTTCGGATTCGAGCGGCTGTCAGCGCAGCACTGTTGGGTCAAGCGGATCGACGACAGAGGCCGGCGATAACGGTCGTATCTGTTCAATGCCAGCGTCTCATATGGGCTGCACGCCGAACGAGGTGAATAGCTCGGATCGAGTCCGCTTTTTGTCTTGAGCGGGCGAGGTGCGCTTCCAACCTCGTTCCTGTGACCGTCGGGCAACTACCGTCTCTGAACGCGACGGGCCAATCGTTATGTACTGCCGTGCCACACCGCAGTGTCGATCTGTCCTCATGCAACAAAGACAGCGCCGGCGAAACGCCGGCGCTGTCTTTGTTGCATGACTCACGTGGGCGTTTGCCCACGCGGACTCGGTAGCCTATCGTGGCCACGGTCCTAGAATGACGGCGTCTACCACGTGGATGACTCCGTTCGAAGCCAGGATATTGGGTATGATTACCTTGGCGTCGTCGTTCACGTACAGATCGCCTTCGAAGTACTTGATCCCAGCGAGCTCGCCGTTGGCCATCCTGGTATCGCCCTGGTCGGCCTTGGCAATATCCGAGGTGACTCCAGCTGGGAGCGCGTGGTAGAGCAGGATGTCAGTTAGTTGTGCCTTGGTGAGTGTGTTCGCGATGTTCGCTGCGTTGAGACCCAGCTTAGCAAAGGCTGCGTCGGTCGGTGCGAATACGGTCCATTCGCCCCCAGATAGTGGTTCCACGAGACCGGCCGCTTTGACGGCTGCCACCAGTGTCGTGAAGCGGCCATCGGCGACAGCGATGTCGACGATGCTGTTACCGACGCTGCCCGTTGGCTGCATTTCCGCAGCAAGCGTTGCATCCTTTGGCCACGGCCCGAGAATGACGGTGTCGACGACGTGAATTACGCCGTTTGACGTGAGTAGGTCGGCAATAATCACTTTCGCGCCATCGTTGACGTACAGGTCACCCTCGAAGTACTTGAGTCCTGCGCGCTGGCCATTCGCCATCGTGATGTCACCCTGCAGGACTATCGCATCTGCCGAAGTGACAGCCACCGGTAGTGCATGGTAAAGCAATATGTCGGTCAGTTGCTCTTTCGTGAATGCACGGCCGATATTGTCAGCGTTCAAGCCGAGCTTGGCAAACGCAGCATCGGTCGGCGCGAAGACAGTCCACGTACCGCCTGACAGTGGCTCCACCAGCCCCGCGGCCTTCACGGCGGCTACCAATGTGGTGAACCGGCCGTCTGCCACGGCTGTGTCCACAATCGAACCGGCCTGCGCTGCCGAAACGAACGGGACAGCGAGGAGCAGCACGCTAGCTGCGATCAACAGACGCCTGATATGACTTCTCATGGTACTCCTTTCCTGCAACCTGACTCTGGAGATGTATGAACACCTCTATGCCTGCCCACTGCTGCAATGCAGTGGCTCTAGCAATCTCTCAGAGTGTAGCACATAGATCGCTTCCCAGGCGACGCATCCCGTTGGCCCACCTGGTGGGTTTGGTTGGGCAAGAGTTGTGTGATGGCTCAACGCAAGGTCCGGGACTGGCGGCACGTGCGTGCAGGACAAGGCGCTCGCCCTGCTGCTTTGTGGAGCGGCCGTGCTGAGTCTATGGGCGTCGTACGCCAAGGACGCTGAGTACCGCGTTCCGCAGGCACTGGACTTCAAATGGCTTCTCAAGGCAGATGCTGACTCCAAGTCTCTTCTGATGGCTCTGCAGAGACAGACACGGGCATCCGGTCATCCATATGACGGCTGTGGAGGGGCTGTACGAGCGGATCACCTCGGTAAGTTCGACTCCGCCCAGGTCCGGCATGTGGATGTCTGTGAGGACCAGGTCAAACGGCGCCAGGAGTATGTAACCCAGTGCTTCGCGGCAGCTGCAGGCTGACCCTATCTGAATGCCCTGCGCGAGACGCTCCAGCGCTCGCTCGAGAGTGAACAGCACACTCCTATCATCGTCTACGATCATGACTCGCTAGGCACGCTGGGGAATCGCCACGAGGTCCCGTGGTTGAGCGCCCGCACGATCCACATTCATGTGACGAGTATATGCGACCAGCCCCCGAATACGTACCGGGCCTAGTTGGGAAACCGTGTGAACCAAGTTGGTACTGAGTTGGTAGCCAGCGTCGTGTGCTTGGGAGAGGGTATGGGGCGGGCGAGTTGCCAGGCTACTCCCCGTATCGATAGCCGACGCCCCGCACGTTAATGATGTGTCGAGGTTTCGATGGTTCAGGTTCCAGTTTCTTGCGCAGGTGATGGATGTACCACTTAACAAGATCGCGTGCCTCGAAGATCGAGTCCGGTTCGTAATTGGTCAGGACATGGGCTAGTTCCTTGGTCGATACGACACGATCTGCATTGTCCATGAGATGCAAGAGCAGACCAAACTCGCGCGGGGTCAGATCCACCGGTCGGCCATAGGCGATTACGGCATGCTTCCTGCGATCCACCGAGATTCCTGACGAAACCTCAACTGGGCTTGTCGGGGGTGGAGGACAGGGGAGATGCGCGGACCGGCGCCGGATCAGCGCGTCGTCAATTGCATGGCGCAGATCGTCGAGTTCGATGGGCTTGAGAAGATAGGCATCGACGCCCTCACGGATGGCCGCCACTGCGGATTCCAGCGATCCGTGTCCGGTAAGGATGATCACCGCGGTGTCGGGCCAGCGCCATCTAATTGCCTCAAGTACGCGAAGGCCGTCCACTCGCCCGCCGAGATTCAGGTCCAACACAATGAGGTCGTAGCGCGCATCGCGGAGGAGACTCAGCGCCTCCTGGCCATCGCCTGCCAAGTCAACCGCGTAAGCCGCCTCTCGGAGGACCCCCGCCAGGAACTGGCGTACGCCCTCGTCATCGTCTACAACAAGCGTTGCCACCGGTGTTCTCATCGCTTTGCCCTCCAACCTGCCGTTGCATATAGCCTAGGCTAGCACTAAGCAATCGAGACGTCCGCCCGGTCCATCGCGGGCAGCCACACTGTGAAGGTGGCGCCATGTCCCTGAACGCTTTCTGCTTCGATGGTCCCTCCATGATCTTTCAAGATGTCGCGGCTGATGAACAGTCCCAATCCCATGCCTTCGGACTTGGTGGTATGGAACGGACGAAAGACGTGCTGTAACTCATCGGGGTCAATCCCAAGACCTGAGTCGCTGAATGACACGCGCACTCCGGGTGGCAGATTGGTTGGCGTCACATCGATCTGCAGTGACCCGCCGTTCGGCATCGCCTCAAGTGCGTTCAAGATGAGATTGAGGAATACCTGGCGGATCTGGTCGGCGTCAACGAGCAGAGCAGGGGGCATCGGTCGCGACTCGTAGTGCACGAGCACGCCCGCATCCTCACACCGCTTCTGGCACAGCAACAGCGTTTGAGCGAGGAGGCGGTCGACATCTGTCGGCGCCCTCATCCTTGCGCTCGGTTGTGCCTGAAGCCGCCTCATCTGGCCCACCAGTGTCGTCACCCGGCGCAGCTCAGCACGTGCTATCTGGAGGTACTCACTGGCATCCCGTCCCTGCTGCATGGCCTCGTCTGCGAGCCCCAGGCACCCGATGACAGACTGCAGAGGATTGCTAATCTCGTGGGCTAGAGAGGCTGCCAGCGCACTGGCGAGCGCCAGCCGGTCGGCGTGCATAAGTGCTTCCCGAGTCTGTCGTTCCTCAGTGATGTCCTCGACCAACGCAACGAATAGACGTTCAGACGAATCCGCACCCTGGAGTGACGCCACAGTCAGAATGACCCAGATCATCTCGTCGTCTTGTCGGGCGCAGCGCGCCTCCACGCTCCAGTATCCACTTGCGCTGTCACGTGCGCCCTGGAGGAGGTCGTCCAGCGATGCATCCCCGTAGTCACATTCGAGCAGGAGTGGGATCCGATGTCCTCTCAGGTCACCGATCGTGTGACCCAACACGCGCGCGAGTGCTGCATTGTTTTCCACAACCTGGCCATCAGCGTCTATTAGCGCCATCCCGATACCGGTGTTCTCGAACACGGCGCGAAAGTGCGCCTCGCTTCTGCGCAGTTCAGCCGTTCGCGCTGAGATCTCTTCCTGCAGATGCTCTGCATGGCGCTCGATCTGCAGGTTCAGTCGCTCCAACTGGACGTTCTTACGAGTAAGGTCACGCTGCAGATTGATAAGCTCGTTGTTCATCCGACTGATCTCATTGTACAGGGTATCTATCACTGTGAAGCATCCTAGGTCAGCTGCAGAGCTCTGCACAGAGCAGTCGGGGTGCTTGTTCAGCGGGTGGAGTGTGCCGGAGATGTCGCCTTCGCCTGATTCCTGGTTGCGAGTCCCGATGATCACAAGACCATCGCCCACGCACATCCCACTGAAGACTAGCGAGAGCGACTGATCACCCACCGGGACGCCGAGCCGCCACCCTTGCGCGTGCCCCTCCGTCTGCACTTGTGAGAGGAATGTGAGCGCTCTGTGAAGACTGCTGGCCTCGACGCACGCAGCGAACAGAGCGCCGGCGAGTCGCGGTGGCTTCCTTGCGCCTGGACCCGATGCACCGAGATCATCGCGCAGTACCGCAGTTACCCGACCCTGTAGATCGCATTCTAGGACAAGCTGATCGCAACTTAGAGGGCGCATAGAGTCGTATTGCTGCACCTTAGCCGGCCGGTGAGACCCAGGCGCCGCCGCGCGAAGCACATGATCCCGGCAATACATCGCACACGAGTATTGCCACAGATGGTACACTGGTTCGCCGTCGGCGGATGGACGAAAGCCAGCTTCTACCCGGAGCACTTCGGACACGGGCACCCCGGGACGCATTCGCGCCTGCCGGCGGGCCCCAGCACAACCTCGATCACGCGAGTTACCCTATCGTCGGTCAGGCGATAGTAGACCATGAGGCCATCCTTGCGATCAGCGACTACACCGGCATCCCGAAGCACTCGGAGCTGTTGGGAGACGTAGGCCTGCGGCCTTCCCAGTACAGTCTGGAGGTGACAGACACACGCCTCCTCCTTGCGTAGCTCGTCGACAATCTGTAGTCTTCCCTGGTGAGAGAGAAGCCGAAATACGCCGGCGATATCCCGATACGACTGGTTCCTCCCCTGATGCTTCATCATTGCTCCTCAACGTACAGGATATCACGGTGGTTGCCGGTGTCAAATCGCTGCACGAGGCATTCGTGCAGCTCTAGTTGCTGCTAGTATGGGACGGGCTATAATGGATTCGACAGGCGACTCAGTTGGGTCGCGGTGATATTGACGGGAGAGTGAGGGAAGGGGCAATGGAGGTCCTGTTCGAATCACGGCGTGATATCGTGCAGATCGCTGGCAAGGTCCACGCCGTCCAGCACCCACCGAAGGTCTCGGATGAACCGGTGCTTGGGCCTGACAGCCCGGCCGATGGTGCAGGAACCACTATCTACGGGTCCGTTCTGCGGGACGAGGGGTGCTACCGCATGTGGTACCAGGCCTGGCCGCAGGACTGGAATGGCGAGGACACGGCACTCGTGGGCTATGCCGAATCCGACGATGGTTGGTGCTGGCGGAAGCCAAGGCTTGGCGTTGTAGGGTACGGCAACGACCTCAGCAATCTGTGTGATCTGGGTCTCCATTCGCCGTCGGTCTTCATCGATCCAGAGGCGCCTCCCAGTCACCGGTACCGTGCGACAGGCTGCTGTGGTCCACGTCATCTGGGCCGCAACCCGGCGGTGAGTGGCGCAGGGTACTACACAGCTCATTCGGCCGACGGGCTGCACTGGACGCTGGATAGCAGCGATCCAACGTGGCGCAGCGCGGATGTGATCACAAGTATCTATCATCCCGGACGTCGACAGGGCCTGGTTGCGCTGAAGTACAGCCCGCGGGTGCGCGGCATCAAGCGGCGATCGATCTGGACCGCCGTCCTGGAGGGTGGACGTTGGAGTGACCCTCTGACGGCCCTGATCCCAGACGATTTTGACGACGTTTGCGCAGTCAGTCGTGGTTACGCCAGCGGCGACTACTATGGCATGGCCATGCTGCCGGCGTGTCGATCGACTATCGGGTTCGTGTGGCAGTTCCGCCACCTGCTGCCCCGGACGCCTGGGAGTGAGATCGGCGTGTTCGGGCATGTGGACGTCTCGCTGGCGTACCAACCCGAACCGGGTGGGCGGTGGCTGCATCAGGCTGGCCGCCCCGACTTCATATCTCACGCGCTTGTGCCCTGGGGGCGCGGCGGAATCTACACGTCCTCTGGGCCGGTTGAGGTGAGAGATGAGCACTGGCTTTACATCTGTGGCGTGACGGAGAGCCACGCCTGGTACCTGAATGAACGTTGGCAGCTCCTGAATGGACGTCGGGAGGATCTGATCCGACGCGGCATCGGGCGCATTGGGGTAGCCCGGTGGCCGAAGTACCGGTTGTTTGGACTGGAGGCGGATCCGACGGGGTATGTCGATCTGGACCTTGGGATCATCGAGCGCGACTCCGAGCTGGTGCTGAACTACACGACCCGAGCCGGTGGGTCGATCACAGTGGAGCTTCTCGGCAATCATCTGACCCAGCCCGGAGGATATCTGGCTGTAGCTCCGCTCAGTGACTTCCAGACCCTGGAAGGGCACAGCCGTGGCGAAGCGATACCGCTTGACAGTGAGAGCGTTGACCAGGTGGTTGCGTGGCGGGGTGGGGCTGTGTTGCGCGGGGATGCAGCGCGGGCTGTTACCGCCCGTCTCCATTTGGAGCAGGCGACGGTGTACGCCTTCGACATTCGGCCAATGGACCCTGTGTGATCGGATCTGTGTGACCAGCAAGCGGAAGTCCCAGAACGAGGCGTTGCGGGAAGTGCTTGAGGTATGGGATGGGCGTGCGGGGCGTTATCTTCGACTGGATCGAGACCGAACTGCATCCGATGGAGTGTACGTCCGATGGGTTCATCTACGATGACATGGATTCGCAGTCGGGGCGCGCACTGCCCATCATCTACCGGCCCTTCGATCTCGGGGAGCGGTCTCACTGGCGCGACCGCGGGGCAGTCTGGGACTACCTGCTCGCCGGCCGGTGTGAGAGAGGGCGGGTGCTTCACTTCGGTCCCGGGGATGGTTGGCCATCGTTGGTCGTTGCGCCCTTCGTCAGCGAAGTCGCCGGCGTGGACGCGTCACGCCGGCGGGTCGAGGTCTGTACCCAGAATGCAGCGCGTCTCGGTATGCACAACGCCAAGTTCGTCCACGTTCCACCGGGATCTCCGCTGCCGTTTGGCGACGACTCGTTTGATGCTGTGTTGGCGGCATCATCGGTGGAACAGACACCCGATCCGCGCTCGACATTGCGGGAGATACACCGCGTGCTGAAGCCTGGAGGCCGACTCCGAATCACGTATGAATCGTTGACGCCGTACCGGGGCGACGGTGAACACGGGATCTGGCTTTGGGAGGCCGGCAGGCGTTCCTGCCGGCTGATCCTCTTCGACCGAGACATCGATGGAGAGCAGGTAGTTCAGTACAGCCTGGACTTTGCGATCTCGGATCAGGAGCTGGCCGGACGCTTCCGAAAGGCGCCCAGTGAACTGACGTTTGCCGATCTGTCGGTTGAGCGCCTGGAAGGTCTCAGGGACGCGATCGTCGGGGCGCGCGTGCTCACAACCACACACCCCTCGGGCCGGACACTGGCGCACTGGTTGCTCGATGCTGGCTTCGTCGAGGTCCTTCCGTCGCACGATGGGGCGGCGTGTGCGGCGGCGCTGTACGATCTCTTGCCGTCGGCCCGACGCCCGCGTAGCCTGGTGGAGCTGGATGAGTACTTGAGACCCGTGGTGGCTGCCGTGGTCCAGATGAAGGCGCCGACTGACATTGACCCGATGATTACGGCTTTGAAGTAGCCGCGTGTGTGCTGCGCGATGGTGACAGATACTCGGAGGGACCATGAGTGATTCAGCATTCAGGACGATGGGGCAGCAGGCAGGCAGGAGATCGTGGGCCGAGCCGTGGAAGATCAAGATGGTCGAACCGATCTTCATGACAAGCCGGGAAGATCGCGAGGGAGCGATTGTGGATGCGGGCTTCAACACCTTCCTGCTGCGTTCGGAGGATGTGTACATCGATCTGCTGACCGATAGCGGCACCAGCGCGATGAGCGACCGGCAGTGGGCAGGGATGATGTCAGGCGACGAGGCATACGCGGGGAGCCGTAACTTCTACCACCTTGAGGAGGCGGTGAGATCGGTCTATGGGTACCGCTATCTCGTTCCCACGCACCAGGGCCGCGGCGCAGAGCACCTGATCAGCCAGGCACTGATATCGCCGGGGCAGATCGTTCCTGGAAATATGTATTTCACAACAACGCGCATGCATCAGGAACTGGCTGGTGGGTCCTTTGCTGATGTCATCGTGCACGAGGCGCACGACCCGAGTGATCCGTCTCCCTTCAAAGGCGATGTGGATCTGGGCAAGCTCGAGTCTCTCATCCAGCGCGAGGGCGCCGAGCGCATCGCGTACGTGAGTCTAGCCGGGACGGTGAATATGGCCGGCGGGCAACCGGTCAGTATGGCGAATGCGCGTGCATTGCGGGAGCTCTGTGACCGGTATGGCATCCGGGTCTACCTGGACGCGACGCGGATGTTCGAGAATGCCTACTTCATCCAGCAGCGCGAGAGCGGATATGGAGACAAATCGATCAGGGCCATTGTCCACGAGTTCTGCGGTTACACCGATGGCGCCTGGATGAGCGCCAAGAAGGACAATCTGGTCAACATTGGCGGATGGCTGGCGGTGAACGATCCCGATCTGTTTGACAGGCTGCGTAATCTGGTCGTGATCTACGAAGGGCTGCATACCTACGGCGGCATGGCCGGTCGCGATATGGAGGCGTTGGCGATCGGGATTGGGGAGGGCGTCGAGGACGATCATGTTCGGACACGGGTAGGCCAGGTGCAGTACCTCGGCCAATTGCTGATCGACTGGGGGATCCCGATCGTTCAGCCGGTGGGCGGTCACGGCGTCTTTCTGGATGCACGGCGGTTCTATCCGCACATTCCACAGGATCAGTTCCCTGCCCAGACGCTGACTGCCGAACTGTATCTCGATTCAGGAGTTCGAGGGATGGAGCGTGGAATCGTGAGCGCTGGGCGCGATCCAGCGACGGGGGCGCACCGCTATCCGGCGCTTGAGTTGACGCGCTTGGCGATCCCCAGGCGCGTCTACACTCAGGCACACATGGATGTGGTGGCGGAGTCTGTGAAGGCAGTGTATGACGCGCGGGGAGCGACGCGAGGTCTGAAGATGGTCTACGAACCGCGTTATCTCCGTTTCTTCCAGGCGCGTTTCGAGCGACTACCGTAGGGCGTCTTTCGGACAACGGGTCGGCTAGCTGGTGCGCCAGCGTCTTCGGGACTGCTCGGAGCCGGATGGGTCGCGGGCTTGTGGCGGTTCAGCTGATACGTGATATGGCGCTACGGCACTCGTTCCAGGCACGGCCGGGTGTATCGGAGGGAACACGATCAGGGGCGGTTACCATGCAAGACGAGCACAGAACGAAGCGCCAGTTGATCGCTGAACTGAATGAGCTGCGCCGCCAGGTCCGCCGGATGGCCGAAGCGGAAGCTGAGGGCGATGTTGACGCTGGCGAGGATGATCTGCCCGATGCAGTGCTGCGCAGTCTCTTCCAGGACGCACCATTGGCCTATCAGTCGCTGGACGAGACAGGCAATATCCTGAGCGTGAATCGAGCGTGGCTGGAGCTCCTGGGCTACGCAAAAGACGAGGCCATCGGTAGATCATTTGGCGATTTCGTAGCACCTGAGCAAGTCGATCTCTTCCACGAACGCTTCGCCCGCTTCAAGATGATGGATGATGTCCGGGGCGTCGAGTACGACGTCGTGCGAAGCGATGGGCTGCGCATTGCGGTCGTGATTGATGGTCGGATCGCTCGAGATGCTGACGGACGCTTTCTTCGTACTCACTGCATCCTCCAGGATATCACGGAGCGAAGGCGCATGGAGGACGCGCTGATCGAAAGCGAGGAGATGCTTCGCCAGGTCGTCGATAGCCTTCCGGTCACGCTGTTTATGAAGGATGGTGAAGGGCATTACACCCTGATCAACCGTGCCAGCGCGATCTACTACGGTGTTGATCTCCGCCACAATCTCGGCAAGACCGATGCCGACCTGGCCGCCGAAGGACTGATCACTCCGGAGCGCGCGCTTGCGCGGCAAGCGATCGACCGGGAGGTGTTGAGGTCGGGTGAGGCGCACCACTCCCCTGCCTATCCCTGGACCACGGCGGATGGAAAGGCGCGCTGGTTCTCGACCACCCGGATTCCTCTGCGTGTCCCGGGCAGACCGGATCGCATTCTGGGCGTGAGCGTCGATATCACCGAACTGAGAGACGCGCAGGAACAGCTCGCACGCCAAGAGAGACTGGCTGCGATCGGACAGCTGGCCGGTGGGATTGCGCATGACTTCAACAACATCCTAACGGCCATCCTTCTCACGGCAGATACGCTGGTGCGAGCCGGGAGTCTATCGCCTCTGGCGCGGCGAGGGATTGATACCATCGCTGAGGAGTCACGCGGCGCAGCGGCGTTGGTGCAGCAGGTGCTCGACTTCGGCCGCCGGACAATGATCGAGGTCCGTCCGGTAGCTCTGGGGAGCCTAATCAGGCGCACGGGCGAGCTGTGGCGGCGGGCGCTTCCGACTCAGATCGATCTGGAGATCACGGCGACCCCTCCAGAGTGCGAGGTGATGGGAGATGCGCCGCGGATTCAGCAGGCGCTGATGAACCTCGTCGTCAACGCACGGGACGCGATGCCCGATGGGGGCAGACTGTCGATTCGCCTTTCCCCGCTTGTGCTGCAGTCTGACGATGAGCCGCCGGTGCCGGGTATGGAGGCGGGTGAATGGGCAGGCGTCACGGTTGCCGACACTGGTGAGGGTATGGCGCCGGAGGTGGTGGCCCATCTCTTCGAGCCGTTCTTCACAACCAAGCCCGTGGGCGCTGGTACCGGGCTGGGCCTGGCACAGGTCTACGGCATCGTCCAGCAGCACCACGGGTACATCGATTGTGAAACCGGGGTAGGGCACGGCACGATATTTCGCATATACCTGCCGGCCAAGATCGTGGAAAGTTCGATTGATACCACCCCGGCCAGGGCAACTGATCCAGAAGCGCGATTAGCCCAACGCACGCTGCTTGTCGTTGAGGACGAGGAAGCCATTCGGGCCGTGCTGGAGGACATACTATCGTCTCAGGGATTTCGAGTGCTTGCGGCGCGCGATGGATTGGATGCCCTGGCACGCTACCGCAAAGACGGTCCGGTCGATCTCGTGGTGACGGACTTGATGATGCCCGTGATGGGAGGGAGTACACTGATGCGAGAGCTGCGACGGCTCGACCCGCGTCTGAAGGGCATCGCGCTGACCGGTTACTGGGTAGAGGACGACATCGACTCACTGCGGGCCGATGGGCTCGTCGAGGTGCTCCGCAAGCCGTTCGACTTTGACACGCTGTGCGCTACGATCGAAAGGCTGCTCGACGAAAGCAGCAAGCCCGGGACCACGTAGTGAGGGTCGCCGCGTCGACATGCCACACGCGGGCCGTTACAGGCCGATGATCTCCCAGCCGAACCCGCACGCCTGAGTATCGCTGTCAGCCCTCCGTTTCGCCATCGGACGTGGACTCCACCTTGAACACATGGTCACACAGTGGGTCGCCCTCCATCAGCACCTGCGTCCGCTCGAAGCCCAACGCCGGGTTGTACGCCTTCACAGCGGGCCCGTCGCCTGCGCACTTCAGAAGGTAGCCCAGCTCCGGTTCGCCGAGCTCACGGAAGATCTCGGCCCACATGCAGCGAGTGTAGTGGTAGGCGATGCGGTCTGGCTCGTCGGATACGCGTTCCCACCGGTGTGTGCCCACACAGCCAGAGTCTAGTGCCTCACAGAAGGACCTCAGGTCCGACCGTGGGTCGCCCGCGCCAGGTCGCGGGGCATACTCAGCGCGCTCAGCCATATCACGCACGACATCGCGCGCTTCTGGGCCGAACCGCGCTTCCATAGCGTGGAGAATATGCACCGACACTCCAAGCGCGCTTCGAAGCTTCCTCTTGAGGTGATCCACCAGGATCTTCTCGCAGTCCTCACTGACTGGCTCCGGCAGGATATCGTTGAGACTTCCGTTCATCTTTGACTCCTTTCAGATATCAGCACGTTCCAGGTTTCTGTCAGTGTAGCACGATAGACCGAGTGGGCAAAGCACGTAGTGACCCAGTGCTTCCGATACAGGGCGGCTGTACCAGGTGTATTGCCGTCAATCGGCCTCTGCTCGAAATCTGTACCCACTCACTCGGTCTCCACCACCTCGACGGCGCTGGGACCGCTTGACATAAGTCTGGTTTCCGTATACAATATTGACACTGGCAATCGGTTTGGCTCAGCGCACCGCTCCGGTTCTGGGAATCGGAGCGGTGCCGCGTATGTGCGTACTGATTGTCCCAACGAAATCGAACTGGGTCGCGCTGGCGCGTGAACCAGGGTCAGCCGGAGGAGTCAGATGCAATTTGACGAGTTTAACCTGAACAAGGCCCTGCAGTCAGCCTTGCGTGATCAGGGGTATGAGGAGACGACGCGTGTTCAGACGCAGGCGATTGCCCCAGCCCTGGAGGGTAGGGACATTATCGGCTGCGCTCCCACAGGAACAGGTAAGACGGTTGCCTACCTGCTTCCGACGTTGCAGCGATTACTGAACGAGCCATCGCAGAGGAAGAACCCGCGGGTTCTCATCCTGGTTCCCACGCGCGAGCTAGCAGTTCAGGTGGCCGGAGAGGCGGAGAAGCTGGCAAGGGGCACAGCGGTGCGCGTGGCGGCAGTCTACGGTGGCGCCGGGATAAAGGCGCAGATCAGCCTCCTGCGCCGTGGCATCGATATCGTCGTTGCGACGCCAGGGCGTTTGCTGGATCATATGCGTCGCAGGAATCTCAGCTTTCGCGACCTCGAGGTGCTTGTTCTCGATGAGGCCGACCGCATGCTGGACATGGGTTTCTTGCCCGATGTCGAGCTGATCATGAGACGGATGCCGCGCGATCGGCAGACGATGCTATTCTCCGCGACGATTCCGGCGCCCGTAGCGGCGCTGGCCCGCGATTTCCAGCGTGACCCAGTGCAGATCGAAATCGATATGGCCCGGCCACCTGAATCCATTCAGCAGGCTATCTACCCAGTACCCAAGCACCTGAAGACTAAGCTGATAATTGCGATGTTGGACCAGTTGGGCGTCAGCAGCATGTTGCTGTTCACCCGTACCAAACAGGAAGCGGACATCGTGGCACGGCATCTGCGTGAGTCGAGCATAGCCGTGTCGTGCATCCACGGTGACTTCTCGCAGCGCGAGCGTACCGCAGCGCTGGAGGGATTCCGCTCGGGCAAGTATCGGGTCCTGGTGGCGACTAACGTGGCCGCTCGCGGGTTGGATGTGGAGGGCATATCGCACGTCGTGAACTACGATGTACCGGACGAGCCCGAGGACTACGTACACCGGATTGGGCGAACGGCCCGTGCCGACGCAGAGGGCGATGCCATCACACTTGTGACGCCGGACGACGAGCCCGCTGTGCACGGCATCGAGTATCTGCTGGGCCATAAGATCGAGCGACGCGTTCTGCCAGGGTTCGACTACGATGTTCCGGCTCCCTCGTGGGCCAGACCTTCAGTGGCCGCCTTGCTACGTCAGATAAAAGGGAAGCAGAGTGCAGCGGATCGCTGGCGCTCAATGGGCTAGGTGGTGTGCGTACCGTTGGATCTCGCTCTGAGGGATTCGCCAAACCTGAGCCCGCGACAAGGACTATGCC
>JAAZAN010000238.1 GCA_012514315.1 Chloroflexota bacterium
ATGAGCAGAGAATCGATACTTATCATCGACATGGGCAGATCTCTTGTGTAGAGGCTTGCAAGATTATACCACAGAGGAATCATCGACGGCAATTGCTGTAACGATCAAGTCGTTCAGCAATTGAGATGATTTGCAGGGCGTCATCGAGAGGGCACGGAGCTCACTGAGCGGATGGTTACCTACAGAAATGAGGGTATTAGAGGGACAAGTCAGTCCGAGGATGGACTGGTGGGAATTGCTGTCTGAACAGGCCGTAGCTGAAGCGTGATCTGCCACGTCCCGTAGGATGCGCCCGCGCCTGCGTGGAAGGGACATGGCGCGATCTCCAGGTCAGTGACCAAAGGAAGGCCAAGTTGACCGATACTAAGAGCGTACGACTGTCCCACTACCGCCTCGAAGTCAACGAACCCAACACCGCGTTCGGCCTTTAGCCCTGTGATCGCTCGATCCGCGCCACTATCCCAGACTAGCCACACCTCCGCGCCACCGATACCTCGACCACGCTCATCCTGAAGTACGACCTCGATGAGCGGTGTTTCCTGTGGTTTGCAGACCCACTCTTTGGAGACGATATGGAACTCACGTATCGGTGTCGGCGACGGGACGCTCGGATCCCACGTCGGCATGGCAGTCGTGGTAGGGACAGTTGGACTGAGCGTCACAGTAGATGTCGACGCCAACCGTGTCCGGGTCGGAGAAGGTGAAGCAGGTACACGTGTAACACTCGCCGTGACTGTAGGCGTCCACGACGGCGCGCAAGTTGATGATGGCAACACGGCGGTTTCGGCAGATCGCCGCGGGGTCACAGTCACCGAATGAGTGGGAATATCGGTGGCGGGGACATATATAAACATAGCGGGTGTGTGAACATCCAGTGTCATCGCCAGTTCACTCAGTTTCCGCATAGTATCACCCGACTGTCCCGACGCTGCATACGCCTCAATCAGTTCCTGCAGTCCCTGGGTCATGTCCTCTGAGTCAAGAGACAGCATTCGGGTTCGAGCCCTCTCGAGGTCTCCATCTGCAACATAGGACACTGCCGCCAACCGGATCCATTCTCGACGATAGTCCTGCCGCATGAGCCGGGGCGAAGTATTCACCAGCTCCAGGGGATCGATGGCCCAACTATAGGTTAGCCCAGCGGCCAGGCCGATGACAAGCGCGACGGCGAAGGGCCAGAGCACGGAGCGACGCATCATAGGGAATCCTCGACGTACTCCGACAGAATCGGCGAACGGGCTCCCAGGTCGTAGGCCAGACGAGCCAGGCCTTCAATATCTCGCAGGCACCCATTTGCCTCGATCAACCTGATGGCCAGATCGGCCACGGGCCACCCTGGTTGCTCGCTGTCCAGGACTCGAAGCCGTGCACTGGCATGCTCCAGGTTCCCCTCGACAGCATAGGCAGCGGCCACCATCAGAATGTAATCGTCTCGGCGGTCCTGGCGCAAGGCGAGAGGCGTCGTATTGGTATACTCGACGGGCCAAACGCGCCAGCCTACGAAAAGTCCCACCATAAGGCCGACTACCAGGCCAGCCACGCTACAAACCATGAACCGGGTCTTGGGTCGAATCACACGTCACCCCACTTCCACTGTCGGCAACAGGTCAACGCGGCAGGAAGACGGGGAACCTCGGTCGTGGCGAGGCATACGAGGTCCACAGAGGATTGCAGATATATGCCGGAGGTGGGAATCGAACCCACATGAGCTAAGCCCACGCGATTTTGAGTCGCGCGCGTCTGCCTGTTCCGCCACTCCGGCTTGGAAGAGAGTATACCAAAGAACTGCGCTTTGGTCAAACACTGCGGCGATGCCTCCTACCCGATGCAGACAGTGCACCAACTGACGCCGGCCAACATGGCAAGTTACTGACTGACTG
>JAAZAN010000239.1 GCA_012514315.1 Chloroflexota bacterium
TACCCCATTGTGACCACGGAAATACGGCAGCGCCTCGACTACGAGCTGGACATCATCCACCAGATGGGGTTCGATACCTACTTCCTCATCGTGTGGGATCTCTGTCGCTTCTCGAAAGAGAGAGGCATCTGGTGGAATGTGCGTGGCTCTGGAGCGGGGTCGATCGTCGCGTACAGCCTCGGCATCACGCTGATTGATCCGCTGCGCCACGGACTCATCTTTGAGCGCTTCCTCAACCTTGGCAGGGTCTCGATGCCCGATATCGACCTCGACTTCCCGGACGATCAGCGAGCTGAACTGATCCGCTATACCATCGAGAAGTATGGGGAAGACCAGGTCGCCCAGATCATCACCTTCGGTACAATGGGCGCCAAAGCTGCTATCCGAGACGTTGGCCGGGCCCTCGATTATCCACTCACCGAGGTGGACCGTATCGCGCGGCTCGTACCACCCGGGCCCAAGATCAAGCTCAAACAATCACTTGACGACGTTCGCGAGTTGGGCGAGGCCTATCGCGATGAGCCCCACATCCGACGACTGCTTGATGTGGCCATGGGTGTTGAGGGCACAATCCGCCACGCGAGCACCCACGCGGCAGGCGTGATTGTCACGGACGTTCCGTTAGTGGAATACGCGCCGCTTCATCGCCCGACCAGCAGCAGCCACTCCGACGAGATCGGCAAGGTCATCCAGTACAAGATGGACGAAGCCGAAGAGCTCGGGCTCCTCAAGGTGGACTTCCTGGGGCTGGCTACGTTGACCCTGATGCGCCGGGCCTGCGCTCTCATCAACGACCGTCATGGTATCGATCTCAACCTCAATACCATTCCCACCGAGGATGAGTCCACATTCGAGCTACTCAGCAGCGGCGACGTTACCGGTGTCTTCCAGGTCGAAGGTCAAGGTATGCGGCGGATGCTGATGAAGATGCAGCCCAAGACCTTCGACAACATCGTTGCTGCGATCAGCCTCTTCCGACCTGGTCCCATGGAGTACATCGATGACTACATCGATCGACTGCATGGCGTGAAGACGGTCGAGTATCGACACGAGAGCCTGGAGCCGATCCTCAAAGAGACCCATGGGATTATCGTGTACCAGGAGCAGATCATCCGTATCCTCACCGACCTGGCCGGCTACTCGGCTGGGGAGGCAGACCTGGTGCGGAGAGCTGTGGGTAAGAAGAAGGAAAAGGAGCTCCTAGGACATCGGTCGTCCTTTGTCGAGGGCGCTACAGCCAAAGGCGGACTTCCCCAGGATGTGGCCGAAGCGATCTTCGACGACATCGAGTACTTCGCTCGTTACGGGTTCAACAAAGGACATGCCGTCGACTACGCGGTTCTGACCTGCCAGACCGCCTTCCTAAAAGCTAACTATCGCGTCGAGTATATGACCGCGCTGCTCTGTGTGGAGCGAAACAACACGGAGAAAGTGGGTATCCTCATCGGTGAATGCCGCAACACCGGTATCGAGGTACTGCCACCGGACGTGAATCGGTCGGGACTCGACTTCACGATAGAGACTAGCAACGAGGGCTATCCAGCCATTCGGTTTGGCCTGGGCGCCGTGAAGAACGTGGGAGAGGGTCCGATCGAAGTCATTCTGGCGGCTCGCAATGCGGACGGGCCATTTGGGTCACTGGATGATTTCTGTCGTCGCGTCGACCTTCGGCAGGTGAATCGTCGTGCACTGGAAAGCCTGATCAAAGTCGGTGCTCTACATGAGTTCGGCACGCGCGCTGGGCTTCTGGGTAGCCTGGACCAGATCCTGGGACTGAGCGCCAGCGTGCATCGCGCGCGCGACGTAGGACAGATGAGCCTGTTCGGTGAGGCCACCGGTGTGAAGCTGCATGAGAACCCAGTCGAGTTCAGCACGGGGCAGAACGTGGGCGAGGTGGCACAGCGCGAGGTGCTGAACTGGGAGAAAGAGCTTATCGGAGTCTATGTATCGGAACATCCACTGGTCCGAACCCTGTTGAGTCTGCGCGACGTGGTCAACTCCAGCGTGGAGACGCTTGGCGATGAGGGCAACGGGCAGCAGGTCGTCATCGCGGGAATGGTACAGAGGGTGCGGCGCCTCACGACCAAGAAAGGCGCAGACATGGCCTTTGTGACCCTCGAGGGTATTCACAGCACGTGCGAGGTCGTCGTATTCCCGAGAGCCTGGGAGAAGACGAAGGGAATCTGGGAGGTTGAGCGCATTCTGGTCGTTAGCGGTAAGGTCGACAGCGGACGTCGAGAGGAAGCCTCGCTATTGTGCGACTGGGTCAAGACTCCCGACCAAGTTGCGATGCCAACGGAGAACTCACTATCGCCCCACCCGGCATCTAGTCCACGGCCGCAGCCACGCGCTGTACAAGCAACCGCGCCTTACAGACCACCGCTGGAGGGCCCAGACGGTCGGCAGACAACTCCCTCACAACGAGTGTCAGGCATTGCGAATCGTAACGCCACGGAGGAACCCGCGACAGCCCACAGACTGAACATCGTGCTGCGTCGCACAGGCGAACAGTCTCGCGACGTGCAGCGCCTGCGGGCCGTGTATGCGCTACTCACTGGACAGCCCGGGCCAGATCATTTCACGATTCTACTGGTTGGCGGAGACAGTGGTTCAATTGAGCTGGAGTTTCCTAACTCGACAACGCGCTATCGACCTGAGCTGAGCCAGGACATCCAGGCCACCCTAGGGCCTGGATGGGGCAATCTGGAACTGAGCGCCTAGAGAGAGCCACTTGACCTGCGGACCCGACCTGGCGCACGCTTTGCAGTCTGCGCAATCAACACGGTAGATCACCCAAGACTATATGGAGGTAGCTGAGAATGAGAATTGGCATATTGACTGGAGGAGGAGACGTCCCAGGGCTTAACCCCGCCATCAAGACACTGGTGCAGCGGGCGTTGGACTCAGGACACGAAGCCCTTGGCATTCGACGGGGCTGGCACGGACTGCTCTATTATAACCCAGAGGACCCGACATCTTTCGATGAACATATCCTCCCTCTCAACAAGCGCGTCGTACGCACGATTGACCGCACCGGCGGCACTTTCCTGCACACCTCGCGCACGAATCCTTCGAAGGTGCCAGTGGATGGGGCGCCGGACTTCCTCAAGTCGGGCTTGACAGGGCAGCAGGGGCCCGTCGATCTGACTGCGCACGTCCTCAAAGTGCTGGATAGCCTGGAGATCGATGTGCTGGTCCCAATCGGCGGTGAGGACACATTGGGATACGGGGCTCGGATTCATCGTGAAGGCTTCCCAGTCGTGGCGCTTCCCAAGACGATGGACAACGACATACCGGGCACTGATTACTGCATCGGATTCTCAACGGCGATTACTCTGAGCGTTCATGCGATCAACCAGATCCGCTCAGCGGTTGGGTCTCACGAGCGAATCGGCGTTGTCGAGCTGTTTGGACGCCACAGCGGCGCCACCTCATTGGTCGCTGGATACCTGTCAGGCGCCGACAGGGTCATCATCTCCGAGGTACCGTTCGACACACAGCGTCTGGCTGAGTTCCTTGTAGTAGATCGAGCTGAAAACCCCAGCCACTACGCGATCATGACCATATCAGAGGGCGCGCAGGAGGTTGAAGGGGACGTTGTCCAGGTTGGCGAGGCGGACATGTTTGGTCACAGGAAGCTCGGTGGCATCGGTTCGGAAACCGCCGACAAGATCAAGAGATTAACGGGTGTGAACACATCCTTCCAGCAGTTGGGCTACCTGATGCGTTCCGGTCCCCCCGATGCGCTTGACCTGATGGTGGCCAGCAACTACGCCAACCTGGCACTGGACCTGATCAACGAACGCAAGTTCGGCTACATGGTCGCGTTGAAGGATGGCAAGTATACCTACATTTCGGCAGACTCACCGTCTGCCGGAGCCCGATCGATCGATGTGGATGAGTTCTACGACGTAGAGGCCTATCGTCCCAAGATGAAGCAGATTCTGAACAAGCCTATGTACCTGTACTAGGTCGCTCGGGTGCCGGCTGGCCAGGCAGACGCTGCGGGCCCACTGACTACCGGACACCACACCCAAATGGACGCTGGATTGACCCAGCGACCGGTTATCTGGCCCGACACGGAAGAGTCTCGGGCCGGATAACCGCCAGGCTCGCCCGGCTATGACCGGAAACTGCTTCGCTTTGTCGAACAACAACATGCCCAGACAGTTTGGGAGGTCAGTATGAAGCGCATTGGAGTGCTGACGAGCGGTGGGGATAACCCTGGTCTCAACCCATGCATTCGTGCCGTCGTGCGGGATGGTATTGCATTGGGTATGAACGTAATGGGCATCCGTCGTGGCTACGCCGGACTGATCGATGGCGAGATCAGTGAGATGGATGCGCGCTCTGTTGGGGGCATTATCAACCACGGCGGTACGATTCTCGGCACCGCTCGCTGTCCGGAGTTCTTCGAACGGAGCGGCCGCACTGAGGCGATCCGTACGCTGAACCGCTTCGGAATCGAGGGTCTCGTTGTGATCGGCGGAAACGGCTCGCTGACTGGCGCATCGCACTTGCACGAGATGGGGTTTCCGGTCGTCGGTGTGCCGGGCACCATAGACAATGACATCAGCGGTACGAACATCTCCATCGGCGTTGACACCGCGCTCAACACGATTCTGGACGCAATCGACAAAATCAAAGACACCGCAACATCGCACAACCGGGCCTTCCTGATCGAGACCATGGGGCGCCACTGCGGATACCTGGCGCTGAAAAGCGGCATCGCTGGCGGAGCTGAGTTGGTCCTGATCCCCGAGATTGAGACGACCTTCGATGAGATCGCGCATACGATCGAGACCGCCTACATCAAGGGCAAACCTCACTGCATCATCGTCGTCGCGGAGGGATGGAAGCCCGGGATGGAAGCCCTCGCGCAGCAATTGGCAGAACACAAGGACTTGGGCTTCTCTGTACGCATCACCCGTCTAGGCTACGTTCAGCGGGGCGGCGCGGCCAGTGCATTCGACCGCGTCCTCGCGACCAGGCTGGGCGCTGCAGCCGTCGAGGCGCTTGCCGGAGGCGACTATGGGCAGATGGTCGGCTGGGCACGGGATGAGATCGTCCTGACGCCGCTGAAGGACGCGATCGCATTCGAGAAGGAGATCAGTCCCGACCTCTGGCGACTGGCGAGGGTGATGGAGCAGTAGAACAGTGGTCGTTGAGGCAACGGAACCCGAGTTCGGTGAACGCCGCTTCAACGACTACCTGGTTCAACGCGGATATCCGAAGCGCCCCGCAATTGTTAACCCTTCGGGTTCGAAAAGCCATTGCGCGAACTCGCGCGTGGCTCCGGTCGGCTCGGAGGGTGTCGCTATACGGACCTGATGTGAGAGTGGGTACTTCCCACTGGCCAGAGCTGACGGGACCGGCAGCTCTCCATCGACGGACAACAACCTGACTCGGGCTAGATCAGCCTCCCGCAGACTAAGGGTCGATACATACCCAATCGCCCCGGGCGTGCGGGCAACGAAGTCGATGACCGCATCATTCGATGGAACGACGATGGCAGTGAGGGCAACATCACCCGCACCCAGAACGGCCCAGTCGAACGCTCTGCGGACTCCAGACCCGTGCTCTCGCGTAACGACCTGGAGCACTGTACCCTGCCACTCCTGGATCCGCCCCCGATAGATCTCCTGCAGATAGGGTAAGCTGATCTCGTTGAGCGGCGTATCGGTGTTGGCGACCATAGCGATCCCTGCCTGGATCCACAGCGTCTGCCATCCGCTTGCATCGTCCTGGCCATCGTCGCCCCCCGATAGCAGCGCAAGATCAGCCATACCACTGCCCAGTCGTTCGCGTGCAACGGCATCATCGAAGACCTCGAGTTCGATCGTAACCCACGGATGCGATGCCTCGTAGCGGCCGACCAGTTCATGGGCCAGAGAGCTGCACGAATCGGCTGCCACCACGCGCATCGTGACCGGCTCCCGAGTCACACGGAGTGACTCCGATGCACAGCTGACCGTGAAGGCGATCGCAAAGACGGAGCACAGTGTCCGTCCAACCGCTTGCAGCGTCTTGTTCATACCTGCGGACTCTACCCACCACGGACGAGCGCGACGAGCAGACAGAACACCCCAGCAATCGCACAGTAGACCGCGAACACGTACAATGGACGGCGACGCAAAAATCGCAGCAGGAAGTGGATACACGCTATACCGACAGCCGCCGAGAAGCCGAATCCCACGAGCAGGATTGGCGCCTGAGCAAGCAGATCGCCGGCCTGAGCCAGATCTACCAGCTTGAGCAGTCCGGCGCCAAGGATTGCGGGCGTACCGAGCAGAAAGCTGAACCGCGCGGCTGGCTCACGGCGCACCTCTCGTACCAGACCGGCGGAGATGGTTGACCCGGATCGAGAGATTCCTGGAAGAATGGCCAGGGCCTGGGCCAGCCCGATGATCAGGCCATCGCGCCAGGTCAGATCCGTCAGCTCACGTCGGCGCCGGCTCAGGGCCTCACCGCCCGTAAGGATCCCCGCCGTGACGAGCAGGAGGGCCGCGGTGGCCACTGGATTCGAGAACATCTGCTCGAAGAAATCCTCAAACAGCAGCCCCAGCACGACTGCAGGGATCGTCCCCAACACGATGAGCCACGCCAGACGCGCATCCGGATCGCCCAGGGATCGCTGGGTGATCGAGCGAATCCCCGCTACGATGAGGCGCCACCAGTCACGCCAAAAATAGGCAATGACCGCCAGAGCGGTTCCCCAGTGCATCACCGCATCAAAAGTCAGTCCCGGTTCTGCCCAACCCAACAACCAGGGAACAAGCACCAGATGACCTGAACTACTGATGGGCAGAAACTCCGTCGCCCCCTGCAGAACGCCCAACACAATAGCCTGCAACAGACTCATTGATTCGACTCCTTCACCGATGGTATCTACTATGGAACATATTGGATCGAGTTCAGCCCCAGAACCGACTCAATCGTGGGTCGTACATCGAGCCCTGCAGGCTGTACCCTTCCCTCCTCTGTCACAGTGGGCAGGACCTGTACTGCGGTGACATCGCCCCCACAGACCGCGACCATCAACACAGCGCCCCACCTGCAGTCTGTCGGATACCGCTGATCGAAGATGAAGTTGCCCAGACTGTATGCCACCAGTGTACCGCCATTCCACTCCATACGCTGCAGTACGTGGGGCCCGTGCCCGACGACCAGCGTTGCACCTGCGCCTGCCAGTGCCGTGGCGACCTCCTCCTGTCGCTGTGTGACCGCCGTCTGGTACTCTCCCCCCCAGTGTACAGACACGAGCACAATCTGAGTCTCGTCGGATGCCCGCTTCACCAGATCCTCCGCCATTCGGAGGTCAAGCGGCGCAACGGAATCGTCGAACGCCAGTACCCTGAATGTGCCTTGCCCGCTCTGCGTACAGTCGGGAACCAGATTCCCGGCGCTCAGCGAGTCGGGAATGGGCACGATGCCCGCGACACACAGTGCACGCATCGTGTCCAGCAAGCCCGCAACTCCGGCATCGAGGCTATGATTGTTTGCCACTGACACGGCATCGAATCCACCTGTCTCAAGCGCCTGGACAGCTTCGGGAGCGGCTCTCAGGTCATTTCCCACGGCAAGCTGCTGACGTCGGGTCAGCGGCGACTCCAGATTCGCCAGCGCCACGTCCGCACCGGTAAGCCACGGCCTGACCGCAACAAACGCTTCGTCCCACGCATCGCCCAGACTCTGGGCCACTCCCCGGCCCAGCATGACATCACCGACTAAGGCGAAGGTCGTGCAGGGCCTCGGCTCACCGCTCAGCAGTGTGAGCACAGCCAACACCAGGTATCCCAGAGCCCCTGGCCTCGCCTTTGATGTCGCCTTCCCATACCTTGGTGATGGGCGACTTCCTATGGACTCGTGAAGGTGGCCGTCCACTCCGGTTGTGCGGGCGCCTCACCCTGAGCGATCATTTCGCGCCAGGCCTCATCGGTCAACCGCTCGGTCGACACGAACTCATGGTATGAGAACACACCACCCATGGCCAGATGCTCACCGCCCAGTCCATCGGGCACGACCACATAGATCTCGAAGATCGGGCCGATCGCCTCTTCCAGGTAGTACCCATTTGGGTCTGTCGCCACGTCAGCGATCAGAGCAGCCTGCTCCTCCTCCTCGAAGTAGGGTGAACCATCCCCCTCAGCGTCGGCCGCGGACAGTGTCAGGGCTTCTAGTTCCCCCCCGTACACATTGATGCGATCGTAGTCATCGCGGGTCAACGCCGCACCAGACAACTCACGCTGTGAGATGTCCACAAGGAACGTAAGCAAGTTGTCCAGGCGCATCAGGTTGGTCTGCGTGTTCTCGGTCATCAGGCCACGGCTATCCAGTCCGTCGCGTGTCATGCGCGTGAGCCCCAACAGTCGGGCGTACGCTTCAGGATTCGGCTCAACCCAGCCGTGCGGCGGCTCGGGCGGCATCCCTCCACCCATCTCCGCCATAGATTGCTTCGCATACAGAATGGTGTCGTGCTTCAGCTCAGTCCACGATCCCAGCGCTGTCTGCAGGTCTTTTCGTGCCCACGCCTGGGTGCGCATGAACGCGGGGTACTGGTCCCCTTTGACGTCCAACAATGGACGCAGCGCGTATAGCCACGTCCAGTAGAGATTCTGCGTCCAGGAGTCCATTCCCAGCGCCGATATCTCTCCCTGGACTTTCGTCATCTGCTCGGGGTAGTTCTCGTA
>JAAZAN010000240.1 GCA_012514315.1 Chloroflexota bacterium
ACGGCATGTGGCCAGCATGTTGACACCCAGCGTCGTTTTCGACCCCTCGCTCTGAATGGTGGTCGGTCCATTGTGTGCAGGGAACTGAAAGTGAGCATGGGGGGCTTCCTGTGGAGACGAGTTGCTGGGCTGACAACAGTGACATCTGCAGATCCGATGGCGAAGCCAAGGTGACCTTCCAGCTTTCCAGGAACTGGTTCCGGCTATCTGTTCTCGGGCAAAGTTGCCCATGGCTGACTGGAGGCACACATGAGCAACGTCCGTGAGCAGGGTTGCCCACGTGTATTACGCCGATTACGTCTTTTTGGAGGTAGGGGCCCAATCTGATCAGATGGCATTCACTGGGGCCGTCCAAATAGTGTGGCAACAAAGAGTACTTATGTCTTGAAAAGACGTAATCACGTAATGTCGTGCCGTAGAAAAGAAGCGGCCCTCCGAGGGCGTCCATCTGACCAGAATGAGTTGGTCCGAACAACCCCCGGAGAGCCGCTGTGAGTCCTATGTCGCGTTACTCTCCTGAACCTGTGATAGCCTGACGAGTCAGATGCAGCACGCGCGCGGTTGTCCCGTACACATTCTTGGGAACCAGGGTGCCGTCCGTGCCCTTGCTGGCGATGTACCCCAGGTCATCGAGCTGTTTGTATAGGGTGTTGTGCGAGGTGCCTGCCAGGGCCTTTGGACCGAGCAGCTGCTCAATGGCCTTGTGAGTGATCTCCGGAAACAGCCACACACTGTGATCCTCGAGCCTGATACCCAGAGATCCGTCCTTATCTTGCTTGCGGTCGCGATGTTGGTACTCCTTGCTGCTTCTGTCGATGATAATCCCCTGACCGCTGGCAACGAGCTCACGAAGTGCGCGGATCCACTGGATGGCTGCCACGCACTCAGCCGTGACATGAGCCATCTCGGCTGCAATGCGCTGCAGTCCGGCCTCGTACTCTGCACTGAACGGCGCCAGCACAGGTCCTATGTGCGGGTGTTGGTTGAGAACCTGCCAGGTGATGTGATTGGTGGCCAGATTGGTGGCGACACGTTGGATGTTGACCGCGTCATCGCGGAGACGCCGTAAGTGGTCTCGATAGTGATCACGAAGTGGCTCGAATTCCTTGAGAGCGTCCTGGACGCACTGAATTCCTTCGTCGCTCTCCAGAAAGTCGAGCCACGAGCAGCCTACGGCAGGCAGATGTTCGGCGTTCCGTTGCGCCTGACCGAGCAGATAGCCGGCGTCCTCGGGCTGATCCTGGAATCGTGTCAGTAGGATGCGAGCCAGGCTGGCAGGATCGTTATCCGGGACGTCCTCCCCTGTGAAAATCGGCCATGCGTAGATCGGCTTGGAATCACGGAGCTTTGAATTGCGATCCAGGCGCTCCTTGTCCGAACCTTCGAGGATGTTGTGAAGGAGATTGACGAACCCGGTTACCCCATCACCAGTGTTCGGCTTGAAGTTGTCAATCAGCAGCGGCATATCGTGGAGATAGGTTGCGATGTTCATGATGGCGTTTCGCGTTCCACCTTCTCCCCATTTGTGGAGCAGTTCATCGTGTGAGGCGAACTCAGGGCCGTACAGCGACAATGCGACCTGGCACCAGCTTGTCTTGAACTTGCCGGTGCGACTCTGAATGAACAGCCCATACCGTTCACTGCGCCACTTAGCCAGGTGCGCCATGGGTGCCTGGAAGAATGCTACAAGTGCTGGCAGGCTGGTCTCAACCCCAACCGAGCGAATCAGGGACTCCAGTGCTTCCAGGCCGAGCGAAAGGTCTGCAGCAGGATGGGCCCTGTATGCCAGCTTGGGAGGAAGCACAATCTGAATGCCCTCGCGTTCCCGACCTGGCAGGAGGAAAGTGCCGTCCGCCCATCCCGTACGCTCGTAGCGATGTGTCTTCTTCCAGTCGCTTGTCAGCATGCGAATGGCCGGTGCCAGATGCTGAGCCATCCGTGGATAGATGGTTCCCCGTGGTCCTGATACTGCGGACAAGGTGGCTTTCAGCACACGCTGCTCTTCCATGTCTCCGGCTGGGATCAGGGTATCGATCTCCTCGCCTAGGATCGTTTTCCCCTGGAGACGGAAGCTCACATTCCCGCTCTCGGTAATGATCTCTTC
>JAAZAN010000241.1 GCA_012514315.1 Chloroflexota bacterium
ACGGTCAAAGAGCCATGGGCTTCAACAGTCAGCCGGGTAGGCTCCAGGACTCGGAGATGGTGTAAGTATTGGATTGTGCCCGTACTATAGCACGGCTTCTGTCTTTGTCAAGAACCAACTCGGTCGGCCATCACTCACTCACCGGCTGGCTTGCAGAGCAGTCGACGCAGAGCAGCCAGAGTCAGATCGCGCCTGTGCGAGAAGCCACTTCGATCGCACGTGATCGCCTGTCCGTTCAGGTATGAGAACATCAGAGAGCAGAGCAGGTGAGGGGGGAGGTCCAACAGAATGCCCGCGTCGCGCCCGGCGGAGATGAGGGCGGTCAAGCCGGGGTGGTAACGGGCGCCGACCTGTGGGACATCAAGACCCAACCTATGGAACAGGGCAATCCCGTCGTGCGCCAACAACGCGAGCGTGAGTTGGACGGAGTCCCAGTGTGTGCAGTAGTAATCCACGTACTCACAAAACAGCATGTCCACCCGGACGGCTACGGGATCGGTTCGTGAGCAGATGCCGTGCACGAGGGCGTCCTGTTCTGCGAAGCTCTCGGCGAGGATATCGTGCAGCAGATCCTCTTTGCTGGCGAAGTGCCAGTAGACGTTACCCGTGCTCATACCGGCTCCACGTGCGATGTCGGCGACGCGACAATTGTGGTAGCCGCGGTCCGCGAACAGACGGCGGCCAGTCTGGATGATCTGTGTGCTGCGCTCGATACGCCGATCGTCAACCTTGCCATGCATCGCTCCACCTCACATACCGCGTCTAGCAGACTGAATCCCTATTCAGCCCCAATTATAGGTCCACTGAACGGCGAGTCAAGAATCGATGGAAGACAGCAGTTCGAGCACATGCCCGGCTAGCCTAGTGGGATTTCGTGTAGTCATTATGTGATGACCTCGCAGCACTCTTCGCTCCACTGCAATGAAAGTTGCTTAGATCATGAACGGTCTACACGAAACGTGGAATAGCGCGGCTCGCCTGTCACATTCTGGGTGCCGGGCAATTGACGGGCGGAGAGAGCTCAATCTGTGGCCCAGTCTAAGGTTACCGCTGGCCGTGGCAGTGTTTGTACTTGCGGCCACTGCCGCAGGGGCAGGGGTCGTTGCGTCTGGCGAGGCGGAAGCGCTGCTGGAGCACGGCATCCTCTTGCAGAAGGCGCGCCATGACGCCCGCAGGTGGTCGCTGCGCGCGCAGCTCCTCGACCATCAGGTCCATAGCATGACGGATGTGTGTGAAGAACTGCTGGTAGCCTTCGCACAGGATGTTGATGGGGTACTCTTCGCCGGGTGGGATCAGAATCCGATTCTTGGGGCAGCCACCGTGGCAGACGAACTGGACCTCGCAGTTTCGACACTGGCGCGGTAGGGTATCGCTTTTGGCCAGGCCGAACTGCCGTTGTCTGGGAGAGCCGACCAGTTCCAAGAGGGGCGTCTCCAGGATGTTCCCAATGAGGAAACGTGGTTCAACGAAATGGTCACACGCATAGAGGTCACCGTTGTGTTCCAGTACCATTGCGGTCCCGCACGTGGACTCGAACACGCAGAGGCCTGGACGGTGGCCTGCCCAGGCGGCGAGTGCAACATCAAAGATCTGCACAAACACACGACCTACATCGACTCGGACCCATTCATCAAACACCGTCGTGAGGAAGTCGCCGTACTGGCCAGCCGTTACTGAGGTGGAGGCGAGGGCGGTGCCCTGCTGGTTGCCAGATACATTGGCTCTCCTGACGATGGGGATGAACTGGATGAATGGTGCGTTGACCTCATCTCGCAGGAAGCGGTACACCTCGAGTGGGTGGTCGGCGTTGGCTGCGTGCACGGTAGTCAGGATGTTGTACTCGACGTGATGCCGCTGCAGCGCGGACAGTCCAGCCATAACACGGTCGAAGGATGGTCGGTCGGCCTGATCCCGGCGGTATGCGTCGTGGAGTGCACGAGGGCCGTCCAGACTGAGGCCAATGAGGAAACGATGCTTGCGGAAGAACTCCGCCCACTCGTCGTCGATCAGGACGCCGTTCGTCTGCAGCGCATTGAGTACGCGCATTCCCGGCGGTCGGTAGAGCTCCTGTAGCTCAACAGCTCGTCGGAAGAAGTCGATTCCCATCAGTGTTGGCTCGCCGCCCTGCCAACCGAACGTGACCTCTGGCACTCTCTGAGCTTCGATGTACTGACGCGTGAAGGCCTCCAGCGTTCGATCATCCATCTTGAACTGGGAATCAGGGTAGAGTCGAGACTTGGGGAGGTAGTAGCAGTAGGCGCAGGAGAGGTTGCAGATCGGACCTCTTGGTTTGACCATGACGTGAAAGGCTGCGGGTGGGGTTGACTGAAGTGTCACTTCCTGGCGCCTCCTCTGATGCATGATTCGCAGAGCCTACCATAGAAGCGTGGAAAGCGGTAGTACGTGTGCAGGGCTGAATGATTTCCTAGCTTGTCCAGCCGATGTTACCGTGCTACAATCCGGCCGCGGCGTACGGCGTCGTCACCCGGGGGAAGGGGAATGCTGCACGCTGACCTCACACGCAGAGCAGGAGTTAGCCATGGACAGACGTATCATCACCGCGAAGCTCGCCCAGATTCGATCACGCTCTACACTCCGGCGTTGGATGGTGGAAGGCCTGGAGGGACGTACGGCCGAACACATCGCCCCCGATGTCTATGCCTACGACGGGGACTGGACCGAGATTCCGTCGGACAGCACCTGGCCGGCGGGAAAGACGCTCTTCGTGCGGGGTCGCGTATTTGTACCCGAATCCGTAGTCTTGGATCGCCTTCGTCTTCGTTTCGATCACACCAATCTGGAAGGTCTGCTCACGATCAACGGGGGCCCCTATGCTGGAATCGATGTCAACCACACCCAGGTGATTCCGCCCTCCCACAGGTCCCTCCAGTTCGAAGCAGAGTTCATCTGTGTGGGTCGGTCGTTGTCAGAGCCACATCTTGCCAGCGAAAGAGCCAGGCTGCGACAGATCTGTCTGGCTGAGGTCGATCCCCAGGTTGAGCAAATCTACTACGACCTGTGGTTCGTGTGGGAAGCGTCCCAGCACACGCGCGATGAACGGCGTCGACGGCTGCTCGACGCTGCGCTCGAGGACGCGCTGCTAGCCATCGATTTGACGGCGCCACAGGAGGTCTTCGGATCGGAGGTACTCGTTGCCAAGACCATACTGGATGAGGCCGTGGGGGCGATCTGTCCGGACCCTGAAGCGGGCGCCGTATTCCTGACGGGGCATTCCCACATCGACACAGCCTGGCTGTGGCCGATTCGCGAGACCATCCGGAAGGTTGGACGGACGTTCTCGACGGCGTGCAGGCTACTCGAACGCTATCCCGACTATCACTTCTCGTGCAGTCAGCCGCAACTGTATGCATATGCACGGGCGTACTATCCCGAGATCTACAAAGAAGTGTGTCACTGGGTTCGCGAGGGGCGGTGGGAGTGTACTGGTGGGATGTGGGTCGAGCCGGACTGCAACCTACCTTCAGGTGAGGCGCTGATCCGTCAGATTCTCTATGGGCGCTCGTTCTTCAAGGAGGAGTTCGGGACCAAACCGCGGACGTGCTGGCTTCCGGATGTGTTCGGCTATCCAGGGTCGCTCCCTGGCATTCTGAAGGGATGTGGCATTGACTACTTCATGACAAACAAGTTGCATTGGCAGGCCCGCAACCCGTTTCCAATGCATCTCTTCTGGTGGGAAGGGATCGATGGTTCGCGGGTGCTCGCGCACATTGCCCGTCTGCAGGACTACTACACCGGGTGGCCGAATCCTGAGCAGATCCACTTCGCATGGGACAACTACCGTCAGAAGGCCGAGTATCCGGAGGTGCTGTTCCCGTTTGGGTTCGGAGATGGCGGCGGAGGACCGACCGAGGAGATGTTGGAGTTCGCGGTTCGTGCGGAGGGCTTCCCGGGTCTACCAGCGTGCCGACAGGGTGTCGAGGAGTCGTACTTCGACGACGTGGTGACGGCCGCGCCTCACCTGCCCACCTGGGTTGGCGAGCTCTATCTGGAGACGCATCGTGGCACGTACACGACGCAGGGTGAGATCAAGCGATCGAATCGGAAGAACGAGCTCTTGCTGCGTGAGGCGGAGCTCTATGGTGTGCTGGCCAACCTGAAGGGCACCGAGATCGACGTGGCGACATTGCGATCCGCCTGGCTTGATCTACTGCTACTGCAGTTCCACGATATCCTCCCGGGGAGTTCCATTGGAGCCGTGTACGAGGAGGCGGCAGTCGACCACGCCGGGATCAAGGCCACGGCATCAGGTGTGCGCCAGGCTGCCCTACGGGCACTGGCTCAGGAGGCCGGTCCTGATGAGCTCGTCGTTTTCAACAGCATGTCGTGGCCTCGTTCGGATCTGGTGCGTGCGGTGGTGCCGGTGGAGTTGGTTGGAGAGCGCGATCGACTTGCGTTACAGCAGTCAGACGGAACGATCATTCCCGTCCAGGAGCTTGGGCGCGACCCTGACGAGGTTGAACTGCTGTTCAACCCGAGTGGCGTGCCGGGTGTAGGCGTTGCGGGGCTCAAGTTGCTGGCCGCGGTCGACCCGATCGAGAGCAGTCTACGCGTCTCAACATCGGCGCTCGAGAATCGCTTCTTCCGGATGGAGCTTGATGGCAAGGGGGGCATCTCCCGATTGTTTGATAAGCGCTTCGGCCGGGAGGTTGTGCCTCCCGGCTGCACGGCCAACGATCTTCAGTTATTCCAGGATGGACCAGAACGCGAGGCTGCATGGAACGTTCACGCAACGTTCGACAAGCGTCGGTACGCGTGGGATGACGGGTTGACGGTACACGTCTTGGAGAAAGGACCTGTGCGAGCCTCAGTGAGGGTGGTGCGACGATACCGTGACAGCGTGCTCGCGCAAGACGTGATCCTCTATGATCAGGTGCCTCGTATCGATTTCGTCACCCGTGTGGACTGGCGGGCCCGTCAGGTGATGCTCAAGGCTGCGTTTCCCGTCGCGATCCGGTCGCCACGCGCTACCTACGAGGTGCAGTTCGGCGCTGTTGAACGAGCGACTCACCGCAACACGTCTTGGGAAGAGGAGAAGTTCGAAGTGTGCGCACACCGCTGGGCGGACCTGTCGGAGGCGGGCTACGGTGTGAGTCTGCTGAACGACTGCAAGTACGGGTACGATGTGCTAGAGAATGTGATAAGGCTCACGCTTCTCCGTGGAGCGGAGTGGCCTGATCCTCTGGCCGACGTGGGCAAACACGAGTTTGTGTACTCGCTACTGCCGCATACCGGCGACTGGAGAGATGGAGGGACAGTGCAGTATGCCTGGGAACTCAACGCTCCCATGACGTGTGCCGTTGGGGCGGGTTCTGGATCGGGTGAGGCCTGGAATGAGTCGCTCCTGGCTGTGCGGGGCCCAGCTATTCTCGAGGCGCTCAAGCCCGCCGAGGATGGCGATGGCGTGATTGCGCGGCTGTATGAGCCCTACGGCGGGCGGGGCGCGGTCTGGGTCGCGACCCCGGCGGATCGAATCACCGTCGTGCCGTGTAACCATGTGGAGGAAGCGCAGAGTGATGTGGATGTCCGCGTCGAAGGCGGCGGCTTCGGCTTCTCGGTTACCCCATACCAGGTTCGCAGCTTCCGGCTTTGGTTCGAATGAGGCGTTTGCTCTGTGAGGTGATCTGCTGGTGAGCGCGACGAGAAGGCCCAATGTCCTGGTATTCATGGCAGACCATCAGCGTGCCGACACGGTGCTGTCTACGCATTCAGTGATCAAGCCCAACGTGGGACGACTGGCACGCGAAGGTGTTACCTTCACCAATGCGTTCTGCCCCGCGCCACATTGTTGTCCGTCCCGGGCAACGTTCTTCACTGGACTCTACCCCTCCCGTCACGGGGTGTGGAACAACGTATGCAACGCACAGGCTCTGAGCCGTGGACTGAGACCCGGGGTGAGGCTGTGGAGCGAGGATCTGGCGGCCGCCGGTTATGATCTGCGCTTCTGCGGCAAGTGGCACGTCAGTGCCGAGGAATCGCCGGCGGACCGGGGATGGACTGAGGAGTTCGTGTCGGCCGCTGCGGGGACCATCCACGGCGTAGACTGGGACTTCTATAGGCGGTTGGCGCAGGAGAATGATGTCGACCGGCGACGAGAGGGCGAGATACTTCGGCCTGGATATGGAACCTACCGCCTGTATGACGCCACTGAGCAGAGGGCGGATTCGCATGACGAATCTGTCGTGGCAAGGGCTGTCGACGTGCTCCATACGCTCCCCCACAACGATGCGCCCTGGGGGCTTTTCGTGGGAGCGATCGGCCCGCACGATCCGTACGAGGTGCCGCAGCGCTATCTCGATCTCTATGATGTAGATCTGATCGACCTGCCGGTGAGCTTCGGAGACGAGCTCACGGACAAGCCTGCGGTCTACGGACGCATGAGAGAGCAGATTTTCGGTCAGCTGACTCCTCGCGAGGTGCGTGAGGCGATCCGCCATTTCTGGGCATACTGCACGTATCTTGATGACCTGTTTGGCCAACTCATGGATGCGCTCGATCGTTCAGGTCAGGCCGATAACACGCTGGTCGTCTATTGTAGCGACCATGGAGACTACTGCGGAGAGCACGGCCTCTTCTGCAAAGGTATTCCGTGCTTCCAGGGCGCCTATCGGGTCCCCGCGATCGTGCGATGGCCGGGCCGAGTGTCAGGTCCGGGTCGGCGTGTGGATGACTTCATATCGCTGGCTGACTTCGCGCCGACACTCATTGATGCAGCGGGTCTGCGGGCTGATCGGCATTTCGTCGGCATGAGCCTGATCCCACTGCTCGAGGGCAGGACGCCGCCCCATTGGCGGGATGAGATTCACACGCAGTGTAATGGGGTGGAGCTCTACTACACTCAGCGATCGGTAATGACACGGGACGTCAAGTACGTCTTCAACGGATTCGACCGTGATGAGCTGTACGATCTGCGCTCGGATCCGGATGAGATGCACAATGTCGCCCAGCTACCCGAGTACGAGCCGGTCAAGCGGGAGATGTGTCAGCGGATGTGGCGCTTTGCGTGGCGGGAGGCTGACACCGCAATCAACCCATATATCACCGTGGGTCTGGCGCCATACGGCCCTGCAGTGGCATTTGAGGCGAACCACGGAGCAACCGCTGATGAGTGACAGGCAGATCCTCAGCCATTTCCGGCTAAGGTCCGTCGATGATTCGGTTCCGGTAGCAAGGTGGGTGTCCGGGCTCTTCAAGAGCACTACCTGACGTGCATTGCAGTAGGGAGAGACACGATGCGAGTGCTGGTTGATATGGATGGCGTTCTTGCGGATATGGATGCGGGATTGGAACGAGATTGGCAAGCCCTGTATGGGGATGAGCCGCTGATCCCCACGGAGGACCGTATGGGAGCCCACTTCGCCGGCGGTCATCCTGCAGACAGGGTGAGGCGGTTACGGTCTGTGGCCGCTGCCCCTGGCTTTTTCCTGAGTCTGCCGCCTATCGCCGGATCCGTTGAGAGCGTGACAGCGATGCGCGAGATGGGGATTGACGTCTTCATCTGCAGCACGCCGCTTTCGGAGTACGAGCACTGTGTGACCGAGAAGTATCAGTGGGTTGAAGGGCACCTGGGACGGGAGTGGACACGGCGGCTCATTCTCACAAGCGACAAGACACTGGTGCGTGGGGATGTCCTTATTGATGACAAGCCGGAGGTAAAGGGACTGGATGTGCCGAGCTGGGAGCATGTCGTGTTCGATCAGCCGTACAATCGACACGTGACAGGAAAGCGACGACTGGATTGGATGAACTGGCGGTTCGTTCTACTCGGCAGTGATGAGAACTGATATGGAAAGGCTTTGCGAACTGGCGTGAGGCAGTGTCAAGCAGGACATTCTGGAGGAGGCGGCGATGGAACTTCGTACGATGCTTTTCGAAGAGCAGGGCAAGCAGAACACTGATGCGACGCTTCAGATCGCGCACGAACGGGCCATTGCACTGGGAATCCAACAAGTGGTTGTCGCATCATCTCACGGATATACAGCCAAGAAGGCGTACAGTCTGTTCGCCCCCGACAAGACCGCTATCATCGCGGTGACGATCTGCCACAGTTTCGAGAAAGATGGGTGGACGATGGAGCCGCAGACACGGGCTGAGCTTGAGGCCCTGGGTGTCAAGATATGTACCGGTGTCCACGCGCTGGGAGACGGAGTAGGAGCGTCCTTTTCGGAACGATGTGGAGGCCGGGCCCCGGAGGAGATTGTCCGGGAGACGCTGTATCGCTTCTGTCAGGGCATGAAGGTTGCGGTCGAGTGTGTCCTGATGGCGGCTGACGCAGGTTTGCTCGATATGGAGCGCGAGGTCATCTCGGTGGCAGGGACAAGTGAGGGAGCGGATACTGCCATCGTGTGCAAGCCGGCCTATCCGCGGACGTTCCACGAGTTTGAGATTCGGGAGGTGCTGGCGAAGCCGCGCATCGCGTAGGCACCCGGTTGCGTTAGGATCGGCGCCAGATGGAGCTTGCGCTTTACCGCTGTGGCCGGGCCAGCTCCAACACCCCGTCCTCGCCCGCGCTGTAAGTGTGCTCACATGCGGCGCACTTGAGGCTGCGGTCCTGCCACTCCATACGGTGGGCGCAGACGGGGCAGCGGAGAAATTCCGGGAGCGGACGTATCCCACCTCCGCGTGGCGAGCCCGTCTTCACTGCCCAGGCCAGGTCGTATTCCACTTGCCACGGACGCACCTTGATAGACTCGAGAGGAAGGGCGGCGAGTACATCACCGAATGTGTCGCGGGGAAACGCGCGGGCCGGCAAGAGCCGGGCGTCTCGTCCGATGCGATTCGTAACGAGCAACACACCCCCCGGGCGCAGTACACGCACCAGTTCGTGCAGGACTTTCCGAGGGTTCGGCGTGAATTCCAGGGCCTCCAGACACGTGACAGCATCGAACGTGCCATCATCGAACGGAAGCTCCTGGGCATCCTGCCAGATGTAGGTGATGCGGTCGCTGAACTGGGCCGTTTCGTGCGTTGCCTGATTGAGCATCTTCCGGGACAGGTCAATCGCGATGACGCGTCCCTCGAATGCCGGCTGGCGGAGAAGCGCTCTCGGCAGGCGCCCCGTGCCCGTCGCCACGTCCAGGACGAGAGGCGCTGGCACCCACTCCAGTGCCCGGGCGAGTGGAATGCCCAGAAACCACTGTTCATCGCCCGAATCATACTGCTTGATTCGCTCGTAGACGCGTGCCGACCAATCGTAGAGCAGCACAACGATCCGGGGGCCCAGGTATGTCCCCTCTGCGATGATAAGCTGCCAGTAGAGGAGTAGACCGAGGGCGAGTATAGTCACGAGCCCGGCTCCAAGCGCGATCCAGTTCATAGGCTACAAGGCGAGCGCGATCGCCAACATCGAGGCCAGAAGCCAGCATCTGGAATGCCGGGTGTACCACTCTGCAGAATGGTTGTGCCCCAACCACGGAAGCAGGCTGAACTGAGGCACCAAGAAGAGCACGAAAGCCAGCGCGGCGAACGGATGGCCCAGTGTAGTCAGCAGGAGGGCACAGGCGGTCTGTACGAGGATGTGCGCAATCCGGCCGCTGAGTGAGTTGGTCCGGCGCGACGTGCCATAGGCCAGAGCAAGCAGCAGGGCAAAGGCGGCTCCCCCGGGAGTCACACGCCCGAACGACGCCTGCCCGGCTATCCAGGGCAGCATGATGGTGACGAGCGCATCCCATTCGGGAACTGGTTCACCACGGCCCTGGTTCCAGGCAACCCCCAACTGCATGATGGCGATCGCCCCCAGACTGATCGCGATCAAGTCGGGACCCAGTAGGAGACCAAACAGCGCTATCACCGGGACAGAGACGACGATCGCCGAGATTGAGGGGCCACAGGCGGGCCAAAGGATGACGGCCCACCACGCGCGGAACTCGCCCAACCACGCCGAGACACGATCTCCCACGGTGCCGGGAAGCGTGTAGGGCAGCCGGGCTACTGGCTGACCGGCGTGCCATCGACGCCACTGCTGGAATGGAGTGGCCCAGTCTGTGCTCGACAAGGCGAACCAGAGAGTGCCCCAGCCGCCGTCCACCAGGAGCAGCAGTAGTGCCAGTCGAGTCCAGTCAATCGCCACCAGGCCAGCAGTCCCGATGGAGATGATGACGCCGCACGCGGCTGCCACCGCTGGCCCCAGCCATACTGACAGGCTGGTGAGACGCGCCTGAAGCTGGACGATCCCGCCTGCGGTGGATCGTTGTGAATTGACGGCGTGCTCTCGCTCCATAGAGCGGATTATACCACGTCTAGTACACTTGTGGAACGGCGACAACATCTGGCTTGACGTCACGATATCATCAACCTATAATCAGACTCAGTTCTGCGTACGCGTGCTCGAAACGGCTGGAGCCAGCTGACGTGTCGCCTGGCCCTTGGAGGAAGATATTGTCACTCGAGATCGTGCAAGTCGATGCGTTCACTAGCTCGCCGTTCCGGGGTAATCCGGCTGCAGTATGCGTTCTGAATGATCCGGCGTCTGACACGTGGATGCAGGCGGTGGCGGCCGAGATGAACCTCTCAGAGACTGCCTTTCTGCGGCGACGAGGAGGCGGTTTCTCCATCCGTTACTTCACGCCACGCGTGGAAGTGCCACTCTGTGGTCACGCGACGCTCGCGAGCGCACACGTGCTGTGGGAAGCGGGCGAAGTCCCGCCTAGTGAGACGATCCGTTTCCATACGCGGGACTCCGCCCTCTTTGCGTCTCGCGAAGCGTCTCGGGTCTGTCTGGACTTTCCGTCGTTTCCCGTTGTGCCAATCGCTGTGCCTGTGCAGCTTCCTGGCGTTCTGGGAACGAGTGTGATGGGGGCATACCGTGGGGACACGGATTGGCTTCTGGTCGAGCTAGAGGACGAGTCTACATTGCGCGCGCTTCGGCCAGACCTGGGGAGGCTCGAGGCGGATGGCTACGGCTGCATCGCGGTGACTGCTGCGTGCGGTTCAGGCGCCTTCGATTTCGTCTCGCGTTGCTTCGCCCCTGGTGAAGGGATTCCGGAAGACCCAGTCACAGGATCAGCCCATTGCTGTCTGGGACCATTCTGGGCTGGACGGCTGGGAAGGACGGATCTCACTGGCTACCAGGCATCCTCGCGCGGCGGGACAGTGCATGTTCGGGTGCGCGGAAGCCGCGTGGATCTGCTGGGGCAGGCCGTCACAGTCATGCGCAGCCAACTGATGGTCGACCCCAACTAGCCGGCACGTATCGTTGATCTGTCTCGATCGTGCTATATATCGGCAAGCGCTCGAGCATACCTCAAATCACTGCATCAAAGAGGGCCGTACAGTCACATGAATCTCTTTCGATATGATGTGTCAGGTCGATGGTACAAGGGCAACACCCACATTCACAGCCTCGCGTCCGATGGCGGGAAGTCGTTCTCTGAACTGGCCGAAATGTACGCGGCCGAAGGGTATGACTTCCTGTTCCGGACTGATCACTGGGTCGCATCGGATGCCGCTTCTGATCCGTGCGAGTATCCGTTGCTCTGGCTCGATGGTATCGAGCTGAACGGGCGAGACTACGGGGGATCAGAGTATCACGTGAACTGCCTGGGGACGTTCTCCGACATATCCACAGAGATGGGGTTCATTCCTGCATTGGAGGCCGTTCGTGCTCAGGATGGTCTGCTGATCCTGGCTCATCCACACTGGATGGGCAACTCGCTCGAGGACGCGCGGCGCTACGGCTTCGATGGGGTCGAAGTCTATAACAACGTGTGTAACTTCCTGAACGGAAAGGGCGATGCGGGTGTGTACTGGCACGCCATGCTGCGCCGGTTCCCGAACACGCTCGGCTTCGCTGTAGATGATGCGCACATACGACCGGACGAACCAGCGTGGAATGGTGGTTGGATTGTGGTCAACGCCCCTGAGCTCACCCCAAGCGCGATCATCACAGCCATCAGGGCGGGGAACTTCTACTCCAGCCGCGGGCCTGACTTCCGCGGGATCGGTCTCGACGGGCGCGTCGTGCACGTCAAGGTGTCTCCAGTGAGTGTTGTGCGACTGATCGGGCCAGCATACTGGTCCAGACGCGTATGCGCCGGGGAAGGTCAGGTGCTTACTGAGGTCCAGATGGAGATCCCGGATGAGTGGCCCTATGCGCTGATTGAGATCGAAGATGGGGCTGGGCGGCGCGCCTGGACCAACACCCTGTTCTGTTCTGAAGGAGGACACGATTGATGGCGCCGTCGGAGTTGCCGAGCATTTTAGTGCTTGTACCGGACCAGTTGTATCGTGAGCTCTTCACACCGGAGATGGACGCGCTACTGCGCTCGCTGGGCAATGTCGAGTTCGCTGATGAGGCGGGGATGTCCCACGGCGGGCTCGCCGCAAGGGTTTCCCAATTTGACTGCTGTGTGACCGGTTGGGGATCGCCGCACTTCTCTGACGATGTCCTAGATGCTGCCGGAAGGTTGAGACTTGTGGCTCATTCGGCAGGCAGTGTGAAAGGACTGATCTCGCCGACGGCATTCGATAGAGGAATCGCGATTACCCATGCGGCGAGTGCTATCGCGTACGCCGTCGCGGATATGTCGATGCTGTTAATGTGGCTTGCGTTGCGACAGGTGCATGCCTACGACCGCGCTCTGAAGGCCGGTGCATCATGGCAGGAGTGCCAGAGGAGTGGGTACCCGCAGCGGCGGGATCGGCGTGATGCTGGCCTGGGACGCGAGATGACGGGACAACGCGTGGGTGTAGTAGGCGCTGGATACACTGGGCGGTGTCTAATCGCGCTGCTCAAGCGCCTGGACTGCGATGTCTGGGTGTACGATCCCTACCTGAGCGACCAGCGAGCGGCGGAGATGGGCGTTCGGAAGGTCGGGTTGCATGAACTCCTCACTCAGTGTCGCCTCGTGTCGCTGCAGCTGCCGTCGACGGACGAAACGCGCCGGATGATCGGCGCACGGGAGCTCGCGCTACTTCCGGATGGCGCCATTCTTACGAACACGTCGCGATCGTGGGTGGTTGACGAATCTGCGCTCCTGGCGGAGTTGGCTACCGGCCGAATACAGGCGGCTCTCGATGTGTTCGATGAGGAACCTCTGCCGGAGGATAGTCCATTCCGTCTGTTGGATAACGTGATCCTGACTCCGCACGTCGCTGGGGCCACCACCGAGGCACGAGAGCGGCAGGGCTGCGTCATCGTCGAGGAGATCCAACGGTTCTTTGCTGGCGAACCGCTGCGATATGGTGTCACGGCGGAGATGTGGTCGATTATGGCCTGACTCTGGCGAGCACGTGCTTGATGCGTCACAGGCTAGCCGCGCTCACGAGACGGACGAGGGGCTGAGTGGTTTGCGGTAGACCCGGTATCGTTTGTATATTTGGGCGCCCATATGGTGTGCAAGTACTGGCGTGCGTGGGTTATCGTCGCTCGTGAGAGACAGGTCGAGCCAGGAGTATCCCTTAGCCCGTGCCCTCCGTACCATTTCGTCAAATAGCAGCACACTCACACCAGTATCCCAAAGATCAGGCTCCACGAGCACGCTCTTGATCGCCAGGCACCGCGGACGATGGCGCAGAGCCGCCCACAGACGCAGGAAATCCCATGGATGACGAAGGCCGTCGACTCGTATGAAGGCCTCGTTCAGATTAGGGATGCCCGGAAACCATCCCACGGTGCGCCCTCGAATCTCAGCGAAGAGGACCAGCTCCGGGTCTGCGATGTCGCGAAATGGTCGCAACATCGCGTCTAGTGCGTCGCGCTGCCATGGGATGAAATCAGGGAGATGGCGCAGCGCCGTGTTCAGGAGATGATGGATCCGATTGACCTCACTGTCCCATTGGCCAAGGTCTGCGTCGCGTACTAAGATGTCGGAGCGTTCACGTACACGGCGGGCCAGCCGAGTGAGGCGCCGCAATGCCGGCGTATCACGCGTCAGGTCGGCCGCAAACGCCAGGTTGTCGCCACGCGCCGGAACGAAGCCGTAGCCCTCGACCAGGTCCCGGTAGTATGGAGGCGTGTGGCCACAGAAGACAGCTGGCGGACGATCACGCCCCTCTATGAGGACGCCGTATCCATCCTCATAATCCAGATTGAACGGACCGTAGAGCGCGTCCAAGTCGTGCTCGCGTGCCCATGCGGCTGCTGTGTCTATGAGGGCTCGTGCGACGGACTCATCCGGCACACACTCGAAGAACCCGAAGACGCAGTCGCGCCTCGACCTGGCCTGATTAGTGGTTGGGTCCTCGGCAGCGCAGATGGTGCCAACAGGTGTGTGGTGGTCCCACGCAACAAAGAGCTCCGCGCTGCCGCGTCGGAACCACACGCCACGCTGCGGGTCTATCACCTTCGCCCGCTCGGGGATCAGCGGTGGAACCCAGATTGGATCATCCCGGTACACGTGCCACGGGAATGTCAGGAAGACCCTGCGTTCGTGACGGGAAGAGACGGGACGGACCTCAATGGCAGGCATGCTCATCCTTCAGGGAGTGATTGACCGGCGGCCTTCCAGTTCCTGACGCATTTTGGTGTGAACCTCGCGATCAAGCGGGTACGTGATGGCAAACACAATTCCGACACACAACAGCACGGCGGGGACTGGTCCTGCCAGGATGCGTATGCTTCGAATTGCGCTGGCTGACTGCTGCACGGCATTGGGCACGTAGCCGCCGATATCCAGGAGTAGCAGAGCGAGCGGGATTGCCACAGACGATGCGATCTTCTGTGCAAGTGTGATGAGGCTGTAAAACATCCCCTCGTGTCGCTCCCCAGTCTGAACCTCATCCCACTCAACCGCATCAGGCAGAATGGACCAGGGAAGTACGTGGGCTGCTCCGACGCCGATGCCTGCACACACGCACAAAGACATGATCACGAGCATACCTATGCCACTGCCCAAAGCCACGAGCGTGATCTGGACGACGGCCCAGAATGCGATACCAAGAACGTAGGCCCAGCGCTTGTTCCAGCGGCGGGAGAGCCAGCTCCACAAGGGCAACGCGATGATCGCTGTGATGAAGATGGCGCCCATAATCAGATCGCTCTGGGCTTCACGTCCGAAGTAGTACTTGATGAAGTACAGGAGGACGGCCTGCAGCAGGTCAATCGAAACCCACGTAACCAGGAATATGGCCAACCCGAATACGAACGGACGGTTCCTCAGAGCCGCCCGAAACGAGCTGCCCAGCGCGGGCTTCCTCTTGATCATGTAGTCATCCCGTTCACGGGTACCGAGGAATGCAATGAACAGGGGGCTTGCGCTGGCGATTGCGAAAGTCACAGCCATCATGAAGATGCGGCGCTCGCTACCCGGTGAGAACGAGCCTACCATCGCCAAGGGGAGGGTGAAGGCCACGAGGCTAGCGGCTATGGAGAAGAACATGCGGTAGGTGGTCAGCGAAGTCCGCTCGTCGTAATCTGCAGTCAGCTCGGGTGTAAGCGCGAAGTAGGGCATGTAGGCGAAAGTTGCCGCGGCGTCGAATAGCACGTAAGCAACTGAGTAGTAGGCGGCCAGTGCAATCTGACGGGTGAACGACGGGCGCCACCACATCAGCGTGAAGGTCAGGGCGAATGGAAGCGCGCCGAAGAGCAGAAACGGCCGCCGTCGTCCCCATCGGGTCCGAGTACGATCTGAGATGTGCCCAATGAGTGGATCATTGATGTAATCCCAGCTTCGTCCGATGAAGATCGCGGCCGCAGCAATCGAAGGGGCAAGCCCAACCACATCGGTGAGGAAGATGGCGAAGTAGGCGCCAATGATCGTAGTGGTCAGACTGAACCCTGTGTCGCCGCAGCCATACAGGAGTTTGGTCCTGCGTGAGAGGCGTTCTGACATTGGCATCCCTTTCGCTGCTGTCCGGCACTGACCTGGACCAAGCCGAAATCAGGAATCCTAGACACGTTCAGCGACCGCCCGAGCAATATCGAGAGTGCTCGCTTTGCCGCCCATGTCGTAGGTTCGGATACTGCCCTCGGCGATCACCTCCGCCACGGCGCGTTCCAGATGCTCCGCCATCTGACGTTCGCCTAGCCACTCGAGCATCATTCGGACCGCCAGGATCGTCGCGATAGGATTAGCGCGGTACTGCCCGGCATACTTTGGCGCCGACCCGTGGGTTGGCTCGAACACGGCATAGTTGTCGCCGATGTTGCCGCTGCACGCGAACCCAAGTCCGCCCACCATCTGAGCACACAGGTCGGACATGATGTCTCCGAACAGGTTTGTTGTGACGACCACGTCGTAATCGAGCGGGTTCTTGAGCAGCCACATTCCCATCGCGTCGATGTTGGCCTCGTCATAGGCGATTCCGGGAAACTCCGCCGCCACAGTCCTCGCGGCCTTGAGGAAAACACTGTCAGTGTGTCGCAGAACATTGGCCTTGTGCACCGCGGTGACGCGTCGCCTGCTGTGCTGGCGGGCGTACTCGAATGCGCGTCGCACGATTCGCTCCGATGCGCGATGCGTGATAGCGCGCAAGGAGATCGAAGCATCTCGAGGAATGCGCTCCATACCGGGGACATCGTAGAACAGCTCTGGAACCTGGGAATACTCGACCCCGATGTACATCCCTTCCGTGTTCTCCCGGAACACGACTATGTCAATATCCTCACGGTAATTGAGCGGGTTGCCGGCAAACGCTCGGCACGGGCGCAGACACGTGTAGAGGTCCAGCTCCTGGCGCATTCGGACGATGGGACTGCGGTATACGCGCCCCTGACCGCGCAACCCAGGCGCGAGTTCTGCTTCTGCGGCATCCCGGGGTTTGGATGTGATTGCGCCGAAGAGCGCGCAGTCTGTGCTGCCCAGTGTATCGAGGGTCCGCTGTGGCAACGGGTCGCCCTCCTGACACCAGAACTCCCATCCGATGTCGGCAGTCACGTACTCAGCGTCCAGTGCGAGGCAATCCAGCACGATCTCGGCTGCCTCTAGAACGTCGCGGCCGATTCCGTCACCAGGCATCCATGCGATGTGGTACTTCGTCATAGCGGTCTCCTCTCAGTTCCCCGGCTCATGGGAGTCATTTCGCTGAACTCAGGACTGCACAGTGCTATCCGGTCACCTCACGCTGGGGCACCGAAGAAGGCGCATATCTGGATCGTCGCAGGATCAGGGATAGAACTGGCGGCAGTATGATGAAGATGACGATCTGGCGAGTCAGATGTAGCGCTGCGACCAGACGGATGTCGCCGCCAAGGTGGTGTGCAATGACGGGCATTGTTGCAGCGCCTCCCGGGACAGCGCTTAGCAGTGCCGTGGCCAGATCGAGCGGCGTTGTCAGGTACAGGAGCCATCCCAACAGTAGTCCGAGCGTCAGCATAGCCACGATGTTCACTGCCGCGTTGAGGACAACCCGCCTCAGAGTGTGCAAGCTGTCGCGCGAGAGCTCCGTCCCGATCGCCACGCCAGTTAGCAGCATAGCGACCTCGCGCAGGCCAGGGTGGAGTGGGCCCAAAGACAGTCCAGCCAGGTTCAGACCTGCTACGGTGACAATCCCGCCGATCAAGTCACCAGTCGGGATGCGGGCTCGATTGGCCAGCCATCCACCGACACAAGCCATTCCCAGGGCGGCGACGGTCGTGGGGATGCCAACTGGCGCGACTGTTTCGCGCAGCGCCGCCGCGCTGTCGGACTGTGCGATCAACAGCGGCACGAGTACCGGTACGAGCAGCAGAATGGAGAGGAGACGAAAGAAGTGGATCGTGGCAACCACCGTCGCGTCTGCATCCAGTTCATCGGCGACGGCTGCCATCGCTGGCAGCCCTCCGGGCAGGCTGCTCAGCAGTCCAGTTGGCAAATTGACACCCGGCGTGCGGCAGAGGGCCCAACCCAGCCCCAATCCCGCCGCGACCATCGCAGTGATCAGAACCGTCATCGGAAGTATGGCGGACTTCAGCGGGTCGATCACATCCGGGCCGAACGAGGCGCCGATGTAGGCGCCCAGTATGAGCCTCCCCACGAAGCCCAACGGCTGGCGCCAGCCTCCTGGATCGCCTCCAGCCAGGCGATAGACCCCGCTGGCGAGAAGCGCACCGATTATCATCCCGGCGGGTATGTCGAGGGCCGTGGCTCCCAGCCCTCCCACCGCTCCAATAGTGAGTAGGAGGACACCGCGGGACAGCTGGTCGATTCGGTGGCTGCAGTGCACTCTCACACAATCCCCAGTTGGCGGCGGATATGACCGATCAGACCGCCCGACTCTATGATCTCCAACACGTCCGGAGGCAGTGGATCGAACTCGTAGGTGCCGTCAGGCACGATCACGGTACCGGCAACGAAATCGATCGTGATCTCTTCACCCGCCTCAACGCCGTTGACCGCGTCACAGGTCACTATTGGAAGGGCCTGGTTAATCGCGTTGCGGTAGTAGATGCGGCCGAAACTGCGGGCCACGATGGCTGACACGCCCGCTTGCTTCAGACACGTCACGGCCTGCTCTCGAGATGAGCCGCATCCCCAGTTGCGTCCAGCCACGATGATGTCGCCAGGAGAAACCCCAGCCGCGAATGTCGGATCGAGGTCCTCCAGCGCGTGCCGGGCCATTTCATCAGCGTCAGAGATGCTGTAAGTGTACCGGCCCGGGAATATCACATCCGTGTTGACGTCGTCCCCATATTTCCAGACACGTCCTACGATCCGAGTCTGCATCTAGCTCAGCCTCCGTCTCTTCAAACATCGTGCTGAGGATCGGCTTCCGAAGCCCCCTCCACTCCCCTGTCCTTGCCTGATCAAGTCACGGACCGGGGATCGACAATGGTACCCATCAGGGCTGAGGCCGCCACGGTAGCCGGGCTGGCCAGGTAGATCTCAGATTCCTTGGAACCCATTCTGCCCCGGAAATTGCGGTTGCCTGTCGAGATGGAAACCTCACCGGGTGCGAGACAACCCTCGTGAGCTCCGAGGCAGGGGCCGCATCCCGGATTGAGAAGCGTGGCGCCTGCGGCGACCAGATCCGCGATGAAGCCCAAAGCCATCGCTTCCAGCAACACACTGCGCGAGGCCGGCAGAACGAGCAGTCGAACTCCGGGTGCGATTTGTCTCCCACGCAATATGTCCGCGGCGGCCTCTAGATCGGGCAGGCGCCCGTTCGTGCACGTACCGATGAGTGCTTGGTCGATGCGAGCTCCAGAGACATGTCCCACCGGTACCACGTTGTCGACACGGTGAGGGCACGCGACCTGGGGGACCAACCCTGCCACATCGAACCCGAGTGTGCGCTCATATGGTGCGTCCGGATCGGCGTGAACCTCCTCGTAACGAGTCGAGACACGCCCGCTCAGCCAATCTCGCGTGACATCATCCGGTTCGATGACCGCATTCTTGGCTCCCATCTCCGCAGCCATATTGGTGATCACCATGCGACCAGACATATCCATCTGGCGGATTGCCTCGCCAGCGAACTCGACAGACCGATAGTCGGCTCCGTCCGCGCCGAGAGCTCCGATGATGTGGAGAATCACGTCCTTTGCTGTGACGAGCGGCGGCAGCTCACCCCGGATCTCGATTCGAATGGTCTCGGGCACACGCAGCCAGATTCTGCCCGTCGCCAAGACCGCTGCGGTTTCAGTGCGCCCGATCCCGGTGGCAAACGCTCCGAACGCACCGTGAGTTGGCGTGTGGGAGTCGCTGCCGACGATAAGTGCTCCTGGCCAGGCATGGCCGTATTCGGGAAGTACCTGATGGCATATACCCTCGCCAATGTCGTAGAAGGCGGCGATGCTGTGCCGCTTCACGAACCGCCTGGTGTCCTGATGGCTGACTGCATATGTCACGTCTGCCGCCGGCGTCACGTGGTCAAGTACCACCACGCTGGCCGCCGGATCGAAAACACGGTCCACGCCGATCTGTGCGAACTGCCGGGCTATGGCCGATGTGTTGTCGTGGGTCAGCACTCGGTCCGGTCTGACCGTTACGATCTGACCGGGTTGCACATACTCGAGGCCTGCCTTACGTGCGAGTAGCTTCTGTGCAAACGTCTCGGGCATATTGCGCCGCCTCCTGCCGGGTGGGGTGAAGGCCCAGGACGGACGAGAGCACATTCACACCAAACGTAGACCGGCATGATACACGAACCCATCTGATCTGGCAACCTATCTGATGACCAACCCGGCGTGTCTTCGGAGGACGGGCCCAGGGCACACGGCCCTGGTTGGCCATAGTGTCTAGCCAGTGCCGTAGACAGGAACGGAAGCGCCCACGACCCCGCTTGCTGCTTCCGAGATCAGGAAGATCGCGACGTCGGCCACCTGTTCGGGTCGGACCCATCGACTCGTGTCGGCCTTGGGCATGCCGTCCCGATTCTGGGGTGTGTCGATGGTTCCTGGCAGCACGCAGTTCACCGTGATGCCTTCACGCTTGAGTTCGGCGGCCATACTCTCAGTCATCCTGACGAGGGCGGCTTTCGCCGCCGAGTATGCGCCTGACCTGGGCGTGCCCCTATCAGCCGAGCGTGATGCCACGTTGACGATGCTGCCGGCTTGCTGGGACAGCATCTGAGGGACCACGGCGCGGCACGCGTTGAGAACAGTAATCACGTTGAGTTTGAACAGACGTTCCCAATCCTCCGGAGGCGTCTCGTGCACCGGTGTGCCCCCGTCGTAGCCACCTACCGTATTGATCAGTGCATCTATCCGGCCGAAGCGTGCGACGCACTCTGCAACCATCGCTCTGAGAGCCTCGATGTCTGTCAGATCGACCCCAGTGGCAAGGTAGTGCTCAGCGGATCCAACCACTGAGGGAAACAACTCGGGCAGACGATGAGGCGCGCGATCAACGAGCGCTGTGTTTGCTCCCGCCTTCTGACACGCTCGTGCGATGGCCTGCCCCAGATTCCCCGCAGCACCAGTGACAACCACGATGCGTCCCGTCATCTCAACCATAGTAGCCTCCTTCGGCGGTTTACTGTGTGGGGAGTGTATCACGTCAGGGAGTCTGTGGCAATCTGCGTCGGCAATCGGCGATCGATCGTGTGCCCATTGGTGACTGATGCCGATTGTGCTATAATGTGCGCCTGATAAGCGACACTGCTGGAGTGATGAGCACACCCGATCAGTACAGCACTGGGAGGAAGGTATGGAGGTCTACACCAAAGAGTACAAACGTTGCGATCTTGTACAGCCCTCGGGGCGTATCGACAGCCAGTCGGCGCCTCAGTTGGCAGACGCCCTGCGTGCGATTACTGATGCGGGTCGTTTCCGGATTGTGCTGGATCTGGACAGAGTGGATTTCGTGTCGAGCGCCGGGCTGCGAGTGTTCCTGGATGTACAGAAGACGTGCAGGCGATGGAATCGAGGGGAACTCGTGCTGGCCAGTGTCCCGCCGCAAATCTACAATGCACTAGATCTCGTGGGCTTCCTACCGCTGTTCAAGATCTACAAGGACGCAACGGAGGCTGTCGGCAGCTTCTAGTGAGTCATTGCCAGCCACCGTGCGTCCTCGCGGGCTACAGTGGAGAAGCGTGTGCTCTGACCGATTCCTTCGCTGGTCGCCCAGCGCCACATGGCGCCGTTACAGATCGAATCGCAGATCATCGCCCGATGCCGGGCAACCCCGCACGGCGCTGCCCGGCATCACTGGGAGGGAGCGATTGCCGAGCACGAGGCGGTTAAGGTTCTCCGGTCGGTTCGAAAACCTGGCCCTGCTAGCCGAGTTTGTGGTGACAGCCGCGCGTGAGGCCGGCTTGAGCGACGCAGATGTCTACAGTGTGCAATTGGCGGTCGATGAGGCGTGCGCCAATATCATCGAGCACGCGTATGGTGGCGAGGGCAATGGCGACATTGAGTGCACATGCTCCGTGCGCGATGACCGGCTGATCGTTCTTCTCAGTGACACAGGATGCCCCTTTGATCCCCGCGGCGTGCCTTCGCCCAATCTGACCGCTGAGCTGGAGAACCGTGAGACGGGTGGGTTGGGGGTCTACTTGATGACCCGGATGATGGACGAAGTCCACTTTGAACGAGACGGCGTGACGAATACCCTGACGATGGTGAAGCGCGTGAGCGAGGTGCGACCTTGAGTACAGCGTTGGTCGAGCCGGTAGGGTGGCGCGAGCTGCTCGATCTGGGAGAACATATCCTGGTACAGCCTACAATGGCCGATCAGCGTGCGCTCATAACCGGTACGACATCGCGGTTGGTCGGAGGAGAGGCGAAGCTCTGGCTCGTCCGAGAATTTGCGGGTATTTCGGTGAAGGGCCGCCCGCAGGGCGCCCTCCATAGCCCGCCATCTGAGCTGATGGAGCAGGCATTGCAGGCCGCGGGGACGCCTGTTGTCTCGGATGGAGGCGGAATCGAGAGCGGCTCGGAAGTGGAAGCTGGCGCCCAATTGGGGTCGAGTCCCAGAGTTAGGACGGGCTACGTGTCCGCGGCCGCTGCACTGATGACGGGTGATGTGATCGTTGGAGCGTTACAGGTCACCCGGCAATCGTCCGATCCGTTCAATCCTCGTGACCTGGATATGTTGGCCGGTGTGGCTTCGCATTCGGCCATTGGACTGATCATCGCTCGCCGCCTGGCCGTTGAGCGCTGGCGTCTTGCCCAGCTCTCACTGGTGCGCACAGTCAGCGCTCAGGTGGCCAGTGTGATGGACTTCGATGAGCTCTGCACTCGTGTTGTCGACCTGATACTGAACACCTTCGGCTACTACTATGTCGCGCTGTTCATTGTCGAGGAGGCCAGTGGGGTATTATCCTGTAGGGCCGCTGCAGGTCCGGCTGAGGCTAATGCCGGCGATAATGACAACTGCCCGATCCCTGAGGTTGTGGTGGGGGAGGGTATCATCGGACAGGCTGCCTCTCATCACAGTGAGATTGTCGTCGGCGATGTACACCGTGATGAACGATACCTAGCGGTCAGTGCGCTCCCGCGTACCCATTCGGAGATGGCACTGCCCTTGCTCGTTGGAGAACGGCTGTTGGGTGTGCTGGACGTGCAGAGTGACATCACCGACGGGTTCGATGAGACGGATGTCCTGGTGATACGGGCGCTCGCCGACAATGTGGCGATCGCATTGGAGGATAGGAGGCTCTACAACGATCTGGAGCGTCGAGCGGGTCATCTGCGAACTGTAGCTGAAGTTGGGGCGGCCGTTGCCTCTATCCTGGACCTTGATATGCTCCTCGAAGAGGTTGTGCGGCTGGTTCACAAGCGCTTCGGGTACCCGTATGTCTATCTACTGACCGTGGATTACTCGCGGCGATGGGTCGTGTTCCGAGCCGGGATTCCTCCGGAAGTTGCCCAGTCGGAGATTGGCTGCAGCCTCGATGATGAGAAGGGAATCATACCCTGGGTCGCCCGCCATGGTGAGAGAATCGTAGCGAATGATGTGCGGAGGGATCCGCGGTTTCGACCCAGTCAGTTCGCCCCCGCCACCACGCAGTCCGAGCTGGCGGTACCGCTTGTCTTCGGTGACAGTGTCCTGGGTGTTGTGGATGTACAGAGTGACCGTGTGGATGCATTCTCTGCCGATGACGTGTTTCTGTTCGAAGCCCTGGCCGACAGTATCGCCATTGCAGTTCGAAATGCCAATCTGTATCAGTCCGAACGATGGAGGAGGCAGGTCACCGAGGGGCTCCAGCAAGTCGCGGGTCTATTGAGCTCGAACGTGGGTGTTGATGCAGTCATCGAGGCCATCCTCAACGAACTGGAGCGTACGCTTCCGAGCGACGTCGCGGCTGTGTGGCTCTTGAGCGAGGACAGACTCTGCCTGTCAGCGGCTCACGGCTATTCGTCAGTGCTCTGCACCGTCAGCCTATCGGACGAGCCTGAGGGTTGGCTGCAGAAGGCTCTCGATGCCGAAGAACCGACAGTGCGCAGTCCCACGGCGTCTCCTGATGCGCTTGCGGAGGCGCTAGCGTTTCCATCGGACTATTCAGCCATTGCTGCACCGCTGAAGGCCGGCGAGCGTCGGCTGGGCCTGTTGATGATCGCGCACAGGGAGCCGGGAAGATACGGCAGTGCATCTCGGCTGATGGTGGCTGCGTTCGCAAGCTATGCTGCGGTGGCCATCGAGAACGCCAGGCTGTACCAGGCAGCACAGGAGCAGGCCTGGATCTCGACGGTCATGTTCCAGGTGGCAGAGGCTACGCAGTCTCTCGATTCGGTGGAGCAGGTCATTGAGACGGTGGTGCGGTTGGTACCCATGCTTGTGGGTGTCACGCGCTGCGCCGTGTTCCTGCAGGATGCCGAAGGAGGGGACTTGGTCCCAAGCGCAGTATACGGTCTGGCTCCGAGTCAGGAGTCATTGTTCAGGCATGCCGCGCTGGGTGCGCAGGACGCGCTGGCTGCACGGCTTCTGGCTGAGGCGGAGACGCCAACGGTCCTCCAAGATTCGTCGAGCGGCCCAGGGTTCGCCGCCAAGCTACTGGCGGAACTCGGCTTCCAGAGAGCAGTGCTGCTACCTCTCGTCTCCCACAGCGAGCTACTGGGCGTTATGGTGGTCGACACGGCCGATCCCGTGGCGTCGGAAGGGTCGACCGGCGTGAGCCAGACACTGAGTGACGAGTGGCTTGCGATCGTTCAGGGGATCGGCTATCAGACGGCCAGCGCTGTGGTCAGCATCCGACTTCGTGAGGCTCAACAGCAAGAGGCGTACGTCACTGCAGCGCTGCTACAGGTGGCGCAGATGGTTGTCAGCTTGACGGATCTCTCGGAGATACTGTCCGCGGTTGCGCGGCTCACGCCGCTATTGGTCGGCGTTGATTGGTGTGTACTGCTGGTATGGGATGATGGCGAGGGTGCTTTTGCTGGCGCATCTGCATATGGACTCCACAGGGATGTTACAGACTGGCTGAGGGAGCGGCGGTTCAGTCCTGGGGAGTCGCCATTGCTTGACCGTGTGCGAGAGTCCGGTGGCAGGGCTGCTCTGACGAATGGTGTGGCTGTGCGGGAGTCAGATGAAAGTGAGCTCCTTCGGAGAATACGGGCGAACTCCAGGGATCGGGAGGGCGACGACCGGGTCGTGCTGGGCGTGCCCTTGGCGGTTAAGGGCGAAGTCCTCGGAGCGATGCTAATTGAGGCGGAAGACAAGGTGTCGCGTGGTCAGGACAAGCGCGTGGACATCATCACAGGAATAGCGCACCAAACGGCTCTGGCGATCCAGAACGATCGCCTTCAGCAGGAGATGGCGAAGAATCAAAACATGGAGCGCGACATCCGGCTGGCACGTGAGATTCAGCAGGGCTTGCTTCCCAGTGCGATGCCGAACCTGCCTGGCTGGGAAATCGCTGTAACGTACCGAGCCGCCCGCGAAGTCGGTGGTGACTTCTACGACTTCGTGGAGTTGCCGGGCGACCGGTTGGGCTTGGTCATTGCCGATGTGGCGGACAAAGGGTTGCCCGCCGCGATATTCATGGTGCTGACGCGAGCTCTCGTCCACGCAACTTCGCAGGGTAGCCTTTCGCCTGGTGCAACACTCACGCGGGTCAATGACCTCCTGGTTCCCGACGCACGCAATGGTATGTTCGTGACTGCAGCGTATGCCATTGTCTCCTGGCGGACCGGTGAAGTCACCTACGCAAGTGCCGGACATAACCCACCCCTCGTCCGACGCGTCGAAACGAATGAAGTGGAGCGCCTTGACGGGCGTCATGGAATCGCGCTCGGTGCGTTGGAGGATGTGATCCTGCACGATGCTCGCGCTTCGATAGGGTACGGGGACTACCTGGTACTGTACACCGATGGGGTGACGGAGGCGTATTCCACCTCACAGGATGCCTTTTTCGGTGAGACGAGATTCCTGGAGGCGGTTCGGTCTGCGCCTGCCGAAAGCGCTCGTATGATGTTGGAGAGCGTCATGTGCGCCATCGATCAGTTTGTCGGGGATATGCCGCCGTCTGATGACCTTACACTTCTTGTGTTGCACAGAGTCGATCAGGGACCGGCCGAAGAAGAATGAGGACGGCGCTCACTCTACGAATATCTCGACGTGTTCCCCCTCCTCTTCGTCGATAACATCCATCACTTTGCCCGGAGCGCTCGGGTCGACAGAGCCAATGATCTGCTCCAAATCGATGTTACCGGGGGCAAACTTCGCTCCCATATTCATTCCGACACTCACCAGGCTCCAGGGCAGGTTGATGTCAACCTTGGACTGACCCGTGGCGATGTCGGTGATGCGGACGTGGAACCGACGAGGTGATTGTTGGTAGCCCTGGGACCTGGCGCCCGGAGGCACAGAATCCTGGTCACGCAGAGCCTCAAGCAGACGGGCGCCTTCTTCCGCGGTGATCTGACCCGTCTCGATCATCTGCAGGACCCTCATTCGCTCTTCCGATATCGCCATGCCGACTCCCTATCCGAGTATCATCGCGCCGAATATGATTATAGCACGAGTAATGCTGGGGGACAACAGTCCAGCCGATTGTGGAAGTGGCGTGCTCAATGATTGGACTGCGCGGACCCCTTCGCGTACGAGTTCATCGCCCGGCCAATATCGCTATGCTTGCGACAGGATCAGTGATAGAATACGTGTGCCATGGCCTAGACGATAGGGGGTTGAGATATGTCAGAGGATCCACGAGACTACGACCGAATGGAAAAGCAGGATGAGAAGCAGTACGAGAAGGCCGAGAAACACGAGAAGAGCTGGGACGAGAAGTGGGAGCGGGATCCTGTCAGCGCTGCGGTGTGGGCGGTGATTCTCATCTGGGCTGGTGTGGCATTGCTCGTAGAGAATCTGGGGCTGTTGACGCGCTTTGGTTCGCCCCGTGCCTGGACGCTCATTCTCGTTGGGGCCGGCGCCATCTTGATCCTGGAGTCTGTCTATCGCTTGCTGGTTCCTGCCCATCGCCGCCCAGTAGGTGGAAGCCTGGTGGTCGGTGCGATCCTCCTCGGAATCGGGCTCGGGCAGTGGTTGGAGACGAACCTCGTGTGGGCGGTCGTGCTGATCGGCGTCGGTGTGGTGGCCCTTCTCCGGGGTATCGTCGGGTGGGACTGAGGTTCGGGTTCATTTCTAGGATAGGGTTCTGATCCTAGAGCTGGCCCAGGTTAAGCGTCAGGAACTCGTCCCAGGCGTATCGCAGCGGGGTGTACCAGCGGTCCCTGCCGATGCAGCGAAAGCACGGTGGAGCGACGGCAAGTATCCTGTCTCCGATCTTGTAGCGGGGCAGGGCGGGTGTCGACACGATCAAACTGCCCATCTCACCACGTCGCATCTCATACAACATCTTGACGCCGGCCACCGTCCCGACCTCGAAGAAGTAGAGATCGTAGTTGGGCAGCCAGGCGCGACGCTCGTCCATCTGCTGTCCGAAAATTCCCTCGGTCGTTCCGTATATCTCACGGATCGCTAACTGAGACCCGTATAGGGCATGCAGGATCGGCCGATACCGGGTGTTGATGCCGGGCACGCTGCCCAGAGTTGCCACGAGAGGGCGCCAGATGTCCTTCGGGTACCTCCTATGGCGGCGGTAGAGGTACTGTGCGAAGGAGACAGCCGTCGGTGCTACCCCGCCGACCAGAGTCACGTTCTCATCGAGACACTCCTGGTAGGCGAGTTCAAAGCGCGCTTCCCAAGCGCTGATCGTCTTGCCTCCTCCGAGTTCGTCAATCTGTTCCTGCGTCGGAGTTGAGCGGAGGGGCGTCAGGCGGGTGACGTACCTTGCGTAGATGCCGGAGCTATACCCGTAGTCTACCTTCCGATCTTTCACGTCAAGGGTACCTACGACGGACGGGAAGTTGAGGTTCAGATTGACGCCGTCGAACAGATCGAAGCGGTCCTCAGCAACAACGTACTGCATCATGGCTCTGCCTGCGCTGATTCGCAGAGCAATGTCCGTCGGTGTCATTGGGATGAACTTGGGTTCGTCACTCGTGGTACCGCGTGTGATGGCCCAGCCGGCTGGCTGCTCTGCCAAGAGCGCGTTGTGGTTGCCTTCCATAGTTTCTCTGATAAGGGGTAGGTAATCACTGTATGTCGCGATTGGGAATCGGTCCCGATACTCAGCGATGGTCTGGATTCCGGCTGCCCCATGTCGAGCGCCGTACTCAGTCTGGGCGTAGTCACGCAGGAACCTGCGCAAGACCTGCTGCTGCGCAGCACCAGGGTCGCTCAGCGCCTCATACCATGGGTGGAGGACTGCCTCGAACATTGCGCGTTCCGACGAGTGGTCAACGGCCATAGGTACTCACTCCGATTCGAGCAGGCATAATTGATGAAGCTGCTGGGTTGTGTGGCTGGCAGTCTTGCTGGGCTACGAGCCTCCCACGTGGCAGGGTGGTTTGCCAGAGATGAGTGTACCATCGCGAACCAGTCCAGGCAACCACGAGGAGAGTGTGGCAAAACGAGTCGAAATGAGACATCACGGCTGACGTCCCACTTTCTGCCCGGAACAGCCCTGCACTAGGGATGATGGCTACGAATTGTGCCAATCCTTAGTGGATTCGCCCCACCAACTGACCTGGCGATGGGTTTCCCAACACTCTCCCACGAGGCCTTCACAGCAGGCCCTAAAGCTAGCTCAGTATTGCCAGTGATGCCGAAGGGGTGTATATTGGCGTTGTTGCAGCGACAGCGCTCTCGGCAGTGGATAACGGGCGTGTTGGAGGAGGTAGGCATGAAGACCTGGTGGCGTGCTGCGATAGTCACTCTGGTCCTGCTCATCACCAGTACGACGGCCGTGCATGCGGGGTCTGACGCGCGCTTGCTTGACCAGGCGCAAACGGTGCATGTTGTTCAGCCGGGAGAGAACCTCTTCCGCATCGCGCTGAAGTACGGGACGAACGTCAACGCGATCATATCGGTCAACGGCCTGTCGTCGAATGTGATCTATGTGGGGCAGCGGCTTACGATCCCGCAGACTGGTAGCGGGAGCCCGGCGACTGTGGTGACCAACCCGTCGGCCCCATCGGGAACATATGTGGTTCAGCCAGGCGACACGTTGAGCCGAATTGCGCTCAACTACGGTGTGAGTCTGTGGTCGCTGATGCAGGCGAACGGGCTGAATGGGTCCTCGGTCATCTATCCGGGTCAGAGACTCAGTCTGCCAGCGGCTGGCGGCGCACCAGACGCTCCGGCAGTCCCATCGGGCACGAGCTACACCGTTCAACGCGGCGACACGCTAAGCTCTATTGCCGCCCGCTATGGTACGACTGCGGCCGCCCTCGCTGTGCTGAACGGGATCTCCAATCCGTCACGAATCGTGGTGGGTCAGACACTGCGGATCTCTGGTCACACCCAGGCAGCTCCGTCGTACGGAGGCGCCAAGCGCCTCCTGATTAACCTGTCGCAGCAGCATCTCTATGCCTATCAGGGCGACTCGCTCGTCTACTCGTTCGTCATATCGAGTGGCGCTGCTCCCTACTACACTCGAACAGGCAGTTTTCGGATCCAGAGCAAGTTCCCGAATGCGTATGGCTCAACGTGGAATATCTGGATGCCTTACTGGATGGGCATCTATTGGGCCGGGCCGACAGAGAACGGCATACACGCGCTTCCGGTGATGTCCAGCGGCCAAACGCTATGGGCCGGTCACCTCGGTAGGCCAGTCTCGTATGGGTGTATTGTGGTGGGAACATACGAGGCCAGACTACTCTACGAGTGGGCGGAAATCGGGACTCCTGTGTCGATAACCTACTGACAGTGGTTGGTCAGGGAGGCGGTTTCAGGATCGTGGTGGTCCGTCAGCCGAACCTGGTGCGGCGATGCGAGGGGCTACGCAATCCACATGCCGACCGTGAATCCCAGGTCCCGCAAGCGGTCGGCACACTCGGCCTGCGCGATAGCGTTGTCAAATGCCAGGAGCAGCACCTCGGGTCTGGCACGTCCCACGGAATAGCGGAAACGAAGTGACCAATGATCCTGCCAGGCATAGAGCATGCCCGGTTCGATGTCGATGAAATTGGTCTCATCGATCACAATGCCCCACAGCTTTTTTCGACGGCGTCTCTTTCGGTCACCCTGACCTGACCGGACCGCCTCGGACCAGGCTCTGGCGTCCTGGAGTGGGTAGACCAGAAGCCGACCGTCGCCGACAGGCTTGATGTTGACGGGTGTGAAGTTCGCCCGGCGAGTACGGCCCCGCAATTCAGGCATGGGATTCCGGGGGTCCAGGCGGAAGAAGCGTCCGTAAGCCCGTACAGCGTGGCTGACATTCTTGTCCTGTTCCCGATGCCAGATGGTATCCACTGGCATCGGAACGAACACGAGGCTGGGGAACAGGAAGACCGTCAAGAACGGAATCATGCAGAGCAGCAGAACCACGGCTGTGGAGAAGGTGGCGAACGAGTCAGGTGGTCGGGCCCCTTCCTCGAGGAATATCGCGGAGGTCGTCTGGTACCCAGATGCGCGAATGGCGGGCAGATCGGCTTCAATCAGCTCACGCAAGCGCGGAGATGCCTCTCGTATCATGCCGAACACTGTCGTATTCTGTGGAAGACGGTCACGAAAGGTGTCCGTGCTGGTTCGTACAACAATCAGGTGCCGGGTCTCGTCATCCAGTATGAAGTAGTAGGTTGCCTGGACCCTGCCATTCATGTAGACAGGGTAGCCACGGTCATATTTCGCATAGCCACTGACCGACACGAATCTGCCGACTTCCACTTCTTCCAAGGCAACACTGTGAAGCGGGACATGCTCAGGATCACCCGGATTGCTGAGCGCCGACGCGAGGAGGCGCAGGTCAAAGACCAGCGCAACGCTTAGGATGACCAGCGTGATAATCGCGACACCCTTCAGGCTGCCTATGCGCGCCTTCAAACGATGTAGCGTCTCGCTCAACAGCGTGCCTCCTCGCAGCGATGTCGGACAGATAGGGGCGACCACCGGCCGAAGCCGACGTTCGGGTAGGTGCGGATGTCCATACTCATGACTGACTCCGTAGGACGCCTGTACTATAGTGGAATTCAAAGGGCGGGTCAAGCCTTCGATAGTCACCCAGCGTTAAAACTTCCGGGTTTTAAGAAAGTGAGGACGTTGTCGCGGGCGCACAATGTGGGCGCGGGGCGCCACGGGGTTAGATCTGCAAGAAAAGTGGAGCACATTGGGTATTGATTTCCACGAAGAATTGCCGTATAATGATGTAGGTATCGCCTTACGTGAGTTGCGAAATCTGCACAGGGAGGTCTGCGATGAGAAGGATGGTCTTGATAAGTGTAATCGTCTTGAGCTTGTTGCTCCTCGCCTTTGCGCCGGCGTACGCCAAGCCTGCAACGTGGTCAACCTTGGGCTACCATACGGTGAAGGCCGGTGAGACGATTTGGTGCATTGGACGAGCGTACGGTGTAAGTCCGGCGGCGATCATTTCATACAATGGCATCGTCAACCCTGCTCTGATTCACCCGGGGCTCGTGTTGGCCATTCCGAACGCGTATGCCACCATCGCGCCTGGTCCGACGTGCGCGCGGCAATTCGGTGGGACCCCACCGAGTGAGTGTACCTGTGCGAGCTACCATACGGTAGTCGCTGGCGAGAATCTGTATCGCATCTCGCTGCACTACGGTGTCAGCATGTGGCGGATTGCGGAGTGCAACCATATTCTGAATCTGAACTACATTCGCGCAGGTGCGTCCCTCTGTATTCCCGCTTCATAGATCACGATAGACCAGAAAACAGGCTCGGCTGCTGCAGGCGGCCGAGCCTGTCTATGTCACAGTCTGTTCGTTGTGGGCAAGGCATGCCGCGGGCGCTCTCTCACCAGGTGCAGCAAGCCTCTCACACCGGGCGCAGCGCGTCGAGCGCTCGATTAGACCATCAGAATGATTCCGAACACGATCTCGACCAGGGCGCTCAAGACGTTGGACGTGACGACCGACCGATCCAGGAACATTGAGAAGCATCGAATCAGTGCGACGACTAAGTAAGTGATGCCCAGCATCTGATAGGCTGGCGGAGCGTCGAGCAGCAGAGCCGCTCCACCCAGGCCGATGAAGACTCCACCCAGTACAGCGCGAATTTCGGTGATTCCCCTCGGTCCTGTCGCCTCGAGACCTGTGAACCCGCGGATGTTGTCTGGCCGTACGAGAGAGTATACGCCAACAGCGATTGTGCCCAGTGCCGCAACGAACCTCAGGATGTCGATGACCATGCCCTTCCTCCTGTCACTATCTACTGGGGGCCTGCCCCGACTGGGTGGCAGGCCGTGCCTGTGTAATTGCGGATTATAGCACGATGAGATCGTGGCGCGAGAACGCTGACTGCGCATCGTTGACATTTGAACAGCGTTGTATAGACTTGCACCATCGTGTGGTGCACCGATGGGCACGGAAACGACGAGTGTTGGCTGTGAGATCTGTGAACTGCGCATTTCGAGGCAGGAGGATGGGGAATGGTCGAGAAACCGAAGGGTGAGGAGCGAGACGTCAGACTGATCGGCGGGCCGGCGATTGACGGCGCTCCAATCGCGTACGTGGTGGTGCTGGCTGCCGTCGTGACAGCTCTGGGATTCGTGCCCTTCTCAGTGATGCTTAGCTTGGGCGGGAGTTTCCCCCTGAGCCAGACGATCTTCGCGCTCGTCGGTTGGATACTCGGGCCGATTGCGGGCGCTGTCGCGACAGGTGTGGGTCGACTGCTCGGCGTCTTTATGGCACCCTATACGGCAGGATCGGCGTGGCCCGCCTCAGTCTGGGCGGCTACCGTGGCGAGTTTCGCTGCTGGGGCGATGGGTCGCCCAGTCGGAGGACGCAAGTGGTGGTGGACCATCCTTACGGTTATCTTCGTGGCCGAACTGTTGTTATTTGTCGGCCGGGCAGTGTATGTCAACGGGGTCGGGCTGCGTGTCGCTGTGCTCAACTCGTTCGTCAATTGGTCATCAATCCTTCTGTTTGCGTTGCCCACGCGACGACTGTTCGCCCGATGGATCGGGAATCGGAACGTACTGTGCGTCTCGGCGGGGCTCTTCTTCGGCACATGGATCATCGCCGGGCTGTCGCACCTGAGCGCGACGTCGATACTGTATACGATCCAGAACTGGCCAGAGGAAGTCTGGATTGCACTGATACCAATCATCCCTGTCGAAAACCTCTTCCGTGCGCTCGTAGGTACTGTGATTGGTACTGGTGTTATCACAGGGCTGAGAGCCGTCGGACTGGTGAAGCCAGCCCACGGGCTGTATTAGCTGGAGCGTTAGTGGCTGGGTCCCGCTGTCTCACAAGAGAGATCCCGTGAGCGACCCCATCGCGGTCCTGGATGCGGTGTCATATGCTTACCCGCGATCACCCGGATTGGTCCTGCGCGATGTATCGCTCGAGATTGGAGAGGGTGAGTTCATCGGAGTGATCGGACCGACTGGGGCGGGCAAGACCACCCTGTGTCTCTCGCTGAACGGAATCGTTCCTCAGTTCCACGGTGGACGGTTCTTTGGCCGAATCACCGTGGCCGATTTGGATACGCTGACTAACCCGGTGGCGACGCTGGCCCGACACGTGGGGCAGGTATTCGAGGACCCTGAGACACAGCTCGTTGCTACATCCGTCGAGAACGAGGTCGCGTTTGCCCTCGAGAACACGTGTGTGCCGCGTGAGGAGATCCTGCGACGGATACCCGTGGTCCTGGACGCGACTCGGCTCTCCGGCGCCGAGAAGCGTCACCCTCAGGAGCTATCCGGTGGTCAGAAGCAGCGGTTGGCGATCGCTGCTGCGCTGGCTCTGCAACCCCAGCTCCTGGTGCTGGACGAGCCGACCTCACAGCTCGACCCGGTGGGTGAACAGGACGTCTTCGCCACGGTCAGTGCGCTCAATCGGTCATACGGCGTGGCTGTGCTGCTGGTCAGCCATGCGTCCGAGCAGTTGGCTGAGTACGCTGATCGAATCCTGCTGTTGGCTGAGGGACAGGTCATTGCGATTGGCACGCCGGGCGAGATATTCTCCCGCGTCGATCTTCTGGATCAGTACCATGTGCGTCCGCCTCAGGTGACCAGAATACTACACATTCTGCGACAACGTGGAGTGGAGCAGCAAGCACTGCCGGTCAGCTATGAGGAAGGGAGGGCGACACTGGTTCGACTTGGTCACCAGTGTGGAGTGGCTGTGCCGGCCATACCCTCTTCATCGCCTGACGTGAGCCGTCCAACCATCATCTCTGTCCGGGACGTGCACTTCGATTATGCGGATGGTACACCTGCACTCAGGGGGGTCTCGCTCGATATCCGCAAGGGCGAGTACGTGTTGATCGCCGGGCAGAACGGCGCCGGAAAGACCACTCTGGTCAAGCACTTGGTTGGCCTGCTACAGCCCAAACAGGGGACTGTGATTGCGGATGGCCGGGATACACGCGCGACTCGCGTGAGCGCCCTGGCGAGACGGATCGGCTATGTTGCCCAGAACCCAGATACGCAGATCTTCAGCTCGACAATCGGTGATGAGGTAGGGTTTGCGCTGCGCCATACTGGCTACCGCGATGAGGAAGTTGAGGTCCGTGTTACCGAGAGCCTGGAGACGATGGGACTGCTGGATCGACGAGACGCCCATCCCCTGTCATTGCCCCGTGGCGACCGGGCAGCGGTGGTTATCGCCGCGGTGCTCGCGCTGCGACCTGAGGTGATCATTCTAGATGAACCGACGACTGGCCAGGACTACCAGGGGGCGTTGACCGTACTCGAGATGACCCGAAGGCTTCACCGCGCTGGCAAGACCGTCATCGTCATCACTCACCATCTTTACTTAATGCCCGAGTACGCAGAGCGAGTGGTTGTCCTAAGTGAAGGGAAGGTGCTGCTAGACGCACCGATAAGGGAGGCCTTTCACGCCATAGACCTGCTGCGGAGTACATATCTAGTGCCACCCCAGGCTGTCTTGCTGGCCCGATCCCTTGAGGAGCTCGTTGCGGAGAAGTTGCCGCTGATTACGCCCGAAGAGGTCGCTGCCTCCTTGAGATGTGCACCGAAAGGCGGTGTACCATCGGACTTCTGAAGTTTCAGACGGTTGAGCGTGACTCAGTATTCACGCGGCTCGACTTCCGATCCAAAATGGTGCTAATGGGCGCGCTAACCGTTATCGCGTTCCTGTGGGAGAGCCCGCTCTTGGGAGGGTGTCTAGCAGCATCTGTTGTCTTCGCCTGCCTACTTGCCGGGGTTAAGATCGCATTTATCCGGCGTGTTCTGCAGACACTGGCGCCATTCTGTGTACTGATTCTGCTGATGCACGGGTTCTTCAACACAACCCAGGTCAAGCGACTTCTCGGCACGGCTCAGTTGACACGGCTGGTGACGTTCCCGCAATCCTGGTGGCTGATAGGAGGCGGCGGACTGAACCTGGAAGGCCTCCTCTATGGGCTCAATGTCGTGTTCAAGACTGTATCACTGATGCTGGTGATTCCTCTTGGGGTGTTCACGACGGATGTGGATAGCATGGTGGCAGGAATGGTCCGTGCGCGGATACCCTATAAGCTGGCCTTCGTGTTCTCCACCACGCTGCGGTTCGTGCCGCTGCTTTTTGCGGAGCTGCAGTCCGTCATTGAGGCGCAGCGGCTGCGCGGCCTCGCATTCGAGGAGATGGGACCGCTGAGGCGATTGCGCGTGTATGCCAGGATAGCGATCCCACTGATCTTGGGCGCATTGGTGAAGTCGCAACAACTTGAGATCGTGCTGCAGTCAAAGGCGTTTTCCGGCAGCCCACGTCGCACCTACCTTCACGAGCAGACGATGGGATGGATCGACTATGCGGCTGTCGGGCTATTCGCGGCATTTGTCGTGCTAGTCTTGGTTGCGTACGTTGTCTGGGGTGTAGGTCGGTTTGGAGGGCCGATCTAGCACGGTACACGACTATCCTCAGATCGGGGCAGGGAGCACTATCTGTGGTGGTTGGCCGCGAACGGCCGAGAGACCGCTCCACGCTGGAACTAGCCGGGGATGCTTCGGGTCACCGCGGCGGTTCGGCAGCGGCAGCCCTGGGCGTCCTGGCCACGTATTCCAGAGCCCGCATCTCCCGGTAGGCGAGGGTCCAGGTTGTGGACTTGTAGGTCTCGAAGATTCCACTGAGGAATACGAACGGCGCCCCGATGATGAGGATCGCGACGGGGATACCAATCGCGGCCCCGACCACCCACGGCCACGGTCCCTTCAGAAACAGGCTGCTGATGGCGCCTACGACCAGGCCGGGTAGGCCGCCGAGGACAGCGCCGACCAGGAGAAACGGCACGAGCAGCAGCAGGGACACTGGGATCATCAGGATAGTCCATCCGATCCGGATCCCGACCATCAGCAGCCACATCACGACCGTATCGCGCAAGTGGCCCCGGACGAATGCCACACCCTGACGGATGCCGTCAATTGCGCTGACGTTCTCGAGGGCGCATCGTCTCCAGAAGAACTCCTTGAGTGTGTTGACAACGACACCCACGATGATGGCAAGGATCACGACGAGCACGAGCAAGCCGATCGCAGCCACCGTCCCTACAATCCCAAGCACGTTGGATCGCGTGATCCACAGCAATAGGGGCAGCGCCGCCAACGTGAAGCACATCAGGAAAAGCAGCGTCAGTGGCAGATCGAGTACCAGGTTGGCCAGGTAGATGCGCCACGCGGCGCGCGACCAGCCCATCCGGAACCCCTCTCTTACCGATCGTATCTGTGCCGTCTCTTCGTGGTCGTCTACCATACAAATCAGAGACGCCCGTGCCACGTTGCGGGCGATGGTCGTCGCGACGGCCGCCACCAGGATCGCGCCCACGATCAGTAATCCGATGGCTACTAGCAGCCACGGTAGCCATTGAGGCATCGTCGCTCCGGGGAGTGGAATCCAGCCCGGCTGGATGCCCTGCCCGTTGCCGGATCCGCCTCCATTTCCCCCGCCTCCTCCTCCGCCGCCGCTAACCGTGGCATTGGAGCCTGTACCGCTCGCGGTGATGGCCAATATCATACCGAACACCCAAAGCGCCCGGTACTGCCAGAGCGTCCGCCACGCCCGTTTCAGCACCTGAATATGATCCATCGCCTCAACCTCCTTCACGTCCGATCTTCGGCCTGCATCTGGAGGTGTTGACGTCGCGCCCACCACGATGCTATCCAACTCCACCAAAGCAACCCGACGCTCACCAAGAGCCCTATCTCGAACGCGGCTGTCAGCACCAGCGGGCTCAGTTTCGACAAGCCCCCCCAGACCACATGCACGACACCGTCCAGTATTCGGATGGCGCCGAAGCTCTGGAGGATGTTGCCCGCCGCGGGACCGTCATAGCTGAGCGGTGCCAGCACAGCCCCAGCAACGGGGAACGCGCGCTGGGCATACAGAAGTCCACTCGTGACCAGCAAGACGGACTGGCCGAATGCCCACAATGCACCCAGGGCAAAGGGGAACACCCTCCAGCCCAGTTTGATGAACTCCATCCCGCCCGCTGGTCCAGTCGACTTGTTCAGACGGGCCCGAACCCGCAGCACAAAATCATCCTCGCTGACGACGGGCACCGGTGGGCGGGCATCTTGCAGGACAGAGTACAGTGCGTCCAGCAGGTCCAGTTCGCGTCGGCATTCCGCACACTCGGCCAGATGCGCCTCAACGGTCTCCAGGAGAGTGCCGCTCAACTCTCCGTCACGGTATGCATCGAGCCAGTATGAGATGTGATCGCTCATTGGGTCTCCAGAAACTCAGCAAGGTTTTCGCGTAGTGATTGACGGGCGGTATGCAGGCGAGACATCACTGTCCCAATCGGAATATCCAGCACCCGAGCGATATCCCGGTACGACAGGTCCTCGTACTCGCGTAAGATGAGGACCTCGCGGCTGCCAACGGGCAGCGCCCGTATCGCCTGCCGCACGCGGTGAATCCGCTGGGAATGTATCATAGCTGCTGCCGGGTCCAGTCCAGACGCTGGTAGAGGCAGCTCCTCGATGTCGACCGTTTTATGTTCGCGCCGCAAGGAATCGCGAGCGGCATTAATCGCGATGCGATACAGCCAGTTGCGGATCGGCGCAACGGGGCGGTAGCTATCGAGTCGCCGCCAGGCTCTGATGAACGCCTCCTGCGCTGCGTCCTCGGCCAAAGCCGCATCACCAAACATCCGATAGACCATGCCCACTACCCCCGCCCGGTACGAACGTACAATCTCCTCGAACGCGTCCATGTCGCCACGCTGCGCTCGCAAGATCGTTTCCAGCTCCTGGGGCGATGTGGCAGCCTTCACCGTTCTGTTCCAGTCACTTCTATATCATGAACGCATCTCATGCGACAGTTATTCGATTGGTGCGGCGGTATCGGTGCTTTGATGACGAAGGCTTGCCTATTCTCTGGCGCCGTCAGGTAGAAGTGGAACGATGGCGTCACGCGTATCCACGATCTCCCCCTGGAGAGTCCCGCGCGAGAGCTCGTTGAGCGCAGACTGGAAGTCGTCGATTCTGCCAACAGGGAAGGTAGCGGTAATCGTCACGTCGGCCGCGAACTCCGCGTCGAGAAGAACGCCGCGATGCGACTCGATCGCCAGACGTACGAGCTCGTAAAGAGAGTACGGCACGGCAATCAGGACGACATGTGTGGGAACGCGTTCCGCCCGGGGCAGTGCGGCCAGGACCTCACGTACAGCGTCCCCATATGCCCTCACGAGTCCGCCGGTGCCCAGCTTCGTGCCCCCAAAGTACCTGGTCACAACCACGGCGGCGTCCCCCAGCCCGCTGCCTCGCAACACGGCCAGGGCGGGTCGACCGGCGGTTCCTGATGGTTCCCCGCCATCAGAACAGTGAGCGGTCACGGTAGCGCCGTGCCCGATGATGTAAGCGGGTACATTGTGGCTGGCGTCGGCGAATTCCTCGCGCACTCGCCCAATGAATGCCTTTGCCTCATCGACTGAAAAGACGGGGGCCACGGTTGCGATGAACCGTGAATTCACCACGCGCATCTCAATGCGCGTCTCGCGGAGTGGAACTGGATAGGATTCCACAGATGAACCTCCCCATCGGCGTGGCCCGGGGTCGTGTGGCGCAGGGATGTCGATCGCTCGTCGATCCCATCTATTAGTAGGTGCAGGATTGGGCTTCGTCCGCGAAGGCCTGGATGAGTCTCACGTCGGCGTCGAAGAAGTGATCCGACGGCGCCAGAATGAAGCCGCCTCCGGATCCGGCAGCCTCGAAGCAGCGGCGCACCTCTCTGCGTGTCGCATCCGGTGTGCATCCCAGGAAGTAGTGGAACTGATCGAATCCTCCGATGAGGCAAACCCGATCGCCAATGCGACGCTTCACTTCGGACAGATCGACGTCGCCGCCCATAGCAGGCGGCGTGAGTGTCTCCATAGCATCAGGCCGCATATCGGCGATCCGTTCGAGCAATGGCATCATACCCCCACACGTATGGTAGACGATGCGCTGACCGGCCGCGTGAGATCGCTCGATCAATGGTGCGTCGTAGGGGGCGACGAATCGGTCGAAAATCCGCGGTGATATGACAGTGCTTGACGCAGCGCCACCGCCCAACTCAAGTAGATCGTATGGCGCACCAGCCAGTGAGTCGACGAATGTGAGCTTCATCCCCTGGAGAATGTGCAGCAGCTCGTGGACCCACATAGCGTCATCGAAGGTGGCAAGTATCAACTCCTCTGTGCCGACGAGGCACGTGGCGTCCTGCCAGCATCCTGGTTGACCCCAGAAGTCGAACCCCGGGATATGACCGCGTACCAATCCCCTATCGCCGAATGTCTCCGCAGACGCCATGACGGCCGAAACATCACATTTCGGTGAAGGACAGTAGCGAGCGATGATCTCGATGTCTTCCTTCCGCTTGACCAGGTGTTCTGTGACCCACGTTGTATGTTGATTGCTCTGAAGAACCATAGAGAGGGTGCCTACTGGCGTCGCGAAGCTGACACGCTCGGTGTTGTACCGGTCATGAGGCAATCTGTCTATCTGGACACGCCACTCGTCGGTCATGAGATGCACACTGCCCAGGAAGCCCGCCGGGAGGTCGACACTGGACTGGCCGCGCTCAGGATCGGGCGCCAGAGGAAGGGTCCACAGGACCGGATCCAGTCCGAACATGTCGAAGAACTCCTGGCAGCTCACCCCATTGAGATATGTATCCAGGAAGTAGTCCATGACGTGATGGGTGGTAGCCGGCAGACGATCAGGCTCGCATCGGTCAAGCGCCGCCAGCATTCGATCCTTGGGTCGCATAGTCCTCCCTCATCACCTCACGTACAATCTGGACGTGAGTATATCTCGATTTGACGCTCCTGTCCATCGTCAGAGACTCACCAACCCTGTCAGAAGAGCATGTGTGTGAATGCGCTGCCCCATTCCCGCCGCACGATTGACTAACGGGCATTTCGGCATATACTGAACACGATCTACTGCATCGGAACTCGATGTACCGACGCCGGCGACCACTCACTGGAGGTGATGCTGCTATGGCAACCTATCGCCTGGAGCCTGATCTGTACTACTACACGTTTGGCCCGAACGAACCAGCCCTGCACATTCAAAGCGGCGACACAGTCATTGCGGAGACACTGGATGCATTTGGCCTGAACGCGGAAGGCGAGGATCTGCCCGACCATAAGAAGCAGCGGGTTCCCGGTACATCGCTCAGGGAATCGAATCCTGTGGTCGGACCGATCTATGTGGATGGCGCGGAAGAGGGCGACCTTCTCTCGGTACACATCCGCCGCATTCGCATCACGCGAGAGTTGGGCATCAGCAAACAGTCACCCCATTTTGGATCGTTGACCGGAGAGGGGCCCGGGCATATGTTGCTCTACAATGCGCCGATCGAGGGTGTCTGGTACGAGTGGCGTATCGACCTAGAGCGGGGTGTGGCCATACTGGAGTTGCCTGACAGCCAGATTGGGCGAGTTGAGGTTCCTGTGGCTCCCTTCATCGGCTCAATCGGTGTCGCTCCTCGCTTCGGGCGGGTGCTTCCCACGTTGACACCGGGCGAGTACGGTGGGAATCTGGACTGCGTGGAGACCAAGGAAGGCACAACGCTCCATCTGCCTGTCTGGGCCAGGGGTGCTTACCTGGCCTTTGGAGACGTCCACGCTTTGCAGGGCGATGGAGAGTTGAACGGCACCGCGGTGGAGGCGCCTGCCGAAGTCACACTGGACATTGAGGTGCTCAAAGGGCGCAAGGCGGAGTGGCCGCGGCTTGAGGATGCGACGCACATCATGGTGGCTGGGAGCACGCGACCGCTGATGGATTGCGTCCGTCTGTCTCAAATCGAACTGCTCAACTGGCTGACGTCCGAGTACGGGTTCCGGCGAGAGGATGCGTGGCAGCTGAATGCGCAGGTGGGAACTATGCGGATCGGCAACGTGGTCGATCCGTGCTACACCGTCGTTGCCAAATTCCCCAAAGTGTACCTGCCCTGGTGATATGAAGCTAGAACCCGGAGGCGCCTCGGGTGCCGGTTAGGCTCAGGACGTTCGTGATCTATACACCCCATTCGGCGTGACGGTCACCATACGGCCGCAGAACTCGCAGGCATGCGTCGTGTAGGCCAGACGGCGCCGCCCAAACCATGAGTGGCAGGTAGAGTGATGACTGACATTGACGGGTCACAACGCGCTGGTGAATCAGGTAAGTCGGAGGCGCAAGAAGGAAAGGATAGGTCGAATGCAGTGCGTCTGGCCATTATCGGGCTGCTGGGTACGTTGCTGACCGTATGTGGTGGTGTTGGCGGCGCTCTTATCAGTGGCGCGGTGACCGTGTACCAGCTCGAGCGCAAGATGCAGCAGGTGAGTGTCGACTCGGCCGAAAGTGAAGAGGCCCTGAGCATCGATACCGGCGGGATCTTCATTACGCGACAGGAAGCCGCGGCTCTCGATCCAGCAGCCTACTATGTGGACCTGGACAGGGGGCTTGCCTTGTACCGTCCGCTGAGGGGGTGGGGAGATCTTGAGCAGCTGACCCTCGCGGATCAGCTTGCCGAGACGGGCAATGTTGTGTCAGATGATGAGCTAGGCGGTCAAGTGGTCTACAGGATGCGCTATGGAGACCCGATCGAGGTGGAACTTGATCGTCAGAGCACGATCAACGGACATCCGATGGGCGAGGATATGGTGCTAGCGCTCGATGCTCTGTACGGGAGTGCGCCCTGGACCGTGCCGTATCACACTCAGATCATCGTCAACGTGTTCGATCGCGATGTCGAGTCACAGCTCGGGATCCATAACCTGCCTCAGGCTATGCTGTGGACGATGCGTTACAGCAGCAGCCGCTTGCACCGATTGATCGCCCCGGCTGCGAGTGACTTCATCGTCGTTCAGGGAGCGTCTACGTTTGGCGATGTCCGGATTGATGGCCGAACCAGGACGATCGCTGTGGAGGATTGGTTTCTGTTTGCGGAGACGGACGAGTCATACTTCGTCGTCGAGATTGTATATACCCCGCAGAGTGGACAGTCCCTGCAGGTGTGGGATGACCTGCAAGCGTACATGGATTCGTTTCGTGTCATCCGCTGAGGATGGTGCGCGATGCGGCCTGCTGGAGGTTGTGGATGGCGGAAGGCAAGAAGCCTCAAGTCGCAGTGCGAGCGGCGCTGATTGGTCTTCTGGGCACGATGCTGACCGTGTGTGGAGGGTTGGCCGGGGCAGTGATCAGCGGGGCCGTCACCATTTACAGGGCCGACCGGGAAAACCAACGAGTGGCTCTGGCTGCAGCGAGCAGCGGAGATACCCTCAGCATAGACACACGCGAGATTGCCCTATCCGCAGATGAAGCTTATGGACTTGACGCCGACTCATTTGGGGTCTTCCGTGATGACGGGTTTGTCATCGCACGACCTCGCCGTGGGTGGGAAGGGATCGAGAAGATGACCTATCGTGATCTCTTTATCGAACGCGGCGGCTACAGAGGATCTGCGTGGGACACCCAGCCAGTCTACCGCATTCGATACGGTCAGCCGGTGAGACTGGAGTACATCGCCGGCACTCGCGAGAACGGGCAGGAGATCGACCTGGATGCGCTCGAAGCCACCTTGGGGACTATGGTGTTCCATCGGTACAATGAGATTACTGTTCTGGCTGTCGACAAGGCTGTGGCGCCCAACTACACGCTTGCCGGTGTTGCAATGGAGTGGGGACAGATCCAGATCAATGGCGTGAACCGGGTTGTTGCCAATGATGCGAGTGCGTATGTGCTGATGCAGGTGAGCTGGCAGATGGAGGATGCGCTGGTGGACGGCGCAGAGGGAAATGTGTCGATCGAGCGCTGGGCGCTGTTTGCGGAAGGCGACAACCACTACTACGTGGTTGAGGTGGACTACATACCCAGAGCGGGAGAGTCGCTTGCCGTGTGGGATGACCTTCAGTTCTACATGGACTCATTCCGAGTCATCAATTGACCAATATGGGTGATGGCTTCTACGAGAGGGCTGGTTTGCACAAGGAGGCAACGTCGTGAAAGACCAGATCGAGGTAGATGATGTGCGCAGCTTCGCCGTGCGGTTCTCCGCAGAGCCGAAGAATCGACTGGCGCTCAATGCAGTAGTCAAGAACGGAGTGGCCTCCGTCGCGCTCAATCAGCATGCAGTGAGCAACCTGAGCCACACATACTCGCATCTCATTGAGACACCTGAGGCGACGAATCAGAATTCGAGTGGGCGGTGTTGGTTGTTCGCTGGCCTCAACACGCTGCGACTGCTGGCGATGAAGAGCCTCAATCTGGAGCAGTTCGAGCTCTCCCAGACCTATCTGATGTTCTGGGACAAGTTGGAGAAAGCCAACTACTTCCTCGAGGGTATCATCAGTACGATCAACGAGCCCCTTGATGGACGACTGGTCATGTGGTTGTTGGCCGATCCCATCAGTGATGCTGGGCAGTGGGACATGTTCGTGAATCTGGTGGAGAAGTACGGCGTTGTCCCCAAGTCAGTGATGCCTGAGACTGCCAGCAGCGGGCGTACCCGGGATATGAACGAGGTCCTGGCAGCGAAGCTGAGGGAATGGGCGTGGGTGCTCCGTGAACAAGCAGCATCTGGCGCGCGGGTCGATGACATGCGCTCTGCCAAAGACGACATGCTGGCTGAATTCTACAGGATGTTGGCCATTCATCTGGGGCAACCGCCAGTGAGTTTCCTCTGGGAGTGGCGCGATAAGGATAAGGCTTTCCATCGATATGGCAGGATCACGCCCCTGCACTTCTTTCGAGAGTATATCGCGGCGACGCTGGATGACATGGTCTGCCTGATCAATGCGCCCACAGGGAACAAGGAGTACAATCGGCTGTACACCGTCCAGCACCTGGGCAATGTTGTCGGCGGCCGCGGAGTGCGCTACCTGAACGTGGACATTGAGGTGATGAAGCAGGCCGCCGTCCAGATGATAGTCGATGGTACGCCTGTCTGGTTTGGCTGTGATGTTGGAAAATGGCTGGAGCACGATCTGGGCGTCATGGATTTGGATGTCTACGACTACGAGCTGGTCTATGGAACCAATCTTGGCCTTGACAAGGCACGACGACTGGACTATGGCCACAGTCGGATGACTCACGCTATGGTTCTGACAGGAGTGGACCTGGATGATGGGGGCCGTCCGATGAAGTGGCGCGTCGAGAACAGCTGGGGAACCGATCTTGGCGACAAGGGTTACATGATCATGACCGATCGTTGGTTCAGTGAGTATCTGTATGAGCTGACAGTGAGTAGACGGTATCTGTCCCCGGAGCTTCTCGAGGTACTCGAGACGGATCCTGTTGCACTACCCCCGTGGGATCCTATGGGCTCGCTGGCCAGGGGCGACGCCCTGCTGTAGAATCCGAACCAGTCCGTCAGTTGTCCGCCGGGGGAACCGACGATGGTCCGCGGTCCTCCGGCGTGCTATGAGATGGCGTTGCACGTGGCCCGGAGCGTTCGAGCTTCGGCGCCTGCTAACCTGGTTTGGACGGAGGAATATCATCTTTGAGGAGACGGAATCTGGATGGCTGAGTTGGGGGCCGATGTGGCAGCTACGACTGCCAGTACCGGCGTGACAGAGAACCGAGCAGCAAGAGCGCTCTTCGTCGGTGCATGCTTTCTGTACTGGATGGCGCTCTATCTCTACGTTCCTACGCTGTCCACATACGCGGAAAGCAAGAGTCCGGACAATCTTGAGCTAGTGGGCATTGTGATTGCGCAGTACGGCCTCTGGCAGACGTTGATTCGCATCCCGCTGGGCATTGTTGCTGACTGGGTTGGTCGACGGAAGCCGTTCATTCTGGCTGGTATCGCGATGGCGGGTCTGGGCGCCTTCGTGATGGGTAGTTCTGGGCACATCAACGGACTGATCGCGGGCCGAGCGATCACGGGGCTGGCGGCTGGAGTCTGGGTATTGCTCGTAGTTGGATTCAGCAGTCTATTCCCGCCCGATCTTGCGGTACAGGCAAGCGCCACACTCAATCTGGCGTCATCTGCGGGGAGGGTACTGGCCACTGGCGCCAATGGCTGGCTCAATGCCGCAGGCGGTTACTCGCTCGCCTTCACGATTGCCACGGTTAGCGCCGGGCTCGCCTTGTTGACGATACTGCCCTTCAAAGAGCAAGCCCGTGAGGGGAGGCGTCCCTCGCTTCACGGTTTTGTGCGCCTCTCGATGCGACGCGACGTCATCACGCCGACACTTCTCTCAACGGTCGCACAGTATGCATCGTGGGCGACGACGCTGGGATTCACCCCGATCCTGGCTAAAAGACTTGGGGCGACCGATGTCGCTCTCAGCCTGCTGGTGAGCGGCAACATGGTTGTCGGCATCCTGGGCAATCTGGTCACTGCAGCCGCGATCAGAAGGATCGGTGCGCGACGCATGGTTGTCGTGTGCTTCGTGATGATGTGTCTGGGAATCGCAGGTGTTGCAGTCGCGCCGACGCTGGGCCTGTTGTTTGTGGCGCAGGGTGTACAGGGTCTGTTCCAGGGCGCCGTGTACCCGGTGCTGCTGGGCATGTCGATCGAGCATGTTGATGAGCGTGAGCGCAGTACGGCGATGGGCGTTCACCAGGCGATCTACGGGATTGGGATGACAGCCGGCCCGGCGCTGGGTGGCGTCATTGCCGAGGCGGTTGGCATCGCCCCTATGTTTCTGATCACGGCGGCTGCCTGCCTGATTGCTGGGGTCCTGGGAGCCCGTCAGCTTGCCGTGAGCGACAGGTGAACCGTACTGCGCGACACTCTTTGCACGGCATACTGCGGTGGTGAGATCAGGGAATGTGCTGATGGAAGTGTACTTCGTTAGGCACGGTGCTACGCAATGGAACCGAGAGCATCGTCACCAGGGGCGACTGTCTGGAATCGGCCTGGACGCGCAGGGCCGAGAGCAGGTGACTGACCAGGCCCGCGCGCTTCCGCGCAGGCCGTACGTGGCCGTGGTTAGTAGCCCGCTGCAGCGCGCCGTGGAGACAGCCGAGATTCTGCGGATGGCCAGCGGACTGGACGCGCCATTGGTGCGGGACAGTCACTTCGATGAGTGGGCCATCCCGCCCTGGGACCGTCTGACCTTTGGCGAGATTGCGATCCGTTTTCCGGATGCCTATGAGACATACATCAGGAATCCCGATGTCTTCTCAATGCCCTCCGCTGAGAGACTAGCTGACGTGAGGGATCGGGCGCTGGAGGGTCTCCATCTCCTGGAGGTGACTCACGGTGCTTCAGCGTGTGTACTCATCGTCACACATGCGGCGGTTATCGCCGCAGCGGTGATCGGTGTGCTGGGCGCGCCGCTGGCGCTATACCGCAAGCTCCCCGTGTCGAATGCGTCACTGACCGTGATCAGGACGGGCTGTGAACCGACGCTGGAGCTCTTCAACTGGTACCCCAATCGGCTCTGACTACAGCGACTCGCCCGCTGAGAACGTGCCACGAAGGGGCTCAACGTCCCGTGAGTGCTCGCTTGGCCTCGACCAGGCGCGCCTTTTCGGGCCGCTCACGGTAGAAACCGTCGAGCGGGTAGCAGCCCGAGACCAAGCCATGGCGCGGAGCAGTTGTGCAGTCGCTGAAGGTCCGACAGATGCGTCGGCTATCAAGCGGTTTGCCGGATAGCACGTCAGTTGGCATCTCTGGATAGGACAGGACCATCCGTCCGAGGCCAACGAAGTCAGTCGCTCCAGCGCGAATGGCCCTCTGTGCCACGTGAGGCAACCACTCCTGCAGATAGGTGTAGGCAGATCCGACGACGAGGAGTCGGGGAAAGGCTGCCTTAAGTTCTGTGCAGACCTGGATGTGTCGGGCCACGCCCGCGAGCGGATCCTCTGGGGGTTTGTAGCCGTCCGAAGGCGGGAAGAGCGCCGGCCTTTGGATGTGTGGGTTGTAGTATGGACTTCCGCCTGTGATGTTGACCAGTTCGATCTGGAGATCCTCGAGCAGTCTCAGAAACTGTATGGGCTCGTGAAGATCAAGCTGGAGGGGGTTCGATGCATCAGCGCCGAAGGCGAAGTGATAGGGAAGCGGCGTCTGGATTGGTACGCCTATCCCTTCAGGGCCGGGCGAAAATGGTACTGTGTCGAAGGCACTCAGCCGAACGCCGATCCTCAGATCTGGTGAGTGACGACGGATCCCCAAGACGATCTCGCGCAGGAACCGGGTGCGGTTCTCGAAGCTGCCGCCGAAAGAACCCGGGCGTTCGACAGCGGTGAGGAACTCGTGGCCCAAGTAGCCGTGGCAGTGCTTGATGTCGACGAACTCAAAGCCCGCTCTGTAAGCCAGCTCTGCCGCCCGGACGAAGCTAGCGATGATCTCGGAGATCTCTCCGTCCGTCAACGTAGGATAGTCCGGTGGAATCCCGAACTTTGGGTCCAGGATGGGGTGATGATAGAGGATGCGGGGTTCAAGTTCGGGTCCATTCGGACGCGCGAAACGGCCCGAATGAGTGAGTTGGAGTCCTACCAACAGGTCATCGCACTGTCCGAAGCGCTGGGTGTGTTCTTCGACAAGAGCCTGGCGGAGTCGGGTCAGTTCCTCCAAATTGGGCTCGCTGATAAGCAGTTGTCGGGCGTTGGCGCGTCCTTCATGTAGGACAGAGACTGCCTCCCCGCCCCATATTAACTTGGCGCCGCTCTGCCCAAAGTGCTGCCAGCGCCGGAGGGTGAGAGCAGAGGGTTTGCCGTCTCTGGTACCGTCCCATCCCTCCATAGGTTGTATACAGAACCGGTTCCCGATCACGCGTCCATCAGCAAGCCGGTAGGGCCGTGCTAGTGGGGAGTCGTCCCCGATCTCCATCGTTTCGTCGAAGGAAAGCAGAATGCTCTCTTGGACAAGGTGGGCGCGGAACTGATCCGCGGTTCTGAGCGAGGCAATTCGTCGATAGTCGGCCAAGGCGATCCTCCCAATCCAGTGTCCGTGTGATTCTAACACCGACTACACGTGCTCGCAATCCGGAGAGTGTTGGTGGTTGCAGGCGTTTGCGTGTGTGGGATATCCGACTATGATGAGGCACACACCTATTCGCGGCAGAATCTCGACCTGGAGGCGGGTGGTAATGGAACAATGGAAGACGCTGGCAAGCCGTACAATTCTCGATCGAGGTAAGTATCTGCGGGTCGAGGAGCGGACCCTGGAGCTCCCAGGTGGCCGCTTGATTGACGCTTGGCCATGGGTTGTCACCCCGGACTACGCGAATGTCGTGGCGGTCACTCCCCAGGGGCTCTTCGTGTGCTTCCGCCAGGTGAAGTACGGCGTCGAGGGTACGTCCCTGGCGCCGGTAGGGGGATACCTGGAGCCTGACGAGGAGCCGTTGGCAGCTGCCAGACGTGAATTGCTGGAGGAGACAGGGTATAGGGCGCCAACGTGGCATCGCCTGGGGAGCTACCAGGTGGATGGCAATCGCGGAATGGGGATGGCGCATATGTTCCTGGCCCTCGATGCAGTACACGTAACGTCGATTCAGCCGGATGACCTGGAGGAGCAGGAGCTGGTTCTACTGACGCTTGGCGAGGTCAGCGATGCCCTGGTCTCCAATGAGTTCAAGGTGCTCCCGTGGGCGACAGCGATGGCGCTTGCCCTGTTGATGCTCGACCGATGAGGAGGATCACCGTGTTGGTCGGTTTGGCTTCGTGTGGAATATGCTATAATCCTGGCTGGTCGATCAGAGATAGAGGCGGTGTTCCGGGAGGCCACATATGATCACAGCATGGCACCTGGCATTCAAGGAGATCTGGCGGAACCGGGGCAGATTCCTCCTATTTGCGCTTGTGATCGCGCTGATCGCACTGCTGGTCCTCTTCATTGCCGCTCTGGGCGAAGGGCTGGGATCTGGCAACAGGGAGTACCTCGAGAAGGTCGATGCGGATCTGATCGTATACCAGGCTGTGGCCCGACTGTCGATCGGCGCAAGTCGCGTTGATCTCGATACGCGGCGAGCCATCCGCGCTCTGGAGGGTGTCAACGCCGTGGCTCCCGTGGGATTCGGGAGTGCCGCGGTTCCTGAACCGGGTGGCAGTGAGTTCCTGGACGTCGCTTTGATTGGTGTGGAACCTGGGATGCCTGGCGAGCCGCCTGTCGTGGCGGGGGAGGGCTTCATACGGGACAACGTGAACGAGGCGATCATCGACCGCACGGTGGCCCTTGTGACGGGCCTTGGGGCAGGCGACGATCTCGTTGTGCGGACGGTCAAGGGCAACGAGGACGAGTTCTATACGGTGAGAATCGTCGGTGTGAGCAGCAGCCAGAAGTATGGCCTGCGTCCGTCGGTGTTTCTGCCCAAGAGAACCTGGGACAAGATCAGGCCCGATCCTATGGTGATGGGAGCGAATGGGTTGGTTCAGCCGATGTATAACGTGCTCTTTGTGAGCCTTGCGGATCCCTCGCAAGCTGAGGTAGTGACGGATCGGATCAAATCCCGGCTCGACCGGGTTGAGGTTGTGGACCCCCGGACGGCCTACGAGAATACCCCCGGCTACCGTGAGCAGCAGTCGACTCTGGCTACCCAGAATGCCTTCGCCCTTCTGATCGGAGTGCTTGTCATCGGTGGATTCTTCCAGATCCAGACATTGCAGAAGGTACCCCAGATCGGCATGCTGAAGGCGATCGGAACGCCTAACGGAATCATTGGGGCGGCCGCCCTGCTGCAGATCGTGATCACAAACCTGGTCGGGATCGCGCTGGGTGCGCTGGTGGCCTATGTCGTCTCCCTGGTCTTTCCCCCTAACATCCCAATCGTCTTTGAGCCACAGTCCAGCGCGATTGCTCTGGCATCGATTCTGCTGATGGGGCCGCTCGGTGGGCTGGTCTCGGTTCGCTACTCATTGAGGATCGAGCCGCTGACTGCGCTTGGGCTGGGCAAGTGAGGAGGGGCGCCGTGACGGTTGCAGTCGAAGTGCACTCGATCACCAAGACCTACTCGGTCGGAAGCAACACAGTCCGCGCTGTGGATGATGTGTCGTTCAGTGTCATGTCGGGTGAGTTCGTGGCGCTGGTGGGTCCCAGCGGTTCAGGAAAGACGACGATGCTGGCGATCCTGGCCGGGCTGCTGCAGCCATCCAGCGGCGAAGTAATTATCGGTGGGGTGTCGCTTACCTCGCTGCGTGAGTCGGAGCGGACGCGTTTTCGGCGGAGTAAGATAGGTTTCGCATTTCAGGCCAACAATCTTGTCTCCTACCTCACCGCGCTGGAGAATGTCGAGCTGATGCTGAGGTTGAACGGTGATTACGACACAGCCGGCCGAAGACGAGCGAGGGATCTATTGGTTCGGCTCGGGCTTGATGACAGAATGAACTCGCTCCCTCGGCAGCTCTCCGGAGGCCAACAACAGCGCGTCGCAATCGCTCGATCGCTGATCAATCATCCGACACTCGTGCTGGCCGATGAGCCAACGGCCAGCCTCGATACGGAGCGTGCGCATCAGGTGGTGCATACGCTGGCCGATCTGGTGCACGATCAGGACCGAGCCGGCATCATCGTTACCCACGATCTGAGGATGGTGGAGTACGCTGATCGGATAGTGCAGATGGTGGACGGTCGCATCGCCCGGATCGTCAGCCCGAGCGATGATCTGACATGCCTGGCTGATCCTGAGGCTGACTCCTGTACTGAGATCCCCCCGGAGGTGCTGGGTATCGAAGGAACGGATCCCTGGGAGGCGGGTCGGAATGATCATTGACGCTCACAATCATCCCGACTGGCACGGGCATGGGCTGCGCCAGTTTCTTGAGAACATGTCCGCGTACGACATTGACAAGACCTGGCTCTTGAGTTGGGAAGCGCCAACGGACGAGTACGATCCGGAGTACAACCGCATCATGCTGACCGGTCCGGGAGGTCCGATCCCATTTGACCGGTGCCTTAGATATGTGGAACAGGCTCCCAATCGGTTCGTACTGGGGTTTGCACCGGACCCACGGGCGCCCGACGCGATCGACCGTCTCGAGGCTGCGATTGAGGTATGCGGTGTACGCGTCTGTGGGGAGCTTAAGCTGCGTATGATGTACGATAATCCGGATGCCCTCCGGATGTTCCGATTCTGTGGCGAGCGAGGGCTTCCCGTCATAGTCCACATCGACTACGAGTTCGACACCGGCCGTCGATACCCACGGCCGAACTGGTGGTATGGAGGCGGCATCGCCGCGTTGGAGAGAGCACTGGCCGCGTGCCCGGATACCCATTTCATCGGGCACGCGCCTGGATTCTGGGCGCACATCTCGGGCGACGGAGCGTTCGAGCAGGAGGAATATCCGTCAGGGCGCGTTACGCCAGGGGGAGTGGTAGTTCGCCTACTTCGGCAGTACCCCAATCTTCACGCGGATCTATCGGCCGGTTCCGCGTTCAATGCGCTGACGCGTGATCCTGAGTTTGGCCGGGATTTCGTTCTCGAATTCCACAGTCGGCTGTTATTTGGACGGGATAGTTTCGACAACAAGATGCAGCAACTCCTATCGCGCATGGAGCTCGCCGTCGAAGTACTGGACCAGGTCATGGCGGGCAATGCGATGCGCTTGATCGGAGATAATGATGGTCTTGCAGGACCTTGCGCCGGCTAGTGCCGGTAGGATTGGGCCAGAATCAAGTTGAGGGGGATGGCTATGAAAGTGGGTATGGTCGGTCTGGACACGTCGCATTGCGTTGCTTTCGCGAAGCTTCTGAGCGGCAGTGGCAGCGATTACTCGATCCCAGGCGTCGATCTGGTGGCGGCATATCCAGGTGGATCGGAGCTCTTCTCACTGAGCCGGGATCGAGTCAAGGGATACACTGATGAGCTCAGGACGACCTATGGTGTCACGATCTGCGATTCGATTGAGGATGTCGTTACGGATGTGGATGCTGTGTTGCTTGAGAGCGTGGATGGCCGCCAACACCTGGAGCAGTTTAGGAAGCTGGCTGTGGGCAAGCCGGTCTACATCGATAAGCCGATAACGGTGACAACGGCAGAGACTCGCGAGCTGATGCGGCTCGCCGAATCAACTGGCACGCCCGTGATGTCCTGCTCGTCACTTCGTTTTGCCGCAGGTATCACCGATCTGGTGCACGAGGGCGAGCTTGTCGTCTCTTGTGAAGCGTTTGGTCCCGCGGCTGTTCTGCCAGACTATCCAGGGCTGTTCTGGTATGGCATCCACAGCGCCGAGATGCTGTTCGCGTTGATGGGGACGGGGTGCCGGTCGGTCCAGGGTCTGCCGTATGACACGTGCGACGTACTAGTCAGTGAGTGGTCGGATGGGCGGATCGGGGTGATGCGAGGTACGCGGTTTGGGGAGAATGCGTTTGGTTGCGTTGTCCACAGCACTGGTGGCGTCCGCGTGGGATTGGCCGCCGACACACCGCCGTTCTACTATCTTCTTCTGAAAGAGATCGTCCGATTCTTTGAGACTGGGATCTCACCGGTCAAGCTGGAGGAAACCTACGAGATCATCGCGTTCCTCCAGGCGGCGGATCAAAGCAAGTCTCACGGTGGCGCGATCGCGTACCTGGACCCGCTGTAGAACGCACACCTTTGCCTTGCGTGGAGGGGGAGGAGGCAAGATGGTCAAACGTGTAGCAATCCTGACTGATCTCGAGGGTGTGGCCGGTGTTGTGTCTTTCCTGGATCAGACCTTTCCGGACGCCCGGTACTTCGATGACGCTAAGCGTCTGCTTACGAAAGAGGTGAATGCCGTCGTTGACGGACTGCTCAGCGCAGGAGTATCCGACGTGCTCGTGATGGACTTCCACGGGCCGGGCGGTATCTGGTTCGAGGACCTGCACCCACGGGCTAGACTGCTGCATGGACGGCCTTTGGCTCCGTGGCCGAGGCTTGCGTCCGTGATAGCCGAGTATGACGCTGCAGCGATCGTTGGTCAACACGCGATGGCTGGTGTGTTGACCGGCAATCTCAGTCACACCCAGAGCAGTCGCACAATTGACTCCTATGTGCTCAATGGACGCCCCATCGGCGAGACGGCGCAGTTTGCCCTCTATTGCGGGGAATTGGGCGTGCCCGTGATCTTTCTCAGCGGCGACACGGACGCCTGTCACGAGGCGGATGAACTCATTCCGGGGATCACGACCGTGGCTGTCAAGCAAGGGTTAGGCCGAGGATGTGCCATCTCGCTCTCAGCTGAGAGTGCGCGTTCAGCGCTTCGGGAAGGATCGGCTGCAGCGGTGGAACGACATCGGATTCGCCCCATCGATCCGCTGCGATGGGATGGGCCTTACGTGCTCGAGAAGCGCTTCTACTTCGTGGAAGATGCGGACAACGCGACTCGCGCAGCTGGGGTTGAGCGCGTCGATGCACGGACGGTGCTCCTGAGAGGCGAGAGTATTCAAGATGTCATCTACCGTTAGCTTGCAGGCAACGGTCGGCAGACGGTTGCGGGTAGCATTCGCTGGCTTTCGACACGGACATATCCTGGATCTGTACCGGCGTGTGCTGACGTCGGAAGAGATCGAGGTGGTGGCTGCATGCGAGGAGGACTGGGGCACACGAGAGCAGCTCGCGGCTCAGGGACACGTGGCCATCACGCACAGCGACTTCCGCGCGATGCTTGCGTCCGTTGACTGCGACGCTGTCGCCGTCGGCGATTACTACGCGCGGCGAGGTTCCCTTGCTCTGGAGGCGCTAAGGTACGGCAAGCATGTGATCAGTGACAAGCCTGTCTGCACGGAACTCGCTGAGCTGGAAGCGATTGAGCGGTTGACGGCGGAGACGGGGCTCAGAATGGGGTGTATGCTGGACATGCGCGATGCGCCGCAATTCCGTGGGCTGAGGGAGGTTGTGCAATCTGGTGCACTCGGGGAGCCCAAGGCCATACATTTCGGTGGTCAGCATCCGCTCCTGGTTGGTACTAGACCCGCCTGGTACTTCGAGGTTGGCAAGCACGGTGGCACCATCAATGACATCGCGGTACATATGATGGACGCGATTCCCTGGATAACAGGATGTGCCCTAGATCGTGTCCTGGCTGCTCGATGCTGGAATGCACGGGCCGATGCGTACCCGCACTTTCGCGATGCGGGACAGATGATGCTGACGCTTGACAACGGATGCGGGGTCATCGGCGACGTGTCGTATTTGGTGCCGGATTCCTTGGGATACCGTTCATCCTTGTATTGGCGGACAACGATCTGGGGAACAGAGGGGGTTGCAGAGAGCTCAATGGTTGCGCAGGCCGTGCACGTGGGATGCGCTGGTGACGACAATATGGAGGCCAGGCGGCTGCCATCTGCCGACCCCGGTGGCTACCTTCGTGCGTTCCTACACGATGTGCGCGGTCAGTCGGAGGCGGACGAACTGCGGACGGCCGATGTGTTGCGTGCCACTCGGTGTGCGTTGGTCACGCAGGCTGTCGCAGATGAGGCGCGGCCCTTCAACATAGAGGTATGACATCGTGAAAGGAGATGTGGACGTGGGTCAAGATAGGATTCGAGTCGGAATCGGTGGACTAGGACGGAGTGGATGGGGAATCCACAGTCGAATACTGGGTGAGCTGCCCGAGTACTACGACGTCGTCGCGGTGACTGACGATGACTCCGGACGGTGCGCTGAGGCCAGGGAACGATTCGGGTGCCGTACGTACTCCAGCTATGAGGCGATGCTGGAGGATGACGAGATCGAGATGATCGTAGTGGCGCTCCCCAGCTTCCTCCATGCTGATGCCAGTATTGCGGCGCTGAAGGCAGGGAAGTGCGTAGTCTGCGAGAAGCCGATGGCGACCAACCTCGCGGATGCGGATCGGATGATCGCTGCAGCCGAGCAGACTGGGCAGATCCTGACCGTGTTCCAGAACCGGCGGTACGATCCGGACTATCTGACAGTGCGCGAGGTCATCGAGTCCGGACGTATCGGCCGGGTGGTCCAGATCAACATGACAGGGTCTGGGTTCAGTCGAAGGTGGGACTGGCAGACGCTACAGAAGTTCGGGGGCGGTAGCCTGAACAACACGGCAGTTCACTACCTGGACCAAGCCGTTCAGTTGTTCGGCGAGGCGCAACCTCGGGTTATGTGTCATATGGAGCGTGCGTTGACGCTGGGAGATGCAGAGGATCATGTCAAGGTGATTCTTCACGGCGAAGGGCCACTGATCGATGTTGAGGTGACCAGTGCCTGTGCCTATCCTACCCCAACGTGGCGGGTATTCGCCACTCTGGGTGGGTTAGTGGGTACGACGAAGGAGCTGCAGTGGAAGTGGGTTGATCCGGCCGCGTTGCCGGAGCGGACCGTAGACACGAGGCCCACGCCTGATCGTAGCTACAATCGTGAGGACTACGAGTGGCACGAGGCGAGCTGGACGGTCGATGACTATGACGGACCTGGTCAGAACGGATATTACATTGACTTGTTCAGGACGGTGCGTGAGGGGGCGCCGTTGGCGGTGACGCCGGCCAGCGTCCGACGCGTTATGTGGGTGATTGAGGAATGCCATTGTCAGTCGCCGGTCTAGTGCGCCTGTATCCCGTGCGTGAGGTCCGGTTCGGAGTAGCGGAGTTCTGACGACCGGGGACGTATCCACCCATTACGAAAGGAGTGAACCACCGTGACAACTTTGCCCATTCGGGAGATGACGTACGACCAGTTGACGGTCATGGTTTATGCAGACAGTGAGACGATGGGACGGGCGGCTGCGGAGGCTGCGGCAGCGACCATTCAGGAAGCCATTGACCAGCGCGGTACCGCCAACGTGATTCTGGCCACCGGAAACTCTCAGCTCACTTTTCTGGCAGCATTGCGCGAGAACCGCGAGATCGACTGGACGGCGGTTACCATCTTCCACATGGACGAGTACCTGAACCTGAGGCCTGGACACCCTGCCGGATTCTCGCAGTATCTGCACCGGAATCTGCTGGATCACGTTCCGGTTGAGCGATTCTACCCGGTCCCCGGCCATCCTGCAGACACCGAGCTGGCCTGCCGGGGCTACGAGACGCTTCTGAAGGCGCACCCGCCTGATCTTTGTTGCCTCGGAATCGGCGAAAATGGTCATATCGCGTTCAATGACCCGCACGTCGCCGATTTCGGCGATCCGGTGTGGATGAAGGTGGTCGAGATGGATGAGGTCAGCCGACGTCAGCAGGTGGGTGAGGGGCACTATGGGAGTCTCAGCGAGGTGCCCACTTACGCATTGACGCTAACGATTCCCGCACTGCGGGCGGCGTCGCGGCTGCTGTGCATCGTACCCGAGAGCCGCAAGGCCAGAGCTGTCCGCGACGCGCTGCTGGGTCCAATCAGCACGGACTGCCCTGCCTCTATCCTGCGGCTGACGCCCCATACCTCTCTGCTTCTGGATCCGGACGCAGCAGCACAGATCGTCTAGGTGAGGCGCCTGTACATCGAGTTCTGATTCCCGCGATCCACCACGGCTTCCCGGCCGGCTAGCTCCATCGCGATGATCACGTTGTGCAGAGTGGAAGAAGGGCTGGGAGTGCGTGGTGTGATCTGGAAGCCTTTGACCCGCGGCGGATGCGGGTCTCGATTGTGCCAACGTCGAACGCTTCTTGTCGCCGCCCGGATGGAACAAATCCGGGCGGTCCTGCGTCAAGTATGCTGAAGGGTGCAGAGTATGCACCCGAAGTATGCGAGATCAGGAGGTATGACGATGAATCACAAGGTTTGGCGTATAGTAGCTGTGTCTGCGGTGGCTGTCATTCTGACGGCTTGTGGGTCTCTGGGTGCGGCTCCAACTCTGGCGACTTCATCGGAAAGAGCGCTTCTGGGCGGAGGGGGTATCGCTACAGCGCCCGTATCGGACCAGGTGGCGCAGGGACTGGTGGTTGGCGGCATTGGCAGGGCCAGTTCAGAGCCGGAAGTCGCACAGATTACATTCGGTGTGGAGCTGAGGGGCGATGACCCCGCTGCCCTGGTTGATGAGGGTAGTCAGAAGATCAATCGGGCGATAGAGGCAGTCAAGAGCCTGGGTGTTGCCGAAGAGGATATCAAGACAGTCGGCTACAATCTCTGGGTGGAGAACATCTACGATCCAGAGAGGGGAGTCCCGACGGGCGAGGTTGTGTATCATCTGTCGCACACGATTCAAGCCAGGCTGACTGACATGTTGAAGGTAGGTGATTTGTTGGCGGCTGCCGTGAATGCAGGGGCGAATACGATCTCGGGCGTTAGCTTCACTGTAGAAGAGCCCGGTGCACTGACCGAGGAAGCCCGCCGGTTGGCCCTCCGGGACGCCGCGGCGCAGGCAGCATCGATGGCGGATGAGTTGGGAATCACGCTGGGGAAGCCAATTCTCGTGATGGAGACGAGCGGTGATTACCCTGTTCAGTTGGACCGTGGTCTGGGCGGTGGCGGCGCGGTCGAGGCGGCCGCACCCTCTATCTCCCCTGGATCATTTTCCGTCTCGGTGAGCGTGCGAGTCGTCTACGAGATCAACTAGGCGCAGCACGACCAGCTCGTGCTCATGGCGCGCTTGGGGCCGCTCCGTCTGATCGCTTCAGACGGGGCGGCCGTCTTCGTTTGTAGCCCGCGCGGTTCCGGCCGATCGATGGTGATGAAGGCGACACTGTTTGACATATCTTCACAATCGTAGTATATTCCTTGCGTACCTAGGTGAACGCAAGCTCTGACCTGACGCACGAACTGCGATGTCGTCGTGGCTTGCTGGTCGTGCGGAGACGTGGCGGCAGCATGGCGTCCCTATATTCATCGGCACGGTTCTAGTTCAAGCTGCAAGGAGAGACGGGGTGAGTGGTATGCGAGAGACAGGGACTGTCAAGTGGTTCAATGCGGGCAAGGGATATGGGTTCATCGCTCGAGACGGGCAGGACGACGTGTTCGTTCATTACTCGGCCATTGAGGGTGCGGGCTATCGTTCGCTGAACGAGGGTCAGGCGGTCGAGTTCGAGGTCGAGCAGGGACCCAAAGGTCTGCAGGCAGCCCGCGTCAGGGTAATGTAGCCGCCGGTAGAATTCATTGCGTACATCTAGCAAGGGAGAGAAATGGGTAAGAAACTGTACGTCGGGAATCTGAGTTACTCGACTACTGAGGGGAGCCTGACGGAACTCTTCGAGGGCATCGGTGAGGTCGCCTCTGTGAACATCATTATGGACCGTGCGACGGGCCGATCCAAGGGATTCGCGTTTGTGGAGATGGTCAGTGAGAGTGACGTCCGGGAAGCCATCGACCAACTGAACGGGCAGTCCCTTGACGGGCGTACGATTCGGGTCGATGAAGCCCGTCCGCAGGAGAGGCGCGAGAGTGCGTACGGTGGTGGCGGTGGCGGGAACCGTCAGCGCAGCCGCTACTAGGTGCCACATCCCGGACTGAGTTTAGCCGACAACAGCCGCACGGTTCCAAGTGAACCGTGCGGCTTCTTCATTGGACCCAGAGATGGTATGTTACTGGAAGGCGCGCATCGGGCGCCTTGGTGGCCCTGAGCACTCCGTCGGACCGCTCGTTGGAGTAGACGGCCCTGGCCTCCGATTGACGGGGACACGGGTGGGTGCGCCGTGAAGGCCGATCGAGTGGACGCGCGGTCTGCGGGTAACGAGCAGCACGTTAGGCCGACGGTGCGGCGTCTGACGATGGCCGATCGTCACCGCGCAACTTCGTTCATCTTCGACCGCTGGGGTGCTGACGTGGTGGTAGTCCACGGGGAGGTCTACCAGCCTGCTCAGCTGCCGGGATTCGTGGCTGAATGGGAGGGTCGCTGGTGCGGACTGGTAACCTATCGCATCGAGGAAGCCGAGTGCGAGATTGTTACACTTGATAGTGCAGAGCCCAGGCAGGGGATCGGAACCGCGCTCCTGGCAGCGGTGGAGGGGGCTGCACGAATGACAGGCTGTCTGCGGCTATGGTTGATGACAACGAATGACAATCTGGGGGCGCTTCGCTTCTACCAGCGGCGCGGTTTCGCGCTCGTGGCGGTGCACCGCAATGCAGTGGGGCGAGCGAGAAGGCTCAAGCCCGCGATTCCCCACATTGGCGATTACGGGATCCCACTGCGCGACGAGATCGAGCTTGAGAAGCTGCTGACCTGACAGCCACCATACTTGCTGGCAAAGCTCGCTGACTCTGTGCTTGCGTTGCTTCGGCCAATGCACTACAATTGCCCACATGAAACTCAACCTGGCAGCCAACTACTCAGAAGCACTGGTAGATCTCCTCAGTGATGGTGCGGTGGCCGTGGACCGTCTCAAATGCCCGGCGTGGCCCGATACTATCGCTAGGGCTCAGCGTGTCCATCCAGTCTACGTGCATTTCCCGCTCAGAGTTGGAGTTGGTATCGGCGACGCTATAGATAGTGAGACTGGCGAGCGTGCGGACTGGCGCCGAGTGGAAGGCATTCTGGCGCGGACCGCTACACCGGTGATCAACCTTCATCTCGAGGTGACGAGACGCGATCTTCCGCATATTGGGCCTGACTCGGTCGATCCGACGCACGTTGCCGAGATCTGTGATAGATCCATCAGAGATGTCGAGTCCGTGGTACGGCGCTTCGGAGCTGACCGCGTGATCGTCGAGAACAACTACGGCGACGGTGGGAACTGTCTGAGGCCCATCCTGCTGTCGGAAACGATCAACGCGATCGTAGATGCGACGGACTGTGGCTTCCTTCTGGACCTGGCCCACGCGTCCATCGCGGCGTGCGAGCTTGGCCTGGGGATACGGGAGTATGTGGAGTCGTTACCTGTGCGGCGTCTCGGTGAGCTGCACGTGAGCGGCATCCGCGTCTTCGATGGGCGCTGGATTGATGCGGCACGCGCTGCGGGGGTCGACCACGATGTGATCGAGGGATTGGCTGGTCGCTGTGTGGACCATCTCCCGATGACAGAAGATGATTGGATGATCACAGAGTGGGCGCTGAAGCAGGTGGGACACCGTGGATGGCGGGCCCCCTGGACAGTGACGCTCGAGTATGGCGGCGTGGGACCGTTGTTCAGCGCCACAACCGACCGAGATGTCCTGGCGAAGGATGTGCCGCGCCTGCGCAGGATGACACAATACAGGGGGGCCGACTCGGTGCAGTCCGAACTCGAGAGTTAGTCGGGAATCCCTGAGTTGTAGCCAGCGCGCTGTGAAGGTTGGAGGCGTGCAGTGGCTGTGCGTGAGATCGAGGCAATAGCTCTACTCTCCCCGGTCAAACAGCCCGACCGGTGGTTTGGGCTGCGATACTCGATGAACCTGTACCGGGGATGCCAGCATCGCTGCATCTACTGCGACTCTCGAAGCTTATGCTATCAGATTGAGGACTTCGACGAAGTCCAGGTCAAAGCGAATGCGATTGATCTGCTGAGGCGCGAGCTGGCGGCAAAGCGGTCGAAGGGTACCATCGGGACGGGCTCGATGAGTGATCCGTACATGCCAGTCGAGCGCGATCTGATGCTGACCCAACGCGCGCTGCAGCTGATCGCGGAGTTTGGTTTCCCGCTGCACGTGATGACCAAGAGTGACCTGGTACTGCGGGATCTCGATCTCTTGCGCACGATTGGGCGAGTCTTCTCATCGGTCACATTCACAATAACTACCGTCGACGATCAACTTGGTAGTGAAGTGGAACCCGGTGCGCCCCTTGTGTCGACACGGTTTGCGGCGATGGGTAGACTGGCGGCTCACGGGGTCCAAACGGGCGTGGCGATTATGCCGATCTTGCCTTTGCTGGAGGACACGCTGGAGAACGTGGAGGCGATTCTGCGCACGGCCAGGGATTTCGGCGCAACGTACGCAACCGCTTCATTTGGTGTGACTCTCCGCGATCGCCAGCGCGCGTACTTCCTGGAGCAGCTTGACCGGTTGTACCCCGGCATGCGAGCAGAGTATGAACGCCGGTATGGCGACCAGTACTTCTGTCCAGCGCGTGGACACCGCTATCTCGAACAGGAGTTTGACGGTCTCTGCGAGAGCAGAGGTCTGAAGACTGGTGTACCCCATTACCGACCCGAGCGAGCACAACAGCTTCGCCTCCTGTGATGGGTGAAGCACGTACTACCTAGTGACGAGATATGGACGTTGACACGTCGTCCGGTGCTGGTATAATGGCGGCCTATCAATGATTTGTGGGGTGAGCATATGAGCAGCGTGCGCTTGTTGTGTGAGACGGAGTTGGGGGGGATGACCTTGTCGTAATGCGCCTGCTCTAAGGTGTTCTCAGATATCCCTTGGCCGTGGGCGCAAGCCCACGGCTTTCTTTTTCATCGGCCGGTGTGTTCTGCGGGTCACTCCGGCTCCGGGAGTGATGATGAAGACAACTGTGCTCACTCGTTACTTCGGACTGCTGGCCAACTACCTTAGGCCTGAACGGTCTGCGACTGTTCTCCTCGGCATTCTAGTTGCCGGCGGCATTGTTACGCAACTGGCTGCGCCTCAGTTGATGGGCCGCTTCATTGACCTGATCCAGACGGGCGCCAGTTCATCCGGCCTGATCAGAGTCGCAGTTCTGTTTGTTGTGGCTGCGCTTGCTCGCCAGGCTCTTGCCGCTCTGGCGAACTACGTGGGGGCGGGAGTGGGGTGGCGTGCAACCAACGCACTGCGGGTGGATCTCCTACACCATTGCCTTAACCTGGATATGGCGTTTCACGCCGCGCATCCCCCAGGCGAGATGGTGGAACGGATCGACAGCGATGTCAGCCAGCTGGCACAGTTCTTCTCGCAATTCGTCATCCAGGTGCTGGCCAATATGCTTCTCGTGGTAGGCGTGCTCGGAGTCCTGATCAAGACTGACTGGCGTGCGGGCGCAGCCGTTGCTGTGTTCACGCTGGCCTCGGCGGTTGCAGTAGGTCCGCTCACCCGGGCCAACGCAACTCTGTGGGCGGATCATCGGGAACGGGTTGCGGATCTGTATGCCTTCCTCCAGGAGAGAATGGCAGGCACGGAGGATATCCAGGCTTGCGGCGCCAAGGGATACGTCATGCGTCAGTTCCACCGGGTGAACCGTGCTGAGATGAGGCAGCGAGTCAAGGCTGGGGCCATCGGAGCGGCCACGACGCATAACGTCACGGAGCTTCTGTTCGCGTTGGGCGTGGCCGGCGCTCTGGCTGCGGGTGCTGCGCTGTACTCGGCAGGTTCGGTGACCATTGGCACCGTGTACATCATCTACAGCTACAGTGCGATGCTGGCTGCTCCGATCCGACACCTTACGCGACAGATCCGCGATCTGCAGCGCGCAGGCGGGAGCATCGAGCGCATCCGTGAGCTGATGCTGAATGATACGCATCTGGAACAGGCGACGGTGGATGATCTACCGGTTCCAGTCTCTGGTCTCATTGGGGTTCCGGAAGGCGAACCACTGAGTGTGGAGTTCCAGGCTGTATCCTTCCGCTACCCGGATGACGCCCGCGGCATCTTGCCCGACGCTGGCACCGAAGAACACCGCCCTACTCCTGACGGTGGGATCGGCCAGCGTGACACTGAGGCTGTGCTCAAGGGCCTCAGCTTTCGTCTGGAGCCGGGCCAGATTCTGGGTTTGCTCGGCAGAACAGGCAGTGGCAAGACGACCATCGCGCGCTTGCTCCTCAGACTCTATTCCCCTGACACCGGCGCCATCAGTATATGCGGGCGTGGAGGCCACCCTTCGATGGACATACAAGACATCCCCCTGGGTGTGCTCAGGTCTAGAATTGGGCTCGTCACTCAGGATGTGCAGGTCTTCCGGGCTACTGTTCGCGACAACCTTACCCTGTTTGATCCGACGGTGGCCGACGATCGGCTACTCGAAGAGATTGACCAGTTAGGTTTGTGGAGTTGGTACTCATCGTTACCCCAAGGTCTCGACACGCGACTGGAGCCGGGCGGTCGAGGTCTCTCGGCCGGTGAGGCGCAACTGCTTGCCTTTCTCCGGATTCTGCTACGGGATCCTGGGCTCGTCATCCTTGACGAGGCATCGTCGCGACTCGACCCGGCGACCGAGCGCCTGATCGAGCGTGCTGTCGATCGGCTGGTTGCCGATCGAACTGCCATCATCATCGCGCACCGACTGAGCACTGTTGCACGTGCCGATGTCATCATGATTCTTGACGGTGGCATTGTGGTAGAGCAGGGACTCAGAGAGAGGCTGGCCGCGGAGCCTACCTCGCATTTTCGACGCCTGTTGGAGACCGGTATGGAGGAGGTGCTCCGATGAGTGAGCGTGAGCACGCATCGTGTAGTAGACCTCTGCGCAGGAGCGTCTGGTTCTATGTATGGCGTGTCGTGCGGATGCAGGGCGGGCTGTATGCTCTTATGTTGGCGCTCGAAACACTCATATTCAGTGGGATGCCGCTGGTAACCGGTCTAGCTGTGAGCTGGTTCTTTGATGCGCTCAGTGGGTCTGCCCCCGTTGGGGTCAACGTGTGGACGGCCGTTGGACTGATCGCAGCCATCGCTGTTGTGCAGGCCATCATCTTCGCGTGCGACTTCGGAGTCTACTTCCTCCATCAGAGCACGGTGACCGGCTTGCTGGCGAGGAACCTCTTCGAGGCCATTCTGGACCAACCTGGAGCGCGAGCGTTGTCCATCTCCCCGGGTGACGCGATCAACAGGTTTGAGGTCGACATCTACAAGATCCTGGAGTTTGTAGCAGACGCCCTCAATTTTGTCGTGGAGTTTGGCGTCTTCGCGGTAGTGTCGGTGGTCCTGATGGTCAGGATCCAGCCCCTGGCCACTGCGGTTGCGTTAGTTCCGCTCGTCTTTATTGTTGTCGCGGTGAACCTGGTTCGGAGGACCATTCGCGCGTATCAGGAGTCGGCGCGCGGCGCCTCCGGCGCGGTTGCTGGCTTCATCGGCGAGGCCTTCGGGGCGATTCTGGCTGTCAAGGTGGGCGTTGCGGAAACCCGCGTAGTGCAGAGGTTCCGAGAGCTTGGTGATGCGCGGTGCGCGTATGAACTGCGCGTTGTGCTACTGCGCCAGATCCTTGACGCGATATCGGCTAACGCAGCCGACCT
>JAAZAN010000242.1 GCA_012514315.1 Chloroflexota bacterium
CGACCCATACGAAGAGGACCTGAAGGTGTTTCGTAGTTCTGCATTGGGGCAGGCGTTCCGCGACAGCAACCAGACCGTCCTGAGCCGGTTCAGCCCTGAGGACCTCGCCGCCCTCGAGCAGTTGCTGAAGCGGGGCAACGCCCCCCTCAGTCCGGGGTAGGTTGGTGTAGGTATTCTTGTAGCATTACGTGTTCGAGTCTGCTGCTGCGCAACGGTATCGACCCCACAGCCAATTTGGTAGAGCGCCAACCTTCTCGAGTAGACAGGCCATGTTGAGCCCTAAAATAGCTCGCTTGTCTCTATCTGAAATGTCTGAATAGACGACCATTCCGACTCCAACGGCCGGATCGCTCAGCGGTGCATCCGATCCAAGCAGGAGCTTGTCCGACCCGTACTTTCGCACACCGTCCTCAATCAGCCCCAGCCGATTGAGTGACCAGATGTTATCGTAGACGTTCGCATACGTCCGTGAGATGACAGAAGCCCCGCCGTGCCCCCTGATCAGGACCAGATTCGGAAACTCCCGGACAATGCGACTGATCTCTACCTCAGACCAGAGGTGGTTCAGGATCAGCATGTTGTGATCTTGGGCGAACGAGTACACAGCCATCATATTGGGCCCATCACCCGGATAGCCCTGCGGCTCGTTATACAGCTTGATGCCGCGTACCCCCTCCCCGAACACCCTGTCCAACTCGGCCAGCGTATCACTCAGCTCGACGTGTGGGTTCACGTGCGCGAATGGGATGAGTCGATCAGGCGCGTGGCGCACGCATTCCAGCAGGAAGTCGTTGTTCAGGCGGACATCGACCCCGTTTTGCAGGGACATGCCACCCATGACGCAACTGGCATCGACACAGTAACCATCCATGAGTCGGATCAGTTCTGCGGCAACCTCAAGCGGGGTGCGCCAGCCATCCCAACCGAATGCGTGAGTGTGGCCGTCGATGACCATCACGCCGGGCAGGCCCAGACCAAGGCGCCACTGGTCCAGAATCCCACTCATCGCACCGCCTCCAGCAATCGCACGATGTTTCCACTGCAGATCGCCTTCTTGGTCGCCAGATCCACGTCGTCCGAATACTGCACCATCGACACGACCATGCCCGGATCGTAGATGGGCAGACCACTCCCGAAGACAACGCGTTCAGCCCCGATCCCGGTAGCAACCCGCCTCCAATAGCCGCCCATAGTGGTCGTGTCGATATGGAGGTTCGGCGCCCTGCGCATGAGGGCCATCGTGGAGAACGCCAGGCCCACACCGCCACTCGCGTGCGATAGCACCATGGGTAGATGGGGATGGGCGATGCATACATCGCGGAGTCTGTCCAAGGCCGTGTCGTCCGGCACACCCTGCGTCGTCACGGGTCCCGAGAAACGACCCGTGTCTGCGAAATCGAGCAGACACGGTACGTGGTGTTCTTCGAGCACCGTGCACAGGTTGTCCCACAGCCACAGGAACGGCGGCGCTTTACCCATCATCAAGCGTGCCACGCGGACGCCGGCATCGAGCATGTCTGCGACCATCCCGCGCGCAGTTGGGAGATCCGGGTCATCAATGGGATCCAACACCCAGACCGGATGCAGACGGTCTACGCCGTCGATCCACTCCAAGAGCCGTCGATTCCCAGCCTCCCGTGGGTACCTGACGCGTGCCTCGCTGTTCACTACCAGGGCTTCGGCAATGTCGTATCTATCCATGACGTCTAGCGCGGCGTCTGCTGTGAGAGATCGATAGCCGGCCGGGGAGGACAGCGTCCCGAGGGTCACGCACGTGTCGAAAAGGTGCAATTCCTGAATCGGAACTGTGGCATGTTTCCGCTGCATCAAACTCCTTTGCACGAGTGCGTCGAGATGCCTTCGGGGCTTGCCTTTGCAGTCGGATGGTGCGTGACGTGATGGGGGCAACCTTCATCGTTGGTCACAATGTGGTTACCCCCTGGCCGTTTCAGCCCTTCTCGGCGATCTCGATCGCCTTGCGCACCAGGTCAGCGCGCCGCTTCACCTCGTCCGTGGGCACCTCGATCAAGCCCCCGCTCACGATACGCCAGATCAGGTCCTCCGCCACCGGGCACAGACCCTCCTGGTACGTGTAGTCGCTCTCGTAGAAAGGACAGCGGATCGGGCAATCCGGATGCCCGTAGATCTTCGTGCCTTCCGCGAAGAAGTCGTGCGCGTACGTCGGCTTCATCGTGAACCCGAACCTCAGCGGAGCCCCCACTTCCGCGACCACTTTCTTGAATCGCTCGTACTCCAGACCGTGCTGGTCACCCTCCCACAGGCACGCCCAGATATACCCGGTCTGTACGGCATCCGCCGGCACCTCGCGGTTGCGCAACCACGCGCAGTCGGCGACCGCCTCATTCATGATCCGCAGGTTCTCGGTGTATTCATCAAGATAGTTGTCCACCCGCTGCAACTGCGCGAGTCCAACCGCCGCCGTCATCTCGTTCATGCGGTAGTTCAGCGCCATGTACCGCGTTGGCACCTCGCCGCCGAAGGCCCAGCCGCCGTACAGGCCGTCGTGGAGATCGCTGCGGCTCATCGTCAGCATGCCGCCGTCGCCGGTCGTGAGCTGCTTGCTTTGCTGAAAACTGAAGCATCCCACGTCACCGTACGAGCCCGAGTGCTTGCCTTTCCAGTACGAACCCATACTGTGGGCGCAGTCCTCGATCATGAAGATCCCGTGCTCGTCGCAGATCCGCCGGATTTCGTCCAGCTCAGCGCACAGGCCCCACAGGTTGGTCACGATGAGCGCCTTCGTCCGATCGGTGATGTTCGCCCGCACCGAATCCGGGTCCATCAGGTACGTTCCGTACTTGATGTCGGCGAACCGTGGCACGGCGTTGAAATAGACCGTTGCCATAGCGCTGAAGTGCACGATGGGATCGCAGATCACCTCGAAGCCTGGGCCCGCCCCACTGATGGTCACCGCCGTGCCGAGCGCCGTCATCGCCGTATTGCGGACGACGGCGTACTTCACCCCGACCTTCTCGGCGAAAGCCTCCTCGAAGCGACGGGTCATGCTGTCGGCCTCGTGGTAGTAGCTGAGATGACCGCTCGTAAGTACCTGATCCAGGTACTTACGCTCCAAATCCCCAAATATCCGCGTCATGTCTCGATCTCCTTGTGATGATATGGGTGTGGGCTTTCCTCGACACGATTCTGCCCACCCACACTCGACTTTTCTCTCGCGCTACGGTAATCTTTCCGGAGCATCACCCCAGTCAGGCACTTTGATGAGTTCGCCGTTTCTGAGGGCGGACTTGTGCGCTATCACACCAGCGGCGACGTATCGCGCCGCTTCCCATGCATTCACCGTGGGCAACCGCTCTTCGGCACACGCGCTGACAAACTCGTCGACCAGGTAGGCATGGGACCCGCCGTGCCCACCCAGATCGGAAGCCAGCGGCTCGGGCAAGGGGTCGCGGTAGGCCTCCACATCGACGGGCTGCCGCTGGCTCGTCGTGACGAACTGAGCTCCGTCCGACCCAAGCTCGAAGGAGGCGGCCGTGCCCAGCAGTCGGACGATGCCTTCCTGGAAGACGTGCCCCACGCGGCGGAACTCGCAGAGCCGCGCGATGGACCCGTCACTCAGGCGGTAGACTGCCACCTCGTTACTGAACGTATTTCCCGATTCAGAGTCCGCACGGAAGTATTCGTCGTTAGGGAAGACGTATCCGAAGGCGGACACTTCCGTCACGTGCGCGCCCGTGATCGATATCGGCACGCACGCTGTGTGGGTGGAGTAGTGCATCGGGGCGCCGCCACCGGCTGCCATGACCTCTTCCCGTGTCCTGCCCGTGCGCGTCATCGCCACCTCGATCAAGCCCCCGCCGACCGTGTCGTGCAGATAGTCGGCCTCGACAAAGATGACCTGGCCCAATTCTCCGGTCTGGAACTTCTTGCGACAGAAGACGACCTCGGGGCGGTAGTAGGACGTCTCGCCCATCATGTAAATCTGTCCCGTTCGCTTCACGGCCTCGATCAGCTTATCACACCAGTCCAGGATCACGTCGCCGTCGTTATCCGACATGATGGGCACGGCGGTATACACGTGTTTGCCCGCTTCCATGGCCTGGATGGCCTGCGGAGCGTGCATCCAAGGCGGCGTCATGATCACCAGCGCATCCAAATCGGATCGGCAGATCTCGTCGAGACTGCCGTACGTCTCCGTGATCCCGATCTCCTGGGCGAACTCCGCCAGGCGGTCTGCCCGGACGTCACAGAGCGCGATCCGACTGACATCAGGATGGGCCTTGAAGCGCTTGACGAATCCGCTACCGAATGACCCCAGTCCTACCATACCCACACTGATCTTGTGTCTCACACGCACCTCCATTTACCCTCTCGCCAGCCCTCTCCTATAGGAGAGGGCTGGCGCAGGACCCTCGACCGAGCGTACTGAGCACCCTCGCCCCGCGGGAGAGGACTGGGGTGAGGAAAGCGTTCCAACGCCCGTCGACATCAATCTGCGGAATAGCTCTGCACCAGCTGGCTGACTGTCACGAAGCGCACGCCGCCTGATGCGCGCGCATGCTCGAATAGCCGACGGTACACGTTCAAGCCTGTGGCATACTCCCACGTCATTGTGTTGTAATGGGATAGCGTCACGAACGCCCCGCCCAACCGGCGCACGCGATCGTAGTCGGACCTGACGTACTGGAAATGCCACTCCTCTTCGTCTGGCATCACCCGCGGCGTGTACTCCGCCATCATCGGGACCTCGAGCACGCCCGACTTGTACCGAAAGGGATGCGGCGGCACGTCCGCCTGCCAGTGCTCACCGGCGGTTGCGGGGTCGATTGCGTACCGTTCAGGCTTCGGGTGCCACCAACCCATCGGGTTCACGACGAGGTTGGAGCTCCATTCGAACCCCTGATCGGCCAGGGCCTGGTACGTCGTGTCGCACATCTCCAGGCACGGGGACCGAAAGCCCTTGGACTGGTACCCTAGCGCGTCCTGGAGTATGGATCTGCCGCGGGCCAGCCGAGCGCTGATGACCTCCAGCGTGTGCTGCTTGCTGATCTCCTCGGGCTCGCGCTCCCAGCGCTCCTTGCGCTCCGGGATGATATGCAGCATGAAATCCGGCGCCACACCGAACTCGAAGCCGGTGTGATCGAAGCCGTGTTGTTGTATCTCGTGGCCCGAATCCAGCGCCCGCCTCAACTGCGCCACCCACTCGGGTTTCTTGTCGATGCGGGTCCCACCATGGTGTGGGACGACGAAGAAGGTTGCTGGGACCGCCTGCTCGTCGAGGAAATCGAGGAGCTGCTCGAAGCGCCCAGGATCCGCGCCCCCTGCATCGTCGTTGGTGAGTGCGAAAAGCGTCTCTGGTATCATCCTTCTCCCAGAGCGAGGTGTCGGTCATTCTGCCCCGCAAGCTTCGCTCACAGGCTCCGTTTGCCCCAGGTTATTTACAGGGCATCGTAGAGCGTGATATGCTGCGCATGAATTGTCCCAGCGACTGAAGAGCCGACCGGGATTTCTCAGGATGTATCGCCGATTCTGTCCGTATCTAGCCTTTTTCGGTGATCCTGATTGCTTTTCGTAGCAGGTCCGCCCGCTCTCTGACGTCGTCGGAAGGTACCTGCATGATGCCCGCGTTAACGATGCGCCAGATTAGATCCTCGGCCACAGGGCAGATGCCGTCCTGATATCGGTAATCGCTCTTGTAGAAGGGACATCGCACCGGACAGTCCGGGTGACCATACGCCGTCGAGACCTTGAAGATATCGTAGTTGTAGGCTGGGGTCTGATTGAATCCGAAGCGCAGCGGAAGCCCCAGATCGGCCACCACCTGCTTGAAACGTTCGTGCTCCAGACCGTGGTGATCACCCTCCCACAGGCACGCCCAGGCGTACCCGGACTGTACGGCGTCCGCCGGCACCTCCCGGTTGCGCAACCACGCGCAGTCGGCGATCGCCTCGTTCATAGTGCGCAGGTTCTCGTTGTACTCCTCGAGATACCCATCCACCCGCTGCAACTGAGCCAGCCCGACAGCCGCCGTCATCTCGTTCATGCGGAAATTCAGGGTCAGGAACGCTGGAGATTCCCCGCTGAATGCCCATTCGTTGTACAGTCGGTCATACAGGTCGGCGCGATTCGTCGTCATCACACAGCCATCGCCCGTCGGGATATGCTTGCTCTGCTGGAAGCTGAAGCAACCCAGGTCGCCGTATGATCCGGCGTGCTTGCCCTTCCAGTACGATCCCACGCTGTGGGCGCAATCCTCGATCATAAAGATTCCATGCTCGTCGCAGATCGACCGGATCCCATCAAGCTCAGCGCAAAGCCCCCATAGATTGGTCACGATCAGCGCTCTTGTCTTGTCGGTAATGTTGGCGCGGACTGACTCCGGATCCATCAAATACGTTCCATACTTGATATCGGCAAAGCGCGGTACCGCATTGAAGTAAAGCGCAGCCACCGCGCCAAAGTGCACTATTGGATCGCAGATCACCTCGGTTCCGACGCCGGCTCCGCTGATGCTGACGGCCTGTGCCAGCGCTGTCATCGCCGAGTTGCGTGCGATGCCATATCCCACGCCCGTCTTCTCCGCGAAGGCGCGTTCCAGCCGCGTGGTCATGCTGTTCTCTTCGTGGTACCACCCGAGGTGTCCGCTGGCGAGTACCTCTCTCAAATAGCCCAACTCTAGTTCGCCAAATTCACGGGCCATGGACTCATCTCCTTGTGCATAGGTAAATCGTAGACACAACTGTAGTCTGGGAGATAACGCTGGATGGGCTCACCGGTGCCCGACGAGCCAGTGAACCCATCCCCACACCTACCGCATGGGCAGAACGCGTGCGGGATTGTGCACCAGCATTCGCTCTAAGGCCTCTTCCTCCAGGCCTAACTCCCGGAACCGTGGGAGGGTGTGTGTGAACATGTAGATGTACGGCGGCGGGGGCATGAACGAACACGGGATAAACACGCCCTGTTCGTTCTCGAAGGCCCAGTCCAGCCCCAGCGCCAGGTGATCGCCAAACCCGTCGTCGAACAGGCGTCTGATCTCGGTGACGAGTCGCGCCATAGGCTGTGCCGGTCCGTCCGTCCGTAGGTTGGTGAGCAGGAACATCGCTCCACGCTCCATCAGGCTGCGCACGACCCACGGAATCTCCACGACGTGCCATGCTGTGTGGCCCAGAATCACGCGGGATGCGTCGGCGCCGGCGGCTTCTAGCGTGTTCAACTGCGCCTCAGCCGTGCCCAGGCCCTGCACGTGGGTCGTGATGGCCAGGCCAGTCTGCTGCTGAGCCTTCGCGCCGGCTTGAAACGTCTTGACCTCACCCGGCGTCAACTCGCTGGACGTCGAGGCCAGCTTGATGATCCCAGGCTTCACTTGCGACCCGTGGATGCCCTCCTCGAATTCCCCCACCATGATATCCGCGATTGCATCAGCGTCATATTCCATGATGCGTGGGTCCAGCCACCGATTGGCAATACCGGCCCCGCATGGTCTGGCCTCATCGGCTGCCGCCTCACGGTAGAAGCCCGTTGACATCACGATATTCAGGCCGCTCCGTGCTGCCATCTCCTGATACACCCAGGGTTCGGCTCTCATCGGGATCGGCGTGCAATCCACAAACCCGTGACAACCGTACTCATTCAGGCGCTTCAGGAACGGAGCACAGTAGGCCCGCAGCAACTCCACACGCTCCGGCGGTGTCGGCCCCTCCTGCATCCCGGCGATATCCGAGTAGATGTGTTCGTGCATCAGTACCGCTCCCAAACGCTCGGGCGCGATTGGGCCAGACACAGTCATCACTTGTCCCATAGTACAACTCTCCTTGCTAGATCTAGTTCACTGCCTCTGCCATTGCCAGTTAGAACACTCAGGCCTTCCGCCGCAGCGTGATCTTTCCGTCACCCTCCAGCAACAGGCGCCCCGCCTCTTTGCGCAGTAGCGCGATTTGCTCCCGACCCGCGATGCGTGCGAACAGGTTTGCGGGTATCCAACCCTGCTTCAGCTTGCTCTGTCCCCGGTCCCAGTAGATGCCGATATCGTAGATCATGATGCCGTCCCGCGTGGGAGGTTGCCGGTAGTGGTAGAAGACGATATCGCCGTGCTCTGGGAACACGGTCGAGTTTTCATAAGGCAGTTCCTCCTTTGGGGGCGGCACGAAGCACCACATCTCAGGACCTGTCTCGCCACCATGATGGATGGCATCCGTGTGCTCGGTGGCGATGCCATCCCAGAAAACCTCACACGTGATCGGAGCTGCATCGTCCAGCATGTCGGCTACCAGCACAACTCCGCTCTGCTCAAATACGAGTTCAAATTGCTTACCCAAGATATCCTCCTGTCATCATTCCCCGACCAATCTGACACGCCACCAAGAGTGGACTACGCCGTTTACCAGTCAGGTTCACCCCAAGCTGCTTCATCACGCCCTCCGCGGAGCTCCATCGTCACCTACTCCAACAGCCGCAGCCGCTCCAGAGCGTCCTCGGCGCCGCCTTCGACCAACACAATCTTGCCGTGTAGCGTCCCCACTTCCCCAGGCCCGAGAACCTTGAATCGGGGCACAGAGTGAATACAGTGATGGTGTTCATCCTCATTGTTGTAGATCTCGTAGGCTCTCTCCCAGTTTGTGCCCACTGTGAACCGGCTATCGGCGCTCGTGCGCAAGATGACGCCCTCTGTTGCCTCGGTCTTGCTGGCCTCGCCCCAGAACCAAACTCCTTCACCGGCGCCCCAAGGTCCCGTCCCGGAGACGTGGTAGTGCGTCCGGACCCACTCACCCGTGCCGCGATCCGTGTCCTTCAGCGGTGTGAGGTCTCCCTCAGTGACGATGAATGTGCGTTCCAGCGCGTCATCCTCGAAATTGTCGGAAGGCATGCCCAGACATCGGAACACCCGGAGGTTGTGGAATGTCCGGTCGCTCCGATTCGTCACCCTGAACTGCAATGCCAGTCCGTCGACCGAGGGGGAGATCGTGACACGGTAGTGAATGCCCTTGATGAACTTCGAATCATGTTGCGCCGTTCTCGGGTCCGCTTCCAGAGCCGCCAGATCAGCGTCGTTGGTCTCCCACTCGTGCCAGAGAGCGCCGTCAGCGTCCGGGCCCTGCCAGTCCAGGATGGGATAGTACCAGGTCTTGAACTGGCCTTCGTCACAACTGAGCCCCTCAGGAATTCGATACTGCCAACTAGCGTCGGCCGCCGGCGCCACAACATCGGCTCTGCACGGTCCTTCGGTGCCGTACGCCAAAAGAGCCCTCACACGACTCACCTGATTTCCCTTCTCGCTCACTATGCTGCAGACAGCACCCATCGCGCGCTGCTAGCCTTCCGGCGGCTACGGTTATTGCGGTTCTATGACTCAAGTGTGCGCCTGGGGCACGTCTGACGTGCCCCAGGCCGCGTGAGCTGCGCTACTCCTTGGGTGGTGGCAGCTTCCTCTCGGTGTTCCAGTAGTCGGGTGCGAAGAATATCTCATCATCCTCATACGCAGGATTCGCCGCGATCCACGCATCGTACTGGTCGACCGTCTCCTGCATGAACAGCTCGCCTCCGGCACCGTAGTAGGCGTCCCAGAACTGCTGAACGCCGGCCACCACCTCCAACTCCCCGTTCACGATCGAGGCGAAGTACTCATTCTGGAGCGCTTCCAGGTCACTCAGATACTTGCCGCTCTCAGTGTACGCGTAGGGAACGAAGCGATCGATGTTGGCGACCATCGGGTACTCGCCCTGCTCGGGTACCAGCGCGTTGGCCCGACTGTGCATGTTGTTATTGATATACTGAAGGATGTATGGGTCCTTGGGTTCCTTTCCCGGTTCCGGCGGGAACAGGGCCCTGGCCTTCTGCATGGGGACGGTGGCCAGGATGTCGTACGTGCCAATCACCTCCTGCTCGGGTGCTGGCGATCGCTTATCTACAATCCAGCCGCCCTCACCCCAATCCCAGTGCTCGCCCTGGATCCCGTAGTGCACGGTGTTGTAGTTGTCCATATCCTTGTCCTGCCAGTCCGTGAGCGCAACGATCGCCTCGGGGCATTCACACCAACTGCAGGCCATCACGACACGGTCGATGGGCATGGCTGCCCCGATCCGCCCGGTGTTGGGGACGTCCTGGATACTCGGCGGCGGGAAGATCTGGACCCAGTCCTGTGCCGGGTCGGTCGCCTCCACCTGCGTTTGGAGTAGGCCGTTGGTCAGCCAGTGACCGCCTACCAGGCATCCAACCAGACCCCGGCCAACAGCATCGTAAACCTGGTCATACTGCCAGGAGGCCCACTCGGGATTGAACAGCCCGTTCCCAATCAACCGCTGGAAGTAGTCCAGGCGTTCCTCCACCATCACGGTCCCTGGTAACCGATAGCTGATCGGTATGCCATCGTGTATCATTTGTCGCTGAACCGCTGGCTCGGGCGTCCACGGGCCCATAAGCATCGCACTCGTGACCCAGGCTGGGTTCTCGTTCACCATAGGGATGGTCACGTCGCCACCGAGATTCTGCTCCTTGAAGAGCCTCAGGCACTCCTCCAGCTCCTCGATGGTATAGGGCACATCCCGGTCGATCCGGTCCAGCCAATCCCTGCGGATGTGTAGAAAGTCGATGTCGTGGGGCGTCAGGCGCATCCCGACGATTGAACACCATTTCCCGTCCCGACTGTAGTAGTCAAAGCCAGCCTCGGGAATCGTCGTCAGGAGATGTGGTCCATACTCGCGGATCTCGGCGTCGAAATCGCGAACGAGACCCGGGGTGTTGAACCACTCCGTCGCTTTGGTCGTACCCCGCATCATCATATCGACTTCCTGGGTCTGCTGCCTCAATGTGATGAGAGGCTCGATGTCCGCATAGGTCGCCCTTTCGAACTGGAAATCGATGTTGATACCGTACTCGTTCCGCAGGGCCTCCTCGATAATCTCCTTGATGCGGTTCTCCTGGGGGCCCTCCGGGAGGTACCCGCCTGCCATATACCGCATCACGCACGCCTTGTCGCCGTACTTGATCGCGGGCATCTCGGGCGCTGCGGTGGCCGCTGGTGCCTGGGTCGCCCCTGCTGGCGCCTCGGTCGCCGCCGCGGGCGCTTCGGTCGCCCCTGCGGGCGCCTCGGGCGCGGGCGTGCTCGGTGCACAACTTGCTGCAAGGCCTGCCCCCGCTGCGGCGCCCATCCCCTTCAAGAACGTACGACGCTTGATCTGATTTCCACTTGCACTCATGGCTTTCACTCCTTATATTCCTCCGTATTCCTCTGCCCAGTGCAGCACCGGTTCGTTCGGCTCCCATCATCTGATGTCAACCTCCAACCGTTATCTGCCTATAGGCACCTCCTTTCCGCTGCAGGAAGACACCGCAGCGACACTCGAGCTAGCCCTTGATGGCCCCTATCATGACGCCCTGGACGAAATACTTCTGCAGGAACGGGTACACGATCGCGATGGGAATCACGGTGACGATGATGGCCCCCATGCGCAACACCTCCACGGGTGGCATCACATCCATCTGCGTCTTCGCCCGCTCCGCGGCCAGTTCGGGATCGGTGATGGTCAGCAGCTGGCTGAGGATCGAGCGGAGCACCAACTGGAGTGGCTGCAGATTGGTATCGCGCAGAAAGATCGTTGCCCAGAACCACTGGTTCCAGTACCCGACGGCGTAGAAAAGCCCGACTGTGGCGAGAACCGGCTTAGACAGCGGCAGGACGATACGAACGAAGATCATGAGTTCGCTGCAGCCATCGATCCGAGCGGCGTCCTCCAGCTCTCGCGGAAGGGCCTCGAAGAACTTCATCATAATCAGCATGTACCAGGCGCTGACCAGAAAGGGAAAGATGATCGACCAGACAGTGTTCGGCAGGCTGAGCCACTTCGCTACCAGGTAAAAGGGGACCATGCCGCCCCCAAACATCATGGTGAAGAATACCAGGAAGATCAGGAGGTTATGGCCTGGCAGCTCTTTCTCTGAGAGGGCGTAGCCCATCGCTGCAGTGATGAGTAGGCTGAGAATGGTGCCGACGACCGTCGTGAACACGGTGATCTTGAAGGATTGGTAGATACGCGACTCCGCCCCCAATAGAATCCGATAGGAATCCAAGGTCCAGTCCGCCGGATTGAGACTGACCCCGCCGAGCCGGTAGGCCGTCGCGTCGGTCAGCGATCCAAAGATCAGGTAGAGGAAGGGGCCGATTGTCACTATGCCCAGCAGCGCCAGGAACACGTAGTTGGCGATGTCGAACGCCCGATCTCCGACGCTTCGCCTCACTCGCGTTCGCCGTGTCAGCCGCCCTCGCTCGATTATCGTCTGCATCACGTTTTCTCCCATCTCCTCAGCTCCATAGACCGCCTTCTGTGAGTCGGTTGGCGATCTTGTTTGCCACATACACCAGGATCAGTCCCACGACACCATTCATCAGCCCCACCGCTGTGGCCAGGCTCATGTTCTGTTGGCGGAAGCCTGCACGATAGACCCATGTCTGGATCACATCGCCAACCTCAAGGAGACTGGCGTCATTTCCCAAGAGGATCAGGATCTGCAGGAAGTTGACGTTGAGGATCGCGCCGATGCGCAGGATCAGCATAATCACCGCCACGGACATGATGCTGGGTATCGTGATGTACAACATGCGCTGGAAACGACCGGCGCCATCGATCATCGCCACCTCATACAGCTCCGGGTTGATGCCCGCGATCGCGGCCAGGTAGATAATAGCCCCCCAGCCGACCCCTTTCCAAATCGACGTACCGACGACCAGGGGCAGGAAAGCGCTGCGGCTGCCGAGAATCGATACGGGCGCCAGGCCGAGCCTTGCCAGCCAACGAGTGACCATGCCCACGTTGATGGAGAAGATGTAGATCAGCAATCCGCCGACGACCACCCAGGAGACGAAATAGGGGAGATAGCTGATCGTCTGAATCACCCGCTTGTACGCCCGGTGAGCCACCTCGTTGAGCAGGAGCGCCAGGATGATCGGTGTAGGGAAGACGACGATCAGGTCGAGGAAGCTGATCACCAGCGTATTGCGGATCAGTCGCGTGAAGTATGGCCCGTTAACGAAGAAGCGAAAGTGTTCCAGGCCGACCCAGGGGGAGCCCAGGATCCCTTCCCACAGACGGAAGTCCTGAAACGCGATGATGACGCCCCACATCGGCACGTAGTGGAATATCACAAAGAAGAGCAGTCCCGGTGCAAGCAGCAGATAGTGATAACGATAGAACCACATCTTGCGGAGCGTTTTTTGCCTTGACTCCCTGCCTCTGGTTATTCGTTTTGCCTTTGTGGTCACTGCGTCGAGCCCCATCATCCTCTCCTATCCCATCCAGCGGGTATGCAGATCGCAGCGCGTATCCAGCCAGCACGGCTCCATATCGGAAACGGCGCCAGCCGACCCTGCTCATCGAACACAAGATGATCCAGTACCCACTCGGGAGACTCCATTCTCACTCTGCATCCTCCGTTGCGAATCCTCGAGCTACACCGGTGCCCGTCGCGCCATTGCCGTTGCCGTTGTAGAACATGACATAGCCGTCGTCGTGCTTCAGCACGTATGCATACTCGATCATTTCTGAATCCCAGCCTGTCAGCGAGGGTTCGATCCCGCTGAGAGCCCTCGTCCATTGACGGCCATCGGCTGACTCTGTGTACCCAATGCGGTATGTGGACCCTGCTGATCGAGTACAGAACCACATACGATAACCGTCAGGTTCTCGCAGGACGACCGGGCGGGCCACTGCATACTCGGACTCGTCCACGAAGTCCACTGCAATATTGTCGGGTGGCTTGCGCCAGTGGATGCCGTCATCCGATTCCGCATACTTGATGTGGTAGAAATGCCGCCACGTTCCGTCACTTAGCAGTTCCCAGTTCCGGTATGACGTATACCACATCTGCCAGACCTTATCTGGTTCACGCAGGACGAACACGGTGCCAATGCCGATTGGATCCTGTGCGTCTCGCAGTGGAAGCGGTGCCTCCGACCAGCGCTCCCACGTTGCCCCGTTGTCACGGCTGATAGCGAGTCCACAGTTGTTTGCGATTGTACCGGGCAGTGCTGGGGCCCATCCCACATAGTACATGTACAATACGGAATCGGTCACTCGCACAACCGACGGCATGCATAGGCCCTGACTATCGAAGCATCCCATCCGCCCCGCCACAAGGACGGGGTTCTCCGGGTTCTCGTGAACAACTTCAAAATCCTGGTCGAGATCGAGCCAGCCGATCTGATACCGCCCGTGTGCGTCACGGCCGGTGAGAAACACTCGGTAGGCGGCAGATTCCCAGGGCAATACCGACACCATCCCAGAATGGGTTGCACGCCACACGGGTGCGCGACGGGGACTTATGACAAGCCCCTTCTTCTCCCAAATGATTGGATGCATTGTTCCCCTTCCAGAAGTACGCGATGTGACAATTGGTGACATAGTCAACTGGAACCTCTGTACCCTGCCTTGCTGCGGTAGTCGAAGGCTTGCATGTGCTCTAGGGTTCGCGCACCGGGATGACCCGCTGCGGGTTCTCAACCAGCATGGTACGGATCATATCGTCGGTGACGCCCATCTCCCTGAAACGAGGGAGTGTGTATTCGAACAGGTAGGAGTAGGCGGGTGGGGGCATGAAGGTGCACGGCGTTAGCATCGTTGTGTCGCCCTGATGCGGACGCCAGGCGGGGTTCCCCATGAACTCGTAGTATCCCACCGTGAAGCCCCAGTCCAGCCCCAGCGTCACGTGCGCCCCCAGTCCTTCGTCGAAGGCTCTGACGATGGCATCCGCCCAGGATTGTCGGATCGCCTCCGAGACATCCATCCGCAGATTTGTCATGGCGAAGGTTGCGCCACGCTGCATGCATTTGCGTACCTCGGGCCATTCCTGCACCATCTGGCCCTGTGTATGGCCCAAGACCACACGCGTGGGATCCACGCCCTCAGACTCGAGCAGCTCCAACTGAGTCTTGAACGCACCGGGCGTGTTGGCGTGCGTGTTGATCAACAACCCCGTCTGTCGTTGTGCGCGGGCCACAGCCACGGCCGCCTTTGCCTCGGCTTCAGTCAGATCCTTGCTGCTCGTTCCGATTTTCAGCACCCCGGCCCGAACGTCCGTCCCGTGCAGGCCCGTCAACGCCTCCTGAACACAGAATTCGGTCAGCTCCTCCACCGAAGCCTCGTGGACGAAGGGCCAGATCTGGTCGTCGGGTTCCCGCGCCCAATACTTGCCCAGCTCGATCTCCCGGTAGAATCCCGTGGCCAGGACGATGTGGAAGTCGGCCATCTCGGATATCCGCTGGTACACCCACGGGGCTGCCCGCTCGGGCGAACGCGTCATGTCGAGAATACAGAAGCAGCCGTGATCTTTCAGCCGTTTCAGTGCCGGCACGACGCATTTCTCGACCACAGGCCACTTGGCCATATCGAACGGGATCTCTGATGTCTGAGCCCAGTCAGAATGCAGATGTTCGTGCATCATCACCGCGCCGAGAGCCTCTGGTTCGACCGGACCGCGCACGGTGATAGCTTTCCCTATCCGTTCATGTGGTGATTTGGACATAGCCCCATCGTTCCTTGTGTACGTAAGTTTGCCCACTATATAAGAGCAGTATACAATACATTTCCGTCGTTGCGTGGCCAACTATGTGACATGCGTGAGACATCTGGACAATGTGTGCCTCTGTGATGCAGCCCGGTACAGACGTGGAAGAGACAGGCAGCGATCTGCCAGAGGCCCCGGATGAGTTTGTCGAACAGGTCCGGGAAGCGCTGGAGCATCTGTACGATTTCCCGTACCTCCAGCGCGCTGTGGCTGCCCTGGCGCCCGGATCGCTGGACCTTCCCGGGGCGAACGGGAACCTGTCGGGGCAATGGCTTCGACGGGAGCTAATCGCGGCGATCGAGACGCTCGACCCGGGGCCGGCGGTGGAGTTCCTGGCCCCGCCCGCGCGCCTCTTCAATCTGCTGCAGCTCCACTTCGTCGAGGGGTTGACGGTCCAGCAAGCCGCCGTGGAACTGAGCATCTCTCGGCGGCAGGCCCATCGCGATCTGCATCGGGCGCTGCAGAGTGTCGCAGCGGTGTTGTGGGCCCGGCGAGCTGCGCGGGAGTCCTCAGGCGGGGGACGTTCGGACAGCGCTGGCGCAGCGTTTGAGCACGAGCTCAACCTCCTCGGGGTGCGTCCTGTGCCTGTCGATCTGCGCGACGTGCTCCGTGGCGCGACCGAGGCTGTCGCCCGGATGGCCGTGCAGCATGGCGTCAACCTCAGGCTCATGCCAGCCGCGCAACCCGTCCTCGTGTTCTGCGATCCGATGCTCGCACGGCAGGTGTTTGTGAACACGCTCAGCCGTGTCATCACAGAGGTGGAGCCAGAGTCACTGGTGATTCAGCTCGGCGGTGGACGATGTCGGGTGACGATGGACGGCTCGGAAGCTCCCGACCGGTCGCTGGCGGGTGATCTTGTCCGTCAACTGACCGACCGGCTGAGCTGGTCGGTGGACCAACGTGTGAACCCCACGTCCGTGGAGTTGTCGATCGCGTTTGGCGGAGACCGGGATTCGGAGCCCAAGCTGCTCGTGATCGACGACAACGAGGGTATGGCCCCGTTGCTGGAGGACTACCTGGTCGGCTACGACTGCACCGTTGTGTCGGCCTGCGAGGGCGACGAAGGGCTTCGTCTGGCCCGTGATCTGGACGTGGCCGTGATCCTGCTCGACGTGATGATGCCGGGAATCGATGGCTGGGAGTTCCTTCAGCGGCTGCACAGCCGGCCTGAGACGGCTGCCATTCCGGTTATTGTGTGCTCCGTAGTGCACAACCCGGAACTCGCGCTGTCGCTGGGCGCGTCAGTGTTTCTGTCCAAGCCTCTCGGGCGCTCTGATCTGCTGGCAGCGCTTGCGCAGGTGGGCGTCCTATAGCCGGCGCGGTCGTTCCATCAGACCCGGTATCTCCTCTCCTGCAGCGCAGGTAGCAGCGCTCGCTCGTCGTATCGAGGTTCCAGCACTCCGACCAGCGCGGCCAGGCATCGCATCGCCTCCGCCTGTCCCAGGCCGTCCGAGCGCTGAACGACGATCCGCGAACTCCGGCGTGGGGCGGCGTCATCGTAGTAGCTGCCCACGGAGATGAGAATCACCGGGACGTCGGCCAGGGCCGCGTCGCGCCGCATCTCCTGGAGAACTTCGACGCCGTCCATGCCCGGCATCGCCAGGTCCAGTAGCAACAGGTCGGGCTTTTGCAAACGCATCGCCGCGAGGCACTCCGATCCGCTGTAGGCGCGGCGAACGTTGTAGCGCGTACCGGATGTCTCCAGCATCTGTTCCACCAACTGGCAGAACCCCCGATCATCGTCTGTGATCATGATGTCGTGGACGCCGTCCAACGCCGCGAGCTTGGACTCAAGTCCGCTCCGCGTGATAGGCTTGGTCAGGAACGCTGACACCTGCAGTCCATCGGTGAGCCACGTCCGGCTGGGCAGCGAACAGACTATGGTCGGAACCGCATCCAGATCGACGATGTCGCCGTTGGCGCCGTCGGGTGCGTTGATGATGACGGCGTCCGGGTGGTACAGAGCGACCGCCGCGTGCAGATCATCACAGCTCTCCAACTGAATGGCGTCGTAGCCTTCGATGTATCGCCCGATCAAGCCGACGATCGCTGGATCCGGGTCGACGATGAGTATCGACGGGTGCGTATCCGATGGCTGTCTCTCGGCCGGTCTGCCCTCCTCAAGACGGGCAAACACCGTTGGTTCTGGCTCCAGCGGAAGCCTGAACGAAAAGCACGATCCGATGCCCTCCTGACTCTCGACCTCGATCCGCCCCCCGTGCGCTTCGACGAACCGCTTGCAGATAGCCAGTCCCAGCCCCGCGCCACCGTGTTGTCGATGGAGCGACCGGTCGATCTGGTAGAACTCCTCGAAGACGTGGGGTAGGACGTCGGCGGAGATCCCGATGCCGGTATCGCGCACACTCACGACAACCTGGTGGTCCTCGCACCGTGCGGAGAGACACACCTCGCCGACCTCCGTAAAACGCGCTGCATTGCTCAGTAGGTTTAGCGCCACCTGCCGTATGCGCGTCCGATCCACGCTGATGGTGGGCAGGTTCTCAGGAATGTCCACCCTCAACGATACCTTTCGCTCGCGGAACAGATCCCGCGCAATTCCCATCGTTTCGCGCAGAAGAGCCCCGATATCGGTTGATTCCCGCTCGAGCGTGAACCCCACAATCTCGAACCGCGAGAGGTCGAGCACGTCGTTGACCATCCCAAGCAGATGCTGGCTGCTCCGGTAGATCTGGTACACTGCGCGGCGCAGTTTGGCCGGCCAGGCGACGGCGCCGTATACCTCCGGCGTGAGGTAGATCATCTCACTGAAGCCCAGGATGAGATTGAGCGGTGTGCGAAACTCGTGGCTGATGTTGGCCGCGAACTGCTCCTTCATCAGACGCGCTCGCTCCGCTTGTTGCCGCGCGACGATCAATTCCCGTTGCATTCTCATCAGAATGCCGTTCGTCAGGTCAACCGACTTCAGCGCCCGTCGTAGCTCACCCTGCTGATCCCGCGCCATCTCTAGCAGGTCATCCGCCCGCCCCTGCATTGTCCAGGCCCACTCCAGAGCTGTATAGAATGTTTGGAGACTCAGCTGAGTCAGAACCACGCCGATGAAGAGCGCAAGTACGACGCCCGGCAGGGGGTAATCACGCAGGCCGCCGGCGGAGAGGAGTGCTGTCATTCCGATCACTCCAAATGGACTGAGGAGTCCGATCGAACCGACCAACACGCTACTGCTGAAGCTGAGAAACGCGCCAAGGAAAGGTAGCCAGTTCGATGGGAAGATCAGCATCGCTACGGCCAGGGCTCCAAGTGGACCCCACGCCAGAGCATGCCGCGCCAGCCCGGGCCGATCGCTCTGCCAAAAAAGGAAACCGATGCCGGCGGCCACCAGCACTCCCAGAGGCAGTGCAGAGATGAAGTCGAACCGCATGAAAAGGTAGGCGGTTGCCAGTAGACCCGAGACTGTCAACACCATCGCCAGGCGGTACCCAAAGCGCTGGCGCAACTCCGCCAGGTTCACATCTCCGGTTGCGCTTGTTGAACTCATATCATCTTTCCCTTCCAGTCTCACCGTCGCAGCCATACCATCTCTCCCGTTCTACCACTTGCTCATGGGCTGTCGGCGCAGAGTCCCGTTCCTCGGTTTCGCGGAGAGATGATGATTCGCTGACGTCGATCCGCTGCACACGGTGAGTCGACATACTTGGTCTCAGGTGTTCTGGGGTGTCCGAGCGCCGTGCAGCAACCTGCACGGCGCTGTGGGCTGTCCGAAGCAGGATATCTTCCCAGTCGGATCCACCTGCATTCTCCAACAGATGATTCGCTCTCTGTCATTCTCTGATTCCATGGAAGTACTCGGTCGTTGCTGCGAGCCCAAAATACCCCCGCTTGCTTTGGTGTGCAAGTCAGTCGATCATCCTGCACTTCAGTCGACAGCTACCGGCAGAGCCCTGATCTCGTCGATTCACGACCCTCCACCAGAGGCTATCCCCTGGGGTCTATGAATGGTCTGCAGGGACACCGGATGTGGATTCGAGCCCGATAACGAGTGACCGGCACGGGTGCGGCGGCCTGGGTGGCATGGGTGCGGTCGTCGTCAAGGACATCGAACCTGGCAGTGTCGTGGTTGGCAACCCGGCGCGAAGATTGCGGAGTGTCGCCCCGTGATTCCTATAGCGCCGCGACCGCTAACGCCAGACTCCGACGTAGCTCTGCGCGGTTGAAGTTGAGCCACACACCGGGAAACGACGCGACCCAGCCGTGCAACTCGGTCTGGGTGGTGAGAAGGTACTGCACCACGCCACTGATATCGACCCGGTCCCGTCGTTCCGACCGACTCCACTGTCCCAGAAACTCGATCAGTAGGCTGCATGCCACATCGGCGTCATTCAAATCGCCCAGGTGATCCTGAACGGCCACTACCTCCTTGACCACCGCCCCGACTTCTGGACCCAGTACATCGCGGAAGAACTCCAACGTATACCGCAGGCGCTTGAAGTCGACCCGCAGCGCGTGGAGAATGTCAAGCGGGGCATCATCAAGCAACGGTTCGTAGCTCCGTACCACTTCGTAGCGTCGGTAGACCAGCGTGGGGACGACCTGGTACACCTGATTGGCGGCCGGGCGTCCCGCGGGTCGGACAAGGGCGCCCGCGCCAGGCGTGGTCACGAAGGCGCCGAACTCCTCGACGAAGCGGCGGTAGACCTTGCCGTCTAGAGTCTCGATCATCCGCTCCCGTGCGGTCTCTCGCTGGCTCCGCCAGGCGTCAAGCAGTGAATCCAGATTGATGTCTTGGTTGTCGGGGATGTCCTTCAGGTAGCGCTGAGCCTTCTCCATAAAGACGTCGAGGTCACGGACGCGCCCAAGCGCCCGACCAATCCGTCGCAGGCGTTTGACAAACGGCTGCAGGACCTTGGGATCGAAGTACGGTGCGAATACGTCGAAGGCCGACCGCATACGGCGGGTCGCAACGCGCATGTCGTGCAACTCCTCGATATCCGTGCCCAGTCGAGTCCCTGCTTCGTGTTCCAGCATTCGCGCAAAGTGGAGGCGCAGCACCTTCCGGCCGGCTTCACTCATCGCGTCGTCGGGCTGGATGTCCGTGCCTATTGCCAGGATCGTTGCCCACACAGCCTCTTGGTCGCCGGTCTGCGTGGCCGGAGGGGCGATAGGATCTACGGGCACGAAATCGAGTTGAGACTCAAACAGATGGCTCCACAGATCGGCCTTCCGCTGAGCACGTGCTGCATCATCCATTGCGGAGGGGCCGGTGACCGGCAGGGCGATCCTGGGACCGGGCGCTTCGATCTGCGTCCTGTCGACTGCCAGAGAGGATGTCTGGCTCAGCGAATCATCCAACCCGTCGGCCACCCGAATGATGGCGGCCAGGGCCAATGTCACAGCGCGCGCCTCTTCCGGTAGAGCGAGGAATGACGGCTCTTGCGACAAGCGCCTGGATCGGAAGCGCTTCCGATGAAGCGCAGTGATGCATGCTACGATCTGCTGCTCCTGCTCAGTCAGGTCCGTGATTCGGTGCTGCAGGACGAGGTCGCGCCCGGCGGTGTGGTGTTGTTTCGGATAGAACGTAAGCCCCACATCGTGCAGCAGCGCACTGGTTTCCAGGAGGCCGCGTTGTTCTGGCGGGATGCGATGGATCCTCTGGGTGATATCGAACAATGTGGTGGCCGTACGTGCTACGTGCTGCGCGTGGTCCAGGTTGACGGCGTACCGCTCGCACATTTCCGCGACCGTTATCTCGACGTTGGGTACTCCGGCGGAGAGTACGAACTCCTCAGGACGGTCGCCCTCCAACTCGTCGCGGGCCAGGCCCTCTTCTGGCCCAACGGGCCGTGATGTGCTTCCTCCCGGTCCGATCGCTGCGACGACCTTGGTTGGGAATACATCCAGCCTCCGCTCCCGAAATGCGCTGACCCAGTGTCTCACCTGGCGGTCTGACAGTGACACCTGCGTACCGATCTCTCTGGAGTTGACTCCCTGATCTGCGAGCAGAAGGAGGCGGGCGCGACGTGCGTGCATCGGCTTGCCCGAACGGGAGATCTGTTCGAGGATATCGACCTCATCGGCCGTCAGCAAGTTGGACATCGCCTATCCACCTTCTGCCAGGATGGCTAACCCGTGCTCGAACTTGGAGAGTCGCTGGGGTTCCAGGTGCCAGTCCTGCTGTAGGACGCCCACGAGCCCGGATAGGTGCTGCATCGAACCGCCGGGCAGGAGCTCCGCCTCAAGCTCAAGGACGTCCCTCACTCGATGGGGAGTGATGAAATGGACCGCGTCGATGCTGATCTCGACCGCTGGATGGGAGCCATCGTGTGCCACCCGAACGTGGCGCTTCTGTCTGACCGTGAACAGCTCGGTCAGCGGCCTGTCGCCGCCCAGGCTCAACGCGAGATCACGGGCCTCACTGTCGGGCCATTCTTCCGGCGTCTCCCTCGCTGTTAGTGCCACCTGAAGCTCGCGCCGGGAATGTACAGCGCCATCGGCGATCCCCAGGCTCTTCAACGTGGCGACTCGCTTACTTCCCTGATGCCGGATCCGGCAGGCGTAACCGGCCCGAAGAAAGTCACGGGCGGCTGTATCGCGATAGGAGTCCGACACCTGCACGATCGTCGCCTTGGCGAGTTGGAGCCCGCCCAACTCCCCACAGTCGATCAGCCTCTGAAAGACTGCCTGATCGGTGACGGTGAACTTCGCCTCAATCTCCAGCATACACGTCTCATCCAATCAGAACCTATTCTCTGGTGTGGAGATGCCCCATGCGCTCGAACTCTGCCATCCACCGTAAGCGCTGCAGTCGCAGCCTGACAGCCGCGGGGTCAGCAGCCGTGGCGATTATGTCTTGCGTTTCCCGCCAGAATCCTTGCTGATAGCCTTCTCCGCTCCAGCCACCTTCGTGGATTTCATGTCTTTGATCACCTCGCGAATCTCGGAGCGCAGCCGCCGGAACATCGCGTGGATACTGTCGTTCGCATCAATGCGGACGAATCCGAACTCGTCGCTCATCGCGTCAAACTCGGCCAGAAGGCGCGTCTGATACTCTATGTAGCTGTCGTAGTAATCCCTGCCCGGCAGGAAGTCCAGGCCGGACTCCCAGTAATCGAAGCCGCGTGCATTCAGGACGCGCGGGATCAGGTTCTGTAGTTCGGCATGCAGATAGAAGACCGCGTCTGGAACCAACGCGAACCCGAATACGTTGCGGAGCCACGTCCGGTCAACTCCCCGCACCTGTGCCCGGGCGATGATTGAGTAGATGTAGCGATCGGTCAGGACGACGAAGCCCGCGCCCAGAGCTGGGATGATTTCGTTCTCCAGACGATCCACGAAATCCGTCGCGTAGAAGAGGTTCATAGTCGTATCGCCGAGAGTGTGCCCTTGCATCGCCTGCTTGATGGCCTTGCCGGCCATCTTGCCACGTTTCAGTCCTGTGGCGGCAACGGCATATCCTTCGGATTCCAGCCACTCGCGGAGAAGCGCGATCTGTGTTGACCGCCCCACGCCGTCGGTGCCTTCCAGGACGATCAATTTACCAGGCAATTTCTTCCTTGCGAAATCGGGTAATCCGTGCCCATAGAATGCAATCCTCTTCATGGCTGGTCTCCTGCCGGGATGATCTCCTCCAGATAGCGGCCTTGCAGCGACTCGGCTGCCAGGACATCGCGCCATCCTCGGGGTTCGACACGGAGTGCATTCTCCAGATGCGGTTCCACGATCTCGCGCATCTGCTGCTGTTGTTCGAGCAATGGCAGCGTCGCATCGATGACGGTCAGCTCGAACTCATCGATCATCCTCTCGTATTCGGACAGAATGTTGCCCTGAAATAGCTTGTAGCTCTCGAAGGGATCGTCGCTCAGCCCGAGATCGAGTCCGGCCTCGTAGTACTTGAGTGATGGACGGCCCCGCATGATGCGATTCAGCGATTCCTCCATCGGCACGCGGAAGTAGAAGGCGACTGTAGGGTGGATGGCGAATGAGTAGACTTCCCGTACCCAGTTCGGATGAACGCCGCGCGCTACGTCGCGGCCGAAGGCCGTGTAGATATACCGGTCGGCCAGTACGATGGCGCCTGCTTTCAGGGCGGGCAGCATCTGCCGCTCCATCCGGTCTGCAAGATCTGCAGCGTGAATGAGGCTGAAAGAGGTGGGGCTTAGCAGGTGTTTCTTCTTTCCGCGTCGCGTTGTGTCTCGCACAAGTGGAGAGGAGTTCCACTCACTGAACGCCACGCAGTAGTTCTGCCCGATCAGCCACTTCCGAAGCATATCCAGTTGAGTGCTCTTGCCTGAGCCGTCGATGCCCTCGACGATGAACAACTTGCCCGGTAGCACACGGTTGTCAGGGAGAGTGGCCATCCCGATGTCTCCTTACCATCTGGACTATATGGCTGCGGGACACCGGACGAATCATCCTGCAGTCCATTTCCCAGCACGGACTCCTGGGATACCAGTCTCTGGAAGCCACTGCGCAGCGGCTGCGCACTCGCAGTCACCGCACACTGACCCATTGCTGAGCATTGTACTACATCTACAACCCGGATGCAATGGCAATTGAGGGGAGAGGGTTCGACAGATGAAATCTCTAGGACGGCTCTTGCGGGCTGTCGGCCAGTTGCCGCGGCTCCGCGGCGACTCGCCGCAGCGCGCCGCGTCGATGCTGCGCCTGATGCGCGCGGTCACTGAGTCGAAGCAGAACCACGCCAAAGAGCGTCATGCCGCCTCCGATCAGCGCGATAGCTGCCAGTTGTTCGCCCAGGAACAACATGGCCAATATGGCCGTCAGGATGGGCTCGAGTGTCGCGATCAGATTGGCTGTTGCGGCGGGAAGATGGGTCAGACTGACTGTGTACAATCCGTATCCGCCGATCGTGGGACCGATGGAGAGCAGGATGATGATTCCCCAGCCCAGGACGACTTCGCGCCAGGCCGCGCCGCCCTCTCTCAGTGGATGCGAAAGCCACAGAATGGTATCTGGACGTTGCACCAGCAATAGGAAGAGACTGCCGAACGCAAATGTGTACAAGGTTGCTGTCCACGGATTCGTTCCGCGCTTTGACGAGAACTTGCCCATAATGCTGTAGGCCGCAAACCCCACGCCGCTCAACAAACCGATGACGATGCCCGTGGGGTTGAGCTGCCAAACCTTCGGATCATATGCGCCGGATACGAGCACACATCCGCCAATGCTCAGGAACACTGCGCCGACTTTGAGGGCATCCAGACGCTCACCCCACCATCGCCAGCCAGCCAGTGCAGTGAAGGCCGGCGAACTATATGCCAGCACGGTGGACACAGCTGCCCCGTTTAGTTTCACTGAGGCGGTCCACAGTGCGTTGAATGTGGCCAGGAGCAGGCCATAGACCGCGAAGAAAGCGATGTTCTGACGTCCCAGGTGCAGAAGCGGACGTGCCAGTACCGCGATCACACCGAATAGCGTGGCCGTCACGATGAGATCGCGCCAGAACGCGAGCACCAGGGGCGGCATCTGAAATCGTGTAGTCAGATACCCGATGAATATCGCTGTGCTCGACCAAATGACTGTGGCGGTGACTGCAATCAGGTAACCCCGTGTGGAACCGGGAACCGCATCGAGATGTTGTGGCGCGTCAGTCAAGTAGCATGACCTCCACTCTGCTCCCTGCAGGGGCCTCACGCCAGTCCTCGGGGATGATAGCCAGTGCGTTGGCCTTGACCATCGAGCTCAGAATTCCCGAATCCTGGTCGCCGGTCAGGTGCGCATGATATTGTCCCGCGTGATATGTGAGGCAGACACGTACGTAGTGTCGGCGGTCGTCCTTGTCCGGTATGGAGTCCGCCAGCACGGCGTCCACTGTTCGACGGTACAGGGTCCCGGCGCCCTGCATCTGCAGGATCGCAGGCCTCAGGAATGTCTCAAAGGACACCATCGCCGAGACGGGGTTGCCGGGTAATCCAATGACTGGAATCCGTCTTGTGTCGTGATCCCCTCTCACCGTCTGCCGGTTCCCGATGTGGCCGAAAGCCAGGGGTTTGCCCGGTTTCATCCGCACTCGCCAGAAGTCGATCTCGCCTTCGGCAGCCAGGATGTCTTTGACGATGTCGAAATCCCCAACCGATACGCCGCCCGACGTGATCAGAAGGTCGACCCGTTGGTCAAGCGCGCCTCGGATCTTGGCCGACAGCTCATCTGCCCGATCGCGCGCGATGCCGAGAAGAACGGGGATCCCGCCCGCCTGGACGACTTGGGCGAAGTTGGAGAAACTGTTGGAGTTGCGGATCTTGCCAGGCGCCAGGGGTTCGCCGACCTCGACCAGCTCATCCCCGGTCGCCAGGATGCCTACCCGTGGCCGCCTTCCGACCGATACAGTCTCGATTCCCAGTGCTGCCAGTACACCCAGCTCCTGAGGGCGGATCAGCGTCCCGCGCTCCATCGCTCGTTCCCCACGCCGAAGGTCCTGCCCGGCTGGCCGGACAAACTGACCGGATGTGGCGCTGACGTAGATGTTGACCGAATCCCCCTCGATGTCGGTATCCTCTACGCGGACGATAGCGTCCGCGCCCTCAGGCAACGGCGCGCCTGTCATGATCCGCAGCGCGGTATCTTGAGTGACCGCAGTGTCAGCTACGTAACCGGCGGCCAGATCCCCGATCACCCGCAGACGCTTGGGTACATCGCGGGTTGCCCCGCGCGTGTCTGATGCTCGCACGGCGTAGCCATCCATCGCTGAGTTGGCGTACGGCGGGATGTCCACATCGGCCACGATATCCTCGGCCAGGATACGGTTCAGCGAGTCCAGCATCGAGACGCGCTCTGGGTCTAGCGTATGGCACGCTCGCAGCACCCTGTCTCGAGCTTCCTCTACACTCAGCATGGACTGTTGCTTGTCTCGCTTCTCCATTCCTCACCATCCATCCATACTTCTTTCTTCCAGATTGGCACGATCTCCTTCAGTCGATCGATTGCGTAGTGAAGAGCCTCGAACGTGTCTTGACGATGTGCTGCCGCCAGAGCGATCACCACGCTGATCTCTCCGACATTGAGCTGCCCAATCCGATGGACAATCGCGACTTGGTTGATGGTTGCCCACTGATTGCGGATCTCTGTCCCAATCTCACCCAGAGAGGCTTCCGCCATCTCTGGATAGGCTTCGTACTCCAGATAGCGGACCGGTCGACCACCCGTTGAACCGCGCACGACGCCGACAAACGTCGTCACTGCGCCGATGGTGGGGGTGTTCACGCGGTTCACTACGTCGTCGACCGAGATTGCCTCGGTCGTGATCTCGAACTGTTTCATTCGTTGGCTCCTGCTGTTCTGCGTCGCATGAGCAGTGATATGTCGCGTGGCCGGTAATGTGCCGCGTCGGCGGGATTGTGTTAGCCTCCGCCTACAGGGGGGAGGCAGGCCACTTCATCTCCATCCTGCAGCACCGTCTGCATACCCACATACGCTCGGTTGACAGCGACGCTCATAAAGCGCATATGTGTGCTGAGTATGGGATGACGGTCCACGAGCAACTTGAGCAACTCGTTGACCGTTGAACCGGCTGTGATCTCCAGGTCCATTTCGCTTGTGCCCAGCGCTTCTCGTGGAGCTGCGAAGAACTTCACTTTGACCCGAATGCGGTGGGCGCCAGGCTCATTCGTGTGGCTCATAGTCCCCATTCCTCCAGAACGAGGTCTCCGCTCTTGCCACCGCTCTTTCGAACGAGACGGATATTGTCGATGCGGGTCGACTTCTCAACCGCCTTGGTCATATCGTAGATCGTCAGCGCGGCGACACTGACGGCGGTCAGCGCCTCCATCTCCACCCCGGTTTGGCCGTGGCTCGAGGCGGTGGCCTCGATGATAATGCACGCCTCCTCCTCGTTGATTGTGAAGGACACGTCAACCATCGAGAGCGGCAGAGGGTGGCACAGTGGAATCAGCTCTGATGTGCGTTTGGCAGCCATAATACCGGCAATCTGGGCCACAGACAGTACATCGCCCTTGGCCACTCCCTGTTGCGAGATCAGCCGCAGGGTCTCCGGGCGCATCCTCACTTCACCCCTGGCGACGGCGACGCGATCGGTCTCCGGTTTTCCACCCACATCGACCATCCGTGCTCGTCCATCTGCGTACGTATGGGATAGCTCCACATGCCTCTTCCTTATCATCTGGTTGGCTCTACTAACCGCCGATCTCGGACATCACGCGTTTCGACGATGGTGCACAGTCCGATAGGTGGTGCCGGTCAGGTTTGCCCCGAATGCCTTCCAGAATCAACGCTCTGATCTGTGCCCGGTCAGCGCCTAGGCGGAGCGGAGTGCGTAGATCGATCTCTTGATCCGATAGGAGACATGGCCGCAACTGGCCGTCGGCCGTCAGACGCAGTCGGTTGCAGCTCGTGCAGAAATGCTCGCTGACTGGCGTGATAAATCCAATAGTCCCCTTCGCGTCTGGCAGACGGTAGTAGCGGGCAGGCCCACCCCCAGTGATGACCTTGGCGGGTTCCAGCGGCCCCAGGACGCGCTCAATCTGATCGCGAATCTCCTGCGCCGTAACGACTTCATCGCGCCAACCCTCGTCCACGACGCCACACTGCCCAATTGGCATCACCTCGATAAAGCGCACGTTCCATTCCAGGTCCACCGTCTGGCGTGCGAAGTCCACGACTTCATCGTCGTTCAAGCCTCGAATGACTACCGTGTTGATCTTGATCGGGCTCAATCCGGCTTCTTGAGCGGCGTGCATCCCCTCGAACACTTTCTCAAGATGCCCCAGGCGAGTGATGCTCTCATACCGCGAGGGACGCAGGGTGTCCAAACTGATGTTCACCCGGTGTAGTCCGGCTTGGGCCAAGGCGTGAGCGTGTCGTTTGAGTGCCACACCATTCGTCGTCATCGAGAGGTCATCGATCCCCGGCATTGCCGCGATCATCTTCACTAACTCCGCTACCCCTGGGCGCACGAGTGGCTCACCACCTGTGAGACGCACTTTGGTGATGCCCAGCTCCGCCGCTGCTCTCACGATTTCGGCAATCTCCTCATAACGAAGGATGTCCGTATGAGGGCGCCAGGGGATACCCTCGGGCGGCATGCAGTACACGCAGCGCAAGTTGCATCGGTCTGTGACCGACACGCGTAAGTAGCTGATTGTGCGGCTGTGCGTATCCACTTGTGTCATCTGGCTGAACTCGTCAAGTATCCCGCCCGCCTACGTCCGTTGCTATCTAGAAACTAAGGGCGCCCACACGGAAGCCGGTGGACGCCGGTGCACGCGATGGATCGTCTGGCCTGCTCCTGGAAACGCAGATGCTTAGGGACCGGTTCTGATGGTATCTGCCCTCAGTGCTGTCTGTTCTTTCAGGCCGGCCACACCGCGATCGCGCGCTGGCCCATCGTTGGCAACCTCTCCCCTGTCGGGCGCGGTGACAGCCTTCGTCTCTACCATAGAATCTACTCGATGGTGATCTTCGCCGGATCGAACGACACCTCTGGATAACTCATGTTTAGGCCCTTCAGCGTCTCGACGATGATCTTACCCACCAACAGATTCCGATACCACTTGCGGTTCGCGGGAATGATGTACCACGGCGCCCAGGGTGTGCTGGTCTTGCTCAACACGTCCTCGTAGGCCTTGATGTACTTAGGCCACAGGGCTCGCTCTTTCAGATCGCCAGGGTCGAACTTCCATCGTTTGTCCGGTTCATCCAGACGAGACTGTAATCGCTCCTTCTGCTCGTCAGCGTCGATGTGCAGATAGAACTTGAGGATCGTCGTGCCCTCGTCAGCAAGCAGACGCTCAAAGTTGTTGATGTGCTCGTATCGTCTGGACCAGACCTCTTTGGGAACCAGGCTGTGAACCCGAACCACCAGGACATCCTCGTAATGGCTGCGGTTGAAGATCGTGATCTGCCCTGTGCCGGGTGTCTGTTTGTGAACGCGCCACAGATAGTCGTGCGCCAGTTCCTCCGCGGTGGGTTGCTTGAAGCTGGCAACCCGAACGCCTTGGGGATTCACCCCGTCGAAGACATGTCGGATTGTGCCATCTTTCCCTGCGGTATCCATGGCCTGAAGTATGATCAGGACTCGATGCTTGTTCTCAGCATAGAGCAGTTCCTGAAGCATCTCGAGATCGTGGTTGATCTCGAGTAGGCTCTTCAAGCCCTCGATCTTACCTTCTGGACACAGGCGCTTGTCGTCGGGGTCCCATTTACTGAGGTCAACCTCGCTCCCTGACTTGATAAGATATTCTTTCACGACTACCTCCAGCACCGAACCTGTGGGGTGGGAGCCAACTGCACAAGGCCCCAGATGAACTCACGCTGTCACAGATCAACCGTGGGGTGGCAAGCACACGCCAGCCCTATGGCCTCTATCTCAACACGCCCACCCAACGGCAGCGCGGCGACCTGAACAGCAGAACGAGCGGGGGGTTCGTCCGCAAAGAACTCGGCGTATACCGCATTCATGCGCGCGAACTCGCTCATGTCGGCCAGGAACACGGTGGTCTTGACCACGTGACGGAGACAGGAGCCGCCGGCCTCGAGCACGGCCTTCAGGTTGTTCAGTGCTTGCCGGGTCTGACTCTCGATATCTGGCCCGGCAAACTCCTTAGTCCCTGGCACAAGCCCCAGCTGGCCAGCCGTGAATACCAATTCTCCTGCGTGGACCCCCTGCGAATACGGGCCAACTGCCGCAGGTGCACGGTCGGTTGAGACGCTCGTTTTGTCCGGACTGCACATCGCTCTCTCCTGTCGTACAAGAATGGATCCTGCTGTCTGATGAGAAGTGCTTCTCACGCACGCTGGGCGGATCCCAGAAATTGGCCAGCTTAAGGGTCTCCTGACACGGTCCGGATTATATCGTGCTGAGCGATCTTTGTCAAAGCCGGCAGTGTATGAACCTCGACGGGTTGGGTGTACAATGAGGTTGCTCCTTAGCCTGTTGCATGGTCTGATATAGGTTTGAGCTAGACTTCCATCTTGCGTGATGTATAATACACTGAAGAGCGGAGCCGATACGCGGTTGGAGATCAGTCTGAGTTGGATCATCTCCCCCGTCGGTCAAGTGTGCTCGTTTCTCGGCAGCGTGACACGCGCGTTGTCTGGTACTCTCAGGCCGGAAAAGGCCTTGCAGTGTCTCACTGAGGTCAGGAAGGGACGACGATCTCGCGATGAGCAACCGGTGGAAGATGCGCCTGGCCTATGTGGTCGCAATACTACTCGCCTTCCTGATCGCGGCTGCAGTCTGGTTGAACGGGTGTTGCCTTCGGATTGCGTGGCTATCGCGGCCGCAGTGGGCGGTTCGCCTCGAGCCGACCGCGATAACCACGCACTGTCCGACTCGGTGGACGGGAGCGGGTGTGGCCCTGTTCTGGGGTGTGCTGGGCATCATGCTGGCCACAGCGATCGTTATTGCTGTGCATTCCTGGTATCGCTGGGACGGATGATCCGTCCGTGTCGGCCCATTCGGGTTATCATGCTGCTACTCTTTCTGGTAGCGTTCCTGCTCCGTACCATCCCGCTCGACTGTCAGCCGCTCTGGCGCGACGAGATTGATGCGTTCCGCTTCGCCACAGCCCCGTGGTCGGAGATGCTGGCCAATCTCACCCGCCCGGGATGGAATGGTCCGCTCTACTTCCTGCTGCTCCGGTTCTGGGTTCTGGCGGTCGGCGAAACGGGCTTCGCTCTGCGCTTCTCTTCCGTCGTCTTCGGTGTGCTCTGTGTACCTCTGATCTACGTACTCGGATGTAGGCTTCTTGGAAGGCCGGTGGCGTGGATGGCCGCGCTTCTAGTTGCGACCTCACCCTACTTCGTCTGGTATAGTCAGGAAGTGAAGATGTACACCCTTGTCCCCGCGTTGGCGCTCTTGGCGATCTACGCGTTGAGACGTGCTGTGCAGGGACGTGGCGTGGCGTGGTGGGCCGTGTTGACTATCGCGACCAGCCTGGCCGTGTATATGCACATCCTTGCCGCTCTTCTGATCCCTGTGGAGGTCTTGCTCTACTTCGTCTGGTGGCGCCACGCGCGACGGCGGTGGCGGGCCGCTGTGGTCAGTCTGTGCTCTCTGATGCTTCCGTACCTGCCCTTACTGTCCTGGCAAGCCCCAGCGGCATTTCAGTCCAGGGATACGGGATTCTATCCATATACTCTGGTTGAGATGGTGCGCATTTTGATCGGTGGTTGGGCGCTTGGGATTCAGCCTCAAGGAGGCCCGTGGGGAGTAGTCGCCTCGATTCTGGTAGCTTCCATCGGCATCCTATGTCCTGCCTTCGCTGCCGCGGCCAGAGCTGTTGGCCCCACGCGACGTGCGTCATCGCCATGCCAGGGCGTCACGCTCGAGGTGATCGCCTTGTTGGTTTGGATCGTCGTCCCCGTGTCCGGCGTCGCCCTGATCTCGATCCGTCAGCCTATGTTCACTGATCGCTATCTGATCTGGGCTGCGCCGGCGCTTTACCTCTTGATTGGACTGGGTGTCGGCTTCGTCGCTAGCCTCGGACGTCCAGGGGGGGGAATCGCGATTTTCATGCTGGGCGCATTGCTCATCTTCAATGGGGTGAATCTCTGGTCGCAGGCGACAACGCCCATCAAGGCGGACTTTCGTGGGGCGACAGCCTATCTTCTGACATACGGTGAATCCCACCGCGAACTCCCGCCTGCTCACGCGATCGTTGGCGCCGATCGGCCCTTTCGAGTGTATCTCCCTATGATTGTCGGTCCCACCAGTGGCATCGATGGACTGTTGGTGTTTCAGATTCCCCACGGCCGCCATTCGTTCGAGTACTATGCGCGTGGACAGCCCTATCACTGGGCGGATGGGTTGTATACCAATCATCGTCTGGCGGATGGATCCTACTTGCTGACTGCTGAGCAAGTGGATTGGCATATGGGCGATCTCGTCGCCGGCCATGATGTCGTCTGGCTGATAGCCACAGAGGCGGCGATGTGGGATGACAGAGGGCTGGTTCAGGGATGGCTGGATGCTTACATGCACCGTGAGGACGAGGCGCATTTTACGCGGGTTGATGTCTACCGCTATGTCCATCGCTCAGCTCCATAGCGCGTCGATTGTCCGCAGATCCTCTCCGCCTGTGGCGCGACGCCCTGACTGACCCTCTCGACGTCGCCGCCTTAGCGCTGACAGTGGGTTTGAGGTATAATAGTATGTGGTGAGCTCGCTTTCGGAGGTAGTGCTTGGAAATCGGTAGCGTCCAATCAGTAGATATCGAGCAGGAGATGCGCAGTGCCTATCTCGATTACGCGATGAGCGTAATCGTGGCGCGCGCTCTGCCCGATGCGCGTGATGGCCTCAAACCTGTTCAGCGGCGCATTCTGTACGCGATGCACGATATGGGAATTCGGTCTGACAGCCCCTACAAGAAGTCAGCCCGTATCGTGGGTGAGGTGTTGGGCAAGTATCATCCGCACGGGGATTCGGCTGTCTATGAGGCTATGGCCCGCATGGCGCAGGATTTTAGCTTGCGCTACCCGTTGGTCGACGGACAGGGAAACTTCGGGTCGGTAGATGGTGACAGCCCTGCAGCCATGCGTTATACTGAGGCGCGTCTCGGGCGCCCTGCTATGGAGTTGCTGCTCGATATTGAGAAGGATACTGTAGATTGGATTGACAACTTCGACGGAACGCTCCAGGAACCGGAGGCCTTGCCAGCCCGTCTTCCCAACCTGCTGATCAATGGCTCTTCCGGTATCGCGGTGGGTATGGCCACCAATGTGCCCCCGCACAACATCGGCGAGGTGTGCGATGCCCTCTCCTATATCATCGATCGCTGGGATGAGATCGAGGAGATCACTGTGGAGGACTTGATGCAGTTCGTCGAAGGCCCGGACTTTCCTACTGGTGGCATCATTGTGGGACGTGAGGGGGTCGTACAGGCTTACGCCACCGGGCGCGGGCGGCTTGTGGTTCGGGCAATGACTCACGTGGAGGAGATGGCGGGCAACCGCCATCGCATCATTGTCACTGAGCTCCCCTATCAGACCAACAAATCTGCGTTGCTGGAGCGCATTGCGGAGATGGTGCGTTCTGGTCGCATTGAGGATATATCCGACCTCCGGGATGAGTCTGACCGGCGCGGTATGAGTATTGTCATTGAGTTGAAGCGTGGCGCGCAACCCCGCAAAACCCTCAACCGCCTGTTCAAGTATACGCCGCTGCAATCGACGTTCGGTGTGCAGTCGTTGGCGCTTGTCAAAGGCGAGCCCAGATTGCTCTCACTCAAGAGGGCATTGCAGGTCTATCTGGAGCATCGCCAGGACGTCATTACACGTCGAACGCAATACGAGCTCGAAAAGGCAAGTCACCGCGCCCATATTCTTGAGGGACTCAAGATCGCGCTGGATCATCTCGACGCTGTCATTCGCACAATCCGCGAGTCCCCTGACGCCGATATCGCCCGACAGCGGCTGATGGAGCGCTTCAAGTTCTCTGAGGTCCAAGCGCAGGCTATTCTGGATATGCAACTGCGTCGCCTGGCTGCCTTGGAACGTCAGAAGATTGAGGACGAGTACCTGGAGCTGATTCAGCGTATCGCCTATCTCGAGGATCTGCTGGCTTCCCCTCGGAAAATACTCTACCTGATCAAGGAGGAGTTGACCGATCTCAAGCGCGTCTATGGTGATGGGCGACGTACGCGCATCGTTAGCGCCGAGGCTGAGATTGACGAGGAGGACTTGATTGTCGAAGAACAGGTCCTGATCTCAATCACGCAGCGAGGATACATCAAGCGCGTGCCCGAGGGAACTTACCGGGCCCAGAACCGTGGCGGGCGTGGCGTGATTGGTATGACCACGCGGGATGAAGATGAACTGCTCTATCTGTTCAGCGCCCATTCGCTTGACTCGATACTGTTCTTCAGTAATCAGGGCAAGGTCTACCAGGAACGCGTGTATCAGATACCCAATGCGGATCGAACTGCCAAAGGGGCGCTCTTGGCTGGCATTCTGTCAATCGAAGCCGACGAGCGTATCACGGCGGCCATGGCGATTAGCAGTTTTGAGCAGGAAGGCTACCTGACGCTCATCACCCGCAATGGCCGAGCCAAGCGAACTGTACTGAGCGAGTTCAGTAGTGTGCGTCCTAGTGGCTTGATCGCGATCAGACTGGATGAGGACGATGAGTTGGCCTGGGCGCGAATGACTCACGGCGATCAGAACCTGATCATCGTCACTGCCTATGGGCAGGCGCTGCGCTTCTCTGAGGAGACTGTGCGCTCCATGGGCCGCACTGCCGCTGGGGTCAATGCGATCAGGTTGGATGACGGGGATTACGTGGTTGGTGCGTGCGTTGTTGAACCCGACGCCGATCTTCTCGTTGTGACCAGCAATGGCTATGGCAAACGCACCTCATTGGATGAGTTCTCTACCAAGGGGCGAAATGGCAAGGGGGTGCGTTGTATTGGCGGAGATCAGGATACCATTGGCGTCGTTGCAGCTGCTCGCGTTGTCCGCGACTCGGACGAGGTGACTTTCATCTCTACTGGGGGGATGGTGATGCGGATGCGGGTCTCCGACATACCCTCCCTGGGACGATCGGCTCGGGGCTCTCGGATTATGCAGCTCAAGAAGGGCGAGGAGCTTACGTCGATGGCTGTATCCGGATCTGAAAACGAACCCCAGGGCTCTGGTGCCTGAGGTATTGAGTGATGTGGGATCGAATGCTGGGGCGTGGGGCGGGACAGCTGCTTGCTTTCATGCTGGAACCGGACGCTGACTCTCTGGCGGAGGCGATGGTGGCCTTTGCCAACGCCGACGGCGGCACGATCCTGATCGGCGTCGACGAAACGGGGCGTGCGAGTGGCGACGTCTACGCTGACGAGGTGGAGATCGCGTTGCGAGCGGCTGTACAGCAGTGCCGCCCTGTCGTGGACGCTCGCTGGCATGAGGCCGCCGCTGAGGATGGCTTGGCATTTGCCATTGTCGTGCCGCGCAGCCCCGAGCTTCACAGCCTGGTCGATGGACGGGTGCTCATCCGTGCGGGTACGGACAACCGGCCGTTGAGCGGCGGCGAGATTCGCCAGCTGGCAGCCACCAAATCCACAGGCGATTTCGAGGCTGAGATCGCGCCGGGCGCCCACCGTGACGATCTGGATGCTGACACGATCCAGGAGTTCCTCAGACACTGGCAGGAGCGCCAGCATCGAGAGTGGACCCGTTCCATCGATGAGCTCCTGGTCGAAGCGGGCGCGTTGGATGAACAGGGGCGTCCCACAGTGGCCGGTGTGCTGCTGTTTGCGCGCAACCCACAGGCATTTATGCCTCAGAGCGGGCTCACGTTCGTGAAGTTCCTGGGAAAGGTTCCACAGGGAGAGGCGGGGCAGCCGGGGTATGGGCGTCGTGAGGAGATCGGCGGCCCTCTGGCGCGCATTATCCAGCGGACCTGGGAGCTTACTGGTGAGGAGATGCGCACAGGCGCCGTAGTCACCGGCCTTGAGCGCCGGGAACGCACTGAGTACCCGATAGCCGCCGTGCGAGAAGCGCTGGTCAACGCAGTGGCTCATCGGGACTATCGTCTGGGTGGGCGGCGCATTGAAGTGCGGATGTTCGAAGACCGAATGGAGATCACCAGTCCGGGAGGGCTGCCGGGCTATATCACCGTTGACAACATCGTCGAGGAACACTTCTCGCGCAATCCGCGCCTGGTCGCCGGCTTGTATCAGTGGGGTTACATTGAGGAGCTCGGACTGGGCGTTGACTTGATGATTGAAGAGATGGTTCAGGCTGGCCATCCGCCGCCCAAGTTCCGCGACACGCCGTTTGCCTTCACGGTGACACTCTACAACGTGCGTGAACGTCTGCCGACGCCCGCTTGGGCGCGCACGATGAACGAGCGACAGGCCCGCGCATTGACCTACCTTCAGGAGCATGGGCGAATCACCAACCGGGAATATCGTGAGTTCTGCCCCGATGTGAGCCCTGAGACGCTTCGGCTGGATCTCGCTGAGCTGGTCGATCGGGGTGTCTTGCTCAAGATCGGTGACAAGAAGGGGACGTACTACATTCTCAAGTGAGACCCATCCGCGAGACGATGTGTTCCGTTGAGCGCGTCTGCATGCCAGAACCGCCGGGTGTCGACGCAGTCCAGCTCAGCCTTCTCTCTGCGGAGCGTGCGGCGCTCGGACAACACACTGTCATTGTTTCCAGACTCCTCCCCATGCCCCGTTCATACCTGATCCAATGGGCAGGTGCCACACCCCTGCGGCGCCAGATGGGGACCGATGATGTTCGCGCCATACGGGGAGGCGGGATCGAGGTGGTCCGGTGGTCAGTGGAGGGGGCGAAGGGGCTGTGGTGACCGCCAAAGAAACGAGACCGGAACGGTTGGGCTTCGATCGTGGACTGAAGAGGATAGTTATCTCTACGGCCTTCATTCTGGTTCTGATGCTGGTCAACCTGGCTCGTGCGATGGTTGCGGGACTGTACTCGGTTCGCCTGCCTGATCTTCCAATGTCTGTCAGTTGGGCGTATCTGGTGGCCAGAGGCCTCTTCTGGAGCCTGGCGTTTGGACTGTGTGCGTGGGGGCTTGTCCGTTTCCGTCCATGGGGACGGGTAGTCTTGGTGTTGGCCGTGCATCTGTGGGTGCTCAATGGATGGCTTGACCGCATCCTGTGGCAGCTTGCCAGTTACGCGCGCCAGGCCGGGTTACGCGATCTTGTGGTGAGTGCCTCCGTCATACTCATTGTTTGGGGTATCTATCTCTGGACAAAGACGGAAAAAGTGCTAGAATAACACTCAGCAAAACCTTGGCGCATTCTGACAGACGTGATGCGATCTGGATCGCCTGGACAGGATTCTCAAGTCTCACCGATGATGTGGTTCATGACCGAATGGACGGGAATCCGGTGGAACCTGGTTCTGAACAATCTGTTTGGGCAGCACGTGATTCGAATAGATGGCGTTTCAGACTCCTGACGTTATGTTGTCAGGGACGTGAAACGCCTTGTGTCATGTGAGCGCCTGAGTTCGAAAGTTGCGAATGGATGGAAGGAGTCGACTGATACTATGATGCACCGATCTAAGCTAGTTGCTGTCCTGTTGCTCGCTATCATCGCGGTCGGTGGCTGCTCCGGCCGGCAGTCTGCACCGAGTAGCGATGCGACGCCAACCCCAATTCCGACTCCTATTGTGCCGAGTAGGCCTATCTACGAGGTGCAGCAAGGGGAAGTGGTCAAGACCGTCCAGTTCACGGGGCGTATTGCGCCGGAAGTGGAACAGCCGCTGTTCTTCAGAACGGGCGGCTATGTTGGCTTTGTGTACGTGAAACGCAACGACTGGGTGGAGGCTGGCGACATTATCGCTGAGCTTGAGGTGACTGACCTGAAGAACCAGCTCGCGCAGGCTGAGGCAGCCCTCGAGTCTGTGTTGGCCAGCAATGAGCAACGGGTCGCTGAGGCCGAAGCGAGTCTAGAGACCGCCGAGCTGAACCTGGCGAAACTCAGGGTTCAGGACCCAGGGCCACAAATGGTCCAGATGGATATCGCGCTCGAACGGGCTCGAACTGCCCTGGCCGATGCTCAGAAGGCCTACCAGGACGCAGAGAACCGGCCCTGGGAGTGGAAATATGACCACGTGAAGGAAGCGTACACGCGCGCTTTGCGTGATGCGGAGCTGAATCTGCAGGGTACCGAGGCTCAGTACCAGCAGGTTAAGCAGGACCAGGCCGCACACTACTACGATATCCAGATTCAGGAGCAGGCCGTGGAGCTTGCCCGTATGCATCTTGAGCAGATTCAGTCCGGTCTGGATATCCAGGAGATGCAGTTGACTGTTCAGCGGCTGCAGGCCCAATTGGATGACGCACGGCTGACGGCGCCGTTCGATGGCCAGGTGCTCTCGCTGAGTATCTCCGAGGGTAGGTCGGTGGAGGCCTATCGTCCTGTGGCCGTGGTGGCCGACCCCTCTAAGTTGGAGATCAGTGCAGATCTGACGGATCGTGTCTTGACCGACCTGGCCGAGGGTATGCCGGTGACTGCGGCGTTGGTCAGTCGGCCCGATGCGGAGTTCTCTGGCGAGATCCGCCGTCTGCCATATCCCTACGGCGGTGGTGGACGCCAGACGGCCAGTTCCACTGAGGATGAGGATAAGTCCACCCGTGTGTCCATTGACCCTGAGGGCGCCACGGCTGGCTACGAGCAGGGCGATTTGGTCCGCGTGACAGTTGTCTTGGAACGCAAGGACAATGTCCTCTGGCTGCCTCCGCAGGCCATCCGCACCTTCGAGGGACGGAAGTTCGTGGTGATCCAGGAGGGAGATGCACAGCGCCGTGTCGATGTTAAGGTCGGCATTGAGAGCGAGGATCGTGTTGAGATACTGGAGGGCCTGACCCTGGGACAGGTCATCATAGGTCAGTAAGGGCAATGGCTGTATGAGTATACTACTTCGAGCTTGGGCCATCTTCGTGGTGGCTGCCAAGCGCTTGATATCTCAGCGCTGGCTCGCGATCGCGACCGCACTGGGCTTGCTCATTTCCGTAGCATTGACGCTCAGCGTCCCGTTGTATGCTGACGCCGTCTATTATCGAGTGCTGCGGGAGGAGCTGACTCAGGCGCCCTCTGGCGAACAGATCACGCGCCCCCCCTTCGCGTTCATGTTCCGCTACATCGGCGCCTGGGCTGGCTCCAAGGACTGGGAGGATGTTCAGGCTGCGGACACCTATCTGTCCAATGTGGCGGGCCCGAGCCTGGGGCTGCCGCAATACGGGCTGGTGCGCTACTTCAAGACGGATAACTTCCAGGTCTTCCCTCAGGAGGATATCGCCTACGCTACGGTGAAGGACCCCCTGACCTGGGCGAGCTTCGCCTTCATCAGCGACCTGCATGATCACATCAATCTGCTCGAAGGAAGCTTCCCCACAGTCGCAGCCTCCGCCCAGGATAGCACGGTCGAGGTGATGATTAGCGAGGCGATCGCTTTCGATTTGGGTCTCCAGGTCGGTGAGGAATACGTAGCGTTTGCCCGCCGCAGAACGGGGGATGCCTATCGGAACATCCAGATTCCGATCAGAATTGCGGGCGTGTGGCAGGCCACGGATCCCACAGAGGAATTCTGGTTCTATACTCCTCAGGCCTTCAAGGACGTCTTTTTCGTGCCTGAGGAGACCTTTATGGGCCGGCTCAGCCCTTACATGGATGATGAGGTCTACCTGGGTCTGTGGTACCTGCTGATGGACGGCTCGGATGTGCACTCGAGTGAAGTGCTCCCCATGTTGGGACGCACCAACGCTGTGCAGCAGCGTGCGGCGGCGCTCTTGCCTGACCTCAGGCTGGATGTGTCGCCTGTGGATGCACTTCGGCGATACTGGCAGTCGGCGCGTTTGCTTACTGTCTTGCTGTATGCCTTCAGCGTACCAATCGTTGGCCTGATTCTGGCGTTCATCGGTCTGGTCGTTGGCCTGTCCGTGTCTCGACAGCGCAACGAGATCGCGGTCCTGCGCAGCCGAGGCGCCACTGCGCTTCAGGTGATTGGCATTGCGACGCTCGAGGGGCTGTTACTGGGATTCGTCGCCCTCGTGCTCGGAGCGCCGGTTGGCGCGGGTATCGCTCAGGTTATCGGTAAGGCGCGGAGTTTCCTCGACTTCGGGTTACAGTCTGATTTGCGTGTTGGCGTCACTATGCAGACCTTGTACTTCGGTCTGGCTGCTGTGGGTCTTGCTCTGGTCGCTCAGGTCGTGCCCACGATTGGTGCTGCGACCCACACGATCGTGACGTACAAGCAGGACCGGGCGCGTTCTATGCGAGCGCCCTGGTGGCAGCGCGCGTGGCTCGACGTGCTGTTGCTGATCCCTGCCGCATATGGCGCCTACATGCTTCGGCAACAGGGGACCATCGCGATGCCTATCGGTGAGGGGGGGGGCATTGGTGATCCTTTCCAGAACCCGCTCCTGTTCCTCGTGCCGGCCCTCGGTATCTTTGCCCTGACTCTGTTTGTCTTGCGGATTCTGCCGCTCATCATGTCTCTCGTGGCGTGGATCACTGCGCATCTGAACGGAACTGCGATGCTCATGGCATCGCGGCAACTGGCACGTACGCCTAGTTTCTATGCTGCACCGCTGATGCTCTTGACGTTGACGGTGAGTCTGTCGACTTATACAGCCTCTTTGGCCCGGACGCTGGACTCTCACCTCTACTCTCAAACCTACTACCGGTACGGGGCGGATATGGCCCTGGTGGAATCGGGTGAGAGCACTGAGACGACAGGCGGGCCCCCTGGGGGAATGAGCATGGGCGCGGGGGCGCAGGAGGAAACGACGCAGTCTACGACAACGGAAGACCCCGGGCCACGCTGGTTGTTCCTGCCGGTGTCCGAGCATCTCAAGGTATCCGGTGTTGACGCAGCGGCTCGGGTCGGCCGATACACGGCCAGCAGTCGCTTGAGTGGCGGAATTCAGGAAGGTGTGTTCATCGGGGTGGATCGTGTCGATTTCTCCCAGGTGTCCTACTGGCGTCATGATTTCGCCACATACAGCCTGGGTGCTCTGATGAACGGTTTGGCGCTCGAGAACGATGGGGTGTTGGTGCCCCGCAGCTACGCGGCGCAGCATTCCGTGAGAATTGGCGATACGTTCCGTCTGCGCGTGAACACGTATGGCCAGAGCACCGAGTGGGATGTCAAGATTGTGGGATACATCGATATGTTCCCCACCTGGTACCCGACGCGCGATGGCCCGCTGTTCGTTGGTAACCTGGAAACCCTGTTCGAGCGGGCAGGCGGTCAGTATCCCTATGACGTATGGGTGAATACCCCCCCAGATGCGGACTATGAACGGATCGTGAGCGACGTCCGCAAACTCGGCCTGGCCGTGATTGACTGGAGGGCGCCACTGCTCGACGTAGCCAGGGAACAGAGACGCCCTGAACGTCAGGGGCTCTTCGGTGTGCTCTCGGTAGGATTCCTTGCGGCAGCGCTGCTGACCGTACTCGGATTCCTGCTCTACGCTTTCTTCTCGTTCCGGCGTCGCTTCATCGAGTTAGGTATCCTGCGCGCTATCGGTCTGTCGGCGCGACAGATGACATCCTTCCTTGCTTGGGAATTGGCTTTTCTGATCCTGGTGGGCCTGGGCATTGGTACTGTACTGGGCGTCGAGGCCAGTCGCCTCTTCATCCCGTACTTGCAGGTCGGAACAGGTCCTATGGCGCAGACTCCTCCCTTCGTGGTGGAAATTGCCTGGCCCGCGATTATCCAGATCTACATCCTGTTCGGGTTATTGTTCGTCGTCGCGTTGGGTGTGTTGGCTGCCTTGCTCCTGCGCATGAAGATCTTCCAGGCGGTCAAGTTGGGAGAGACAGCGTAATGGCACAAGAACCTTTCATTGTCTGTGACAACCTGGTCAAGATCTACAAGGTCGCGGATCTGGAGACAGTGGCCCTGCAGGGGCTTGATCTCATTGTCAGCCCTGGCGAGCTGATGGGCATCGTGGGACCGAGCGGTAGCGGCAAGTCTTCTCTGATGAATATCCTCGGTGGACTGGCACGGCCCTCCGCTGGCCGGGTATGGGTCGATGGACGTGATCTTCTGAAGATGTCCGACGCTGCCCTCAACCGGTACCGTAGGGACAAGGTGGGCTTCGTCTGGCAACAGGGCAGCCGCAATCTGGTCTCGTATCTGACTGCCATTGAGAACGTGGAATTGCCCATGATCCTGGCCGGGCAAGGGGGACGACAGGCCCGCGAGTATGCTCAAGAGCTGCTTGAGATCGTCGGGTTGGCTGAACGGAGTCACCATTACCTGGGCCAGATGTCCGGTGGTGAACAGCAGCGTGTCGCGATCGCGGTGGCGTTGGCGAACCGTCCCACGCTGCTGTTGGCGGATGAACCCACCGGTGAGGTCGACTCCGCCACTGCCTTGACGATCTACGAGATGTTCCGACGTCTCAATAGCGAGTTCAGTCTCACTACGCTGATCGTCAGCCACGATCCTGGGATCGCTCGGCATGTCGACAGGGTGGTCGCCATTCGTGACGGAAAGCCTGCTGCCGAGACGGTGCGGCAGTCGGTCGTGAGTGCGACAGTATCCACAGATGACTCCGGTCAGATCGAGGAACAGGTCGAGGAGGTCTTCGAGGAGCTGGTAGTACTCGACTCAGCGGGACGCCTTCAGATATCGAGGGATTATCTCGACTACTTCGGGATCAAAGGAAGAGTGCGGCTGGAGCTGACTGAGGAGGGCATTTTGATTCGACCCGCCCCACAGTCTGCCAATGCACAGGATACAACCAAAGCCCCGGCCGACTTCATCCCCAGTGCTTTGCAGGGCCAGAGTCAGTTGTTCAACAAACTGCGCTCGGGACTCAGTGGCGTGTTCTCGGCGTCCGGTGGGCGCGGGCTGGCGGGACGGCTCAGGGGCAAGCAGCGTGAAAGCACGCACGAGGGGGAATCGTGATGGCAGCAGAACAACGTCCCAAGCCTGATGGCTTCGCGATTGAGACGAACGACGTGTGGCGGGTATACACTGTTGGCGACCAGGATGTTCAGGCCCTTCGAGGTGTGAGTCTGCAGATTGCCCCTGGAACATTTCACGCCGTAAAAGGACGTTCCGGTAGCGGCAAGACGACGTTGCTCAACTGTGTCGGTGGGCTGGATCGACCGACATCGGGTGTGGTCTCTGTCCTCGGTCATAGCCTTTCCGAAATGAACGACGAGCAGCTCACGCGCTGGCGCCGTGAGCGAGTGGGATTCATATTCCAGTCCTTCGGTCTGTTACCAACCCTCTCGGCGTACGAGAATGTGGAGTTGATGCTACGTATCGCCGGGGCGCCGAGGCAGTCGCGGCGTGAACGAACCATGTACTGCCTGGAGCTGGTAGGTCTCAAGCAATGGGCGCATCATCGCCCGTATGAGATGTCGGGCGGACAACAACAGCGTGTCGGCATAGCGCGAGCGCTGGCCAATCAGCCGGAGCTGCTGTTGGCCGATGAGCCTACCGGTGAACTGGATAGCACGACTGCGCGGGAGATCCTCGGAATATTCCGACGTGTCGTGGACGAGGAACATACCACGCTGATGATGGTCTCGCACGACATGTTGGTGGATGAGTACGCCGATGCCGTGCTAGAACTCCGAGATGGTCAGATCGTCGCGCGGCACTAGGCGCTCTGCCTGACACGTTCGACTATTCCTGTATCCTGCAGGTTCTGAACGGCACTCTCTCCGACGCTACTCTCGACGCGGGGCCATCTTTCACACACGCGGTGTGGAAGATGGCTCGTTCGCTATGGCTCGCCTGTTTCCTCGTTCTTGAGGCCTAGTCTATAATCAGCGCCCAACTGAGCGTCGGCATCAGATGGTGGATGGAGATCGTGGTAAGTGGTTCGTGTCAGGAGGATGGACATGTCAGGTGCGGCGATAATGGACGAAGTTGAGCTCGCCAGACGTAGATGGATTGAAGATACGGTCGACCCGGTTATCAGTCGATACCCGGAGCGCTTGGACCAGTTCGAGACGATGTCCGGCATCTCTCTTGAGCGGGCCTACACGCCCGCTGATGTCGATTCGAACTTCGTTGACGATATTGGCTTCCCAGGCGAGTATCCGTTTGTGCGCGGCGTTCAGCCCACGATGTACCGCGGCCGTCTCTGGACAATGCGCCAGTACGCGGGATATGCCTCCGCGGAGGAATCCAACGCGCGCTATAAGTATCTCCTGGCACAGGGACAGACTGGACTGTCGGTCGCCTTCGATCTGCCTACCCAGTTGGGGTATGATGCCGATGATCCGCTGGCCGAAGGTGAGGTGGGTAGAGTCGGGGTATCCATTAGCACCCTGGATGATATGCGCAGATTGTTCGATGGAATCCCGCTTGATCGGGTCAGCACGTCCATGACAATCAACGCGCCTGCCGCAATTCTGCTGGCGATGGTCGTTGCTGTCGCTAAGGAGCAGGGAGTGGCACTGAACGAGCTACGTGGCACGGTTCAGAACGATATTCTGAAAGAGTACGTGGCTCGTGGTACCCATATCTTCGCCCCGAAACCTTCGATGCGACTCGTGACCGATCTGTTCCGCTACTGTGCCCGGGAAATCCCGCAATGGAACACGATCAGTGTGAGTGGTTACCACATTCGTGAGGCGGGCGCCACGGCGATCCAGGAAGTGGCCTTCACGCTGGCCAACGGGTTCGCCTACGTTCAAGCAGCCGTCGATGCGGGTCTGGATGTAGACCACTTCGCGCCCAGGATGTCGTTCTTCTTCAGCGCTCACAATGATTTCCTGGAGGAAGTCGCTAAGTTCCGTGCCGCGCGGCGGCTATGGGCCAGGCTGATGCGGGAACGCTCTGGCGCGAAGGACCCGCGATCCTGGGCGTTGCGTTTCCACACACAGACAGCGGGCTCCACGCTCACGGCTCAGCAGCCGGAGATCAATGTCGTTCGGGTCACGCTGCAGGCATTGGCCGCCGTACTGGGTGGGACGCAGTCGCTGCACACGAACTCGCGGGATGAAGCCCTGTGGCTACCCACCGAGGAGTCTGTTCAGATTGCGCTGCGAACTCAGCAGATCATCGCTCACGAATCGGGTGTGACGGGAACGGTCGACCCGCTGGGCGGCGCCTATGCTGTCGAGTATCTCACAGATGAGGTGGCGGCGCGCGCGCAGGCGTACATCGATGAAATCGATCGCCTGGGTGGAGCAGTGTCCGCGATCGAGCACGGCTATGTGCAGCAGGAGATCGCCGACGCGGCCTATCGGCGCCAACGAGCTGTGGAAGCGCGAGAACAACTTGTCGTCGGCGTTAACGCCTTTCGAGCCGATGGTGACGCCGCAGGCCTCAGACGATTGGTGGTCGACTCTGCGATTGAGCGTGATGCACGTGACCGGCTGGCTGCCCTCAGGGCCCAGCGCGACGGCCAGCGAGTCTCCACGGCCTTGACCCGGCTCGAACAGGCAGCGCGCTCGGCCGACCAGCCCCTGATGCCTCTCTTCATCGCGGCAGTAGAGGCAGGCGGAACGCTGGGTGAGATCTGTGGAGTTCTACGTCAGGTTTGGGGCGAGTATCGTCCCTACGTCGGTGTCTAGCGGCGGCGGAAATCTTCCACGAGGCCGAGCATCTGGCAACTATTGGTGGTTTCCGACCACATCCTGTATGACTGTGCGAGGACAGACCGTGTTATTGGAAGAAATGTCGACTTCAGTGGCTCGGTGTAGCAGCACTGTGGAAGTTTTTCTGAGGAGAAGAGGATAATGCAGGAAGAAATGCCCTTCGTGATATTCGCCGATCCTTTGCGGGACTTCTGTGTTCGCGCCCTTCGGGCCAGAGATGTATCTGAAGTGGACGCGCAGCTGACTGCCGATGTGCTTGTGACAGCCGATCTTCGAGGTGTCGATAGCCACGGCGTCGCGCGTCTGCGGCGCTATGTCAGGGGACTGGCCGATGGAACAATGCTGGCGCGGGCCGGGGAGGAAGTGCTGATGGACTGTCCCGCCACCGCGCTCATCGATGCGGGCGGTGGCCTGGGACAGCCGGTCTCCTATCGGGCGATGGAAATGGCGATCGATAAGGCGCGCAACGTTGGGGCGGGTTTCGTCGCAGTGCGC
>JAAZAN010000243.1 GCA_012514315.1 Chloroflexota bacterium
ATCGCCAGGGTGCTGGCCGCGTCTCCGGCTTACGTACTGCTAGACGAACCATTCACTGGAGTCGATCCCATCGCCGTGGGAGAGCTGCAGCGGATCGTGGCAGACATGAAGTCGAGGGGTCTGGGCGTTCTCATCACTGACCACAACGTCAGAGATACTCTGGCGATCGTGGATCGTGCGCTCATTCTGTATGAGGGACGCATCGTTGTGTCGGGAACGGCCAGGGAAGTCGCTGATGACGTAACTGCAAGGCAGTTGTACTTAGGAGAGAGATTCACTCTGTAGCAGTGGGCGTCGCAGCGTGGAGGGATGGCGTGTGTATGGTTTTCCCCTCATAGTCGTGCTGGCGATTGCAGGAGGAGTCATAGCCTACGTTGGTGACCGCATCGGAATGAAGGTCGGTCGAAAGAGGCTGTCCATGTTCGGCCTGCGCCCCAGGTACACGTCTATGATTGTCACTATCATGACCGGCGTGATGATCGCAGGCTGCTCCATCATTCTGCTTTCCCTCGCCTCCGACAATGTGAGGACGGCACTGTTCGAGATAAAGGAGATTCAGGACTCGCTGGCCACGGCAACTTCCGATCTGGAAGCTAAGAGAGCTCAGGTAGATGAGCTGTCAATGCAGGTTGACAAGATGGCCAAGGAGCGAGAGGATCTCCAGTCCGAATATGATCGTGCGGTTGCCGAGCTAGCACGCGTATCTGAGGAGCGAGGTCTCGCTCTCGATGAGTTGTCGATGCTCCAGTCTCGCCTGAAAGACTCAGAGGGCAGGCTGGTTGAGGCATCCAGCAGGCTTCAGAAGATGGAGTCAGATCTTGATGGCGTGTCCGCGCAGCTTGAGGCAGCCGCGGCCGACCTTGAGAACGCGCGGGTGGATATTGCTGCGCTGGAAGAGGAGCAGAGAGTACAGACTGAGCGGGTCGAAGCCTTGACTCAGACCCGGGACATGCTGGCGAAGGAAGTCGCCACGCTTGAGAGTACCCTGACTGAGACTACACAACGCAGTGCTGAACTGCTGTGGGAAGCAGGGCAGCTGTCCATGTGGGGCAAGGTGATCTTCCGCGCTGACGAGGTGGTGCTCGGAGCCATTATCGACTGCTCACAGCCTGCCCAGGTCGTCCAGGAGCAGGTTAACGCGTTCCTTCTGAGAGTAAACGACGTGGCGCAGAGTAGGGGGGCCCGCTCGGCCCGGGACGACGGCGATCAGTTCACCCTCAGCTTTGAAGAGGCAAATGTGCTCGCCGCCTTCCAGAAGATCGACGAGTCGTCTGATAGGGTGGTCCTCAGGGCCATATCTCCGGTGAACACCTGGAGCGGTGAGCCGCTGATGGTATCGCTTCATGTGTATCCAGACAAGAAGATCTACTCAGAGGGCCAGGTCATAGCGTCTGCGCTGATAGACGGGGCCGCCGGCGCCGACCGCGTCCAGGCCAGCCTGCTTGCCCTCGTGCAGCAGGTCAACAGCATTCTCATTGCCGAGGGAATGCCTTCCGACGAGGAAGGCAAGATCGGGACACTTCTAAGCGTCTCTGAATTCTCAAACGCCATCGTCGCGGTGATCAACTCCAGGGCAGTGAAGACGGTGAAGGCTGTGGCAGGTACTGACATATGGCGCGCAAGCACCTCCGCATCCATAAGGCTCATAGCTGAATAGCAGCTAAAAAGGGTTTTGCAACGGTGGGGCAAATTTCGCGCTGGGGAAGGAGTTCCCTAGGGACTGAAGAATATCCTAATGTAGTGTGAATATCTGTGCACTTTGTCGAGCGCGGATACTCGCAGCTTGAGGCGGGTTTATCAGTGATCCCTCGGGCTGCCACAGAGACACGCATCGGCTGACGTGGGCAGGGCGCTGCGCGAGGAAACATGACCACTCGGTATGGCACCCCGTTC
>JAAZAN010000244.1 GCA_012514315.1 Chloroflexota bacterium
CGGGAGCAGGTGCCCCAGGAAGTGATCGACGGCCAGCCCGTGACAGTGACCATCCTCAACGAGGCGATCGCGATCCACGCGGTCCTGAACGATCTGCCGGGGGATCTCAGGCAGGTGATCGCGGACGGACAGGCTCAGATGAGATCGAGCGGACTCTGATCTACTGAAAGAGATTCAAGATGCTTGAGCCATTCTTTTTTGCTTTGGGCATGGCGAACAATGCATTTCTGATTTTTGTCTTTCTCACTCGCAGGAATCGTATTGCTCTTCTGAGAAAAATCGGCTGGGCATATTTCCTATTGGCGATTCCGGCTATCTACGCGATTTTCCTCGTGCAGCAGGAACAGAAGACAATACGCTATACCATATTTCTGGCAATCTTTTTGGCATTTCTGGTGATCGAGGCTCTGTATGACTGGATATTGAAGATACCATTCCGAGAGACAATGAATTGGAAACAATTGGCGCCATATGTTGCGCTCTACATCTCGATGAATTATGGATTCGTGGTAATGGTTTGGAGACATTACTCCCGGATAGGCGGGATTATTATGCTCGGTCTTTTTGTTGTCCAGATCGTTGCCAACATCGTCACGCACCCGCGATCCGCAGTCGGAAAAAGGTGACCTCGCGTGCTACGTGCCGGGAGGCACAGCATGAAAGATCAGATGCATGTCAACCCCTGGTGGGCAGCGCTCACCGTATGGGGTGTGGTGAATGCGGTCAACGTGCTGCAGTCAGCTGGGTTCCTCTCGCGCGTGGTCACCGGCAGCCGGGCGATCAATCATCTTCTCGGCTTTGGGGTGATTGCACTTGCTATCCCGGCAGCTCTGGCCTTTGTCGCCTTCATACGCGCGCGGGCCGGCTGGCGGCAGTGGATCGGTCCAGCGGTATTCCTCGCATTCGTTGCGTTTATGATTGTTGTGGAGGACATTTGGCGGGTTGAGTTTCGGTCTCCGATGCGCTACGACATTCTCGTGCCATACCTCGTGCTCTTCTTTGGCTCGATCCTGCTGATGGGTCTGCCCATGTTCCGCATGAATCGGCGGCTGTGGCTTGTCACTGTAGCAACCACGGTTCTGCTGCTGGGGTCAATGGTGGTTGCGATGTACATGGGCGTTGGGTGAATGAGTGCTGTCAGTGAGTACGAGAACCATCACTGGCGTCCGCCCGCGTGGAGTTGCGCTGGTCGCTGTCTTGCTTGTGAGTGAAGAGATCGTGAACTCGCTGTCTCCGTCCGAGCTGACCGAAAGGATCATTGAGAAGGCCAGGTCACTGGGCGCATCCGCTGTGAGCGTTGCCGCCGACCATCGGCGAGGCACGGTACGGCGTCAAGTACTGCAGGCGCTGCAAGCTGAGCTGCCCAGTGGGCAGACAACCGTGGCTGGTCCACGATGATACCGACCCGGCGGGCGGGGCGCCAGTTGTTGCTTGAATCGCCCGCCCACGTGCCGTGGAGTAGGGAGGAGTCTCCCGCTGCCAGTGGGCCTGCGCGCCAGCGCTTAGTTCAATAGCCACTTTGGGGAAGCTAAACGTTTGTTGCCCCATAAGGGGCGACCGGTGGCTCTTAGCGGGAGTTGACCGCCGCACATGCCCAACAGCTTGCGGCCCGCGAACCGCCACACTTTGTTTTGCCGATTAGTGCACAGGGTCTCTCGCGACAGGAACGATCTCATGTCAGGCACACCTGCCGTTCCGGAGCCGTTGTCAGGCTCGAGAGGACAATCTCTTCTCGCGCCACACCGCCTCATCCTACTGGCCATGTGGGTCGTGGCGACCGGAACCACCAGCGTGCTGCTCATCCAGGATGTGCGATCCACGCATGCGTACGAGACGGCGCGCTATGTACTGCAGGCTGGCTACGTCGGCGCTCTACTCTGGTATCTCGGTCGCACCGGACCGCCCGCCAATCAGCTACCCGAGCTTCATCCGCAGGTGCTGCCCCGCTGGAGATACGGCGCCTGGATACCGGCCCTGGGCATTGCCCTACTGTTTGTACTGACCGTCGTCGCCGATGGCGGGTTCGTCATCCTACTGCTGCTCATGATCGTTTCCGGCGTGTGGATCCTGGTGGCCTGGCGCCGGGAGATTCGCTGGCGGTCGATTGTCCAGGGCTTGGCTGTCGCCCTCCTCGCCTACCTGCCAGGCATGCAAATGGCCCACCACGGGTTCATTTCGAAGCAGGTGCTCAACGTGTTCCTGCCCCTTTCATTTCCGATGTACGTAGCCGGCGGGTTGCTGCTCGAGCGTACTCGCCTGGGTGGGGGGCAACTCCTTGCCGCACGTTACGGGCGGGCCTTGAAGAGCCTGCTCTGGGGTGTTGTGCTCTTCACGCCATTGGGCCTGATCAATGCCGCCGGCGGTGCACCGGGTCCGGGCATCACCTGGGTCACGGAATGGCAATTGCCTCTGTGGCTTTCCTGGTCTTCGGCGCTGGCTGAGGAAACCTGGTTCAGGTTGTTCCTGGTTGGGTTGTGTTTCTTTCTTCTGCGCCCGGCTTTGCCCACGCGACCGGCGCTGGCTGTCGTTGCCGCCGTCCTCATTAGCGGACTCACCTTTGGCCTGGGGCATGATCGAACGCTAGAGAGTTTCCTGGGGACGGGGCTCCTCTATGGCGTGCCCTTCGCCGCCGTGTTTGCCAGGCGTGACTGGGAACATGCCGTGGGTGCGCACTACATGGTCAACTTCGTCCCGTGGGTGATGGCCTTTCTTGCGACGTGATTCGGCACAACGAGGCGCTGAATGGGCCGATCGCCGGCGGTGAAGCTTCCCCGGGAGGTCGCGCATGCTCAAGATTGCGCACGACTGGAGTCTCACGACGCGCGACAGAGCTCGCAGCATCTTGTTTGACCTGCTCGGCGTAGCCGGGCTGATGCTCAAGAGATACTACTCGGGACCATGCCAGGAGGCCGTCCACAGCTACGGTGGCAACGTCGCGGCCTCGTTCGCAGTCTATTACGTGATCTCGCTTCTGCCTTTGCCACCTGGATTCAGGAAGTTACTGACCGCTGGTCTCGCGCTGCTGGTAGTCGAGCTCTTCGAGGCCCTTAATGGTTTCGGTGTGATGACGAACGTATACGA
>JAAZAN010000245.1 GCA_012514315.1 Chloroflexota bacterium
GGGCAGCGGCATGATGAGTCGATCCGGTTGGTCCAGATGGGGGCGCGGTGGTATGATGCGCGGATTGGGCGGTGGATCAGTGCGGATACGATTGTGCCACAACCTCAGGCTCCGCAGGAGTTCAACCGGTACAGTTACGTGCAAAATGCACCCCTTGTGCTCCGCGATCCTACAGGACACGTCGCGTGCCTGGATGAGGAATGCAGACTGGTAGTTCACCCCGTCGCTGGCGAAGTGATGCGCGGGAACACCCCGCCGATTGAGGAGTTCCAGCAGTTGGTCAGCTTCATCTCAGACGTTCCAGCGGATAGCAGAGTTTGGAGCGCTTTCCGTCACACAGTGATCCAGGCCGTGCGCCGAATCGGTACCCGTTTGGGTGAAGTCCAAGGGCACGGTAGCGCGGCAAGCTTCCGGCGGGCCTACGGTAACCCGACCTTTCGCCGTATCGGTGGTGATCCAATCGATGGGTGGGCAGAGACACATCTGGACTGGGGAGCGCAATACTGCGGGTTGGGCGAGATATGCTACGACGCGAGCTTCTTCGGCAACCCCTGGCGCAATATGGGCTCCCTGGAGCAGAACGTAGTACATGAACTGGGTCACGGTTTGGATCAGCGTGGGGGACGACAGGCACGGGCCGACCTGGCAGCCGCCGCCATTGAGGCAGATGGTGTTCGTGTAGCAGGAGGTGGATGGGGAACTGGATATGTTCGTACCTCTCGTGGATATTATGGCTGGCCCTGGCAACAGAACCCTGGGGCTTCACCAGGAGAAGATTTTGCGGATATGTACGTAGGGTACATATCCGAGCACTTCAGAGACGATGTTTTTGGAGCTGCCCGCCATGATTGGATGCAAGCTGGCATCTCTCGCTGGACAGCATTGGCGGTGAGTTATGACTGACAGTCCAAAGGGTGTTGCAGGGGATAGCGGCTGCACTCAGTTCATGGCCAATCTACTGGCGATGATGGTCGGGACGATGGTAGGCGTCGCGGGATGTGTCCGAGGCTTGACGCCCGAGGAACCAACCTCATTGCTGGTTTCACCTGCGTCGTCACCAATCAACACCTTGATTCCTCAGAATAGCGAACTCCCAGTGCAAGAGCCAACGCACCCCACGAGCATCGTGTCCCCTGTCTTGCCCGCAACCGTTTCTGTGGAGCCAACCGCCGTTTCGGCAGTAAAAGGAGAGGAACGATCTCAATTCGCGCGTGATATGTTGGAGGACAGCAAGGGTTGCGACTTACCTTGTTGGTGGGGAATCATGCCTGGCGACTCCCCATGGCAATCCGTGGAAGGGCTGATATCTCCCCTTGGAATCTTCAGTGTCGATATCACCCACCCATTGAGTGGTCAGATGGACTACTATCTCGATGTGGAGTTTACACAGCAAGATAACACCGTAACAGCGATAGATGTTGCCAGTGCGCTGTTTTCATCTACAGCAACACACAAATTCGCTGCTGACTGGGATCGCTATTCGTGGTCCCAGATAATGGCTCGCCACGGAGAGCCCTCGCAGGTGCGATTTGAGTTTCGCCCCCCTGTGGAGCCGAATGCCCCAGTCTACTACCAGCTGTGGCTCGTGTACGATGAGCGAGGCATTATTGCGTACTATGAAGGTCCCGCCGAGGGTGTGGATGAGCGGGAAATGAGGACATGTCTGCGGTTCCAGGATGTGAGCTACATCCGCCTTCACCTTGAAGCGCCCCAGGAGAGTAATGTCCTGATGCGCGGCGTCTACCCGCTCTCGATGCAGGCGTCGACGGGGGTGGACAAGTCAAGTTTCTACGCCGCAACTGTGGCTAGTGGACAGGAGGTTTGTGTACAAGCAGCTACACCGTGATCCGTGCATTCGGCGACGCTGTCGGGCGCGACGGCGGGGACGGTGGTGAGCGCCAGCGCGTACACGGCCACCGGGCAGCTCACACTGCTGGCGCTGGGCGGCGGCAGCCTGCAGACGGCCTTCACCTACGATCCGCTCATGCAACGCCTCACCCAACTGCGCACCATCACCGCGGGCGGCACGCTGCAGGAGCTCAGCTATACCTACGATCCGGTGGGCAACGTCGCGAGCATCACCGACGGCCAGGGGCCGGGCGGCGCGCCGGTCCAGCAGTTCGGCTACGACTCGCTGGACCGGCTGGTGAGCGCGGCGGCGACGGGGGGCGCGGGCGGGACGTACGAGCATGAATATGGGTACGACGAGATGGGCAACATCACGTCGAAGGCGGGCGTGA
>JAAZAN010000246.1 GCA_012514315.1 Chloroflexota bacterium
ACCTGTTAGAGGAACACCACATCCAAATTACGGGAGGATTTGGCGACGAGATGAAAGAGCGCATCTTCCGCGTGGGCCATATGGGGCCGCTGATCTCTGAACAGGATATCGACGCCGTCCTCGCCGGCGTGGGAATGTTTTTGAGAAATCATTGAGAACTGACTCGGCTTTGCCGTCCTGAATCTTCAGTGGCATTTCGCAAGTGGCGCGATCTCAAACGTGACTTGTGATCTGGCTCGAGCCTGACGACCCGAGGGGATGGCTGTCATGTCTGTACTTACCCAACGGGCAAGATGAGCTAATTTGCATGCGTACAGTTGGTAAACCCCATCAGAGCCTCCTTTTTCCTGGTAACTGCCTGTCAGGTACCCAATTCGTGAAGACGAGTGCCTGAGAGCATATGCGCAGCGTAAACGGCTGGCGGCATTTTGAGCGCCGTGTGGATACGGTTGTGGTGATAGTAGGGGATGTGGCGGTAGATTGCCTCGATCATCTCACCAGCCGACTCGAATCGGTTGAGGTCACCCAGCTCGTGGTCGAAACGTCTCTGGAACGACTCAACGTAACCATTCTGCCAGGGCGATGCCTGTAATCGAATACCTGATCCGCTTGTTGCTGATTGCCTGGGCGCGTAAGTGACTGCTCAACCCGTCTTTGCTGTTCCCATTCTGGGCGGTTTGCATCATGACTACCGCAGGACTGCTTGAGGGAGAAATGACGCCCGGATACGTAAGCAACCACCGCAGTCTGCTCTGGCCCAACCCAACCTTGCGGGTGCCAAGAAGTGATTTATACTGGTATATGTAGTGGTCATACAGGGCTTTTGCTCCGGCGGCCATTGCACCACATTCTCTCCGCAGACAGACTGAAGCCACTACCGCCCACATAGGCCATTGGTACCACTCCAACCGACCGAACTCGGACTTCCCATCAGCTCGAGTTCTAACCCTGTCACTCGACGTCACAGGATTAGGCAAAGGAGAGTACCCCATGAAGCGCATCGTCAGATCAGGATATCTATCGATCGTACTGGCTGTAGTGATCACCGTGGTGACCCTGCAGCCTTCCAGTTATGTCGGCGCCCAGGATGGCGAGACTGCCACATCGCCTCCTGGGGAGGAGGGCACTCCCGCCGAAACCCCAGCCACAGGCTCCGAGTTGCAGATCCCGACCGGCACGCCTGAGGGGGACGGCGGATTGCTGGTCCCAACTGTTACGCCAACAAGTGGCCTGCTCATTCCCACCAGCACTGCTGCCCCCAGCGAACCCTCGTTCCCGCCGCTCAGCGATGAGCAATTGGGTGCTATCCTCGTACAGCCGGCCGACGTGCCCGCCGACTTCGCTGCCAGCCAAAACGTCGAGACCTACGTGGTGAGTAATACCGTTGCGGCGCTGGCTGAATCGGGCTCCGCGGAGTTGGCCGCATCGCTTGAGCAGATCATCTCCACATACGGCTGGGAGCGGTCCAAGGTTGTGAACTACTCATTGTGCAGACCTGACCTACCCATCGATCAGATTTACAGCAGCGTCGGACAGTTCAGCACATCCGCCCTGGGGCGCGCGTTCTTTGACGACCCACAGGTGCAAGCCGTCTTCGCAGAGCAGGATTATGAGCTGATCCCGATCCAGACCCCACATGGCTGGCGTGCCACAACCGCGCTGGAAGAAGCGCCGTGCTTCGCCAAAGAGACGGTGTACTGGGTTTTCTTTGAATACTGGGGGTTGCTCGGCATCGTGGCCATGCGAGCCGATGCCAATACCGATCCGCAGCTCGTCTGGAATCTGATCGATCAGCTTGTCGGAGTTGTGCTTGCCCATGCCGATGCCGTGGCCAGCCAACCGTTCCCACCGACACCCACACCGGGCGCAGTTGCGCCCACGCCGACGGCAACTGTGCTCAAACCGACAACGGTCCTCGTGTTGCCGCCAACGCCGACAGCCCCGGTAGCTACGCCGACGCAGCCGAAGCCTCCGACGCCCACTGCGTTGGTGAAATATGCGTCTTTGCAGGACATTGATGCGGCCATGCCCACTATCGACGACCTGGAGCTGCTGTCGCCCCCTTGGGCATTGGATGATACGACCAGCGGCACTTCTACGGCCAGTCAGGTTGTTGCACAACTACAGTCCGGCAGCCGTTACGAACTGGCAGCTTCTGTCCAGCGCGTAGGGCAGCAGGCCGGGCTGGTTGGGCAGGTCACCCGCCTGTGGTCTACCGGCCTTGATTGCACGATTGCCGTTCAGGACGTGCAGATCGTGGTCGCCCTTTTCAACGATAGTCAGGGGCCGGTGACCTATATGAACGATGTGATCATGCAACAAGCCTGGATCAACACCGGGCTGTTCACGAATATCATGCCCTACCAGATGGGTAACACCACAGGCCAGCTCTGGATCGGCGGCACCACCTTCGATCCCTGTGCGCCGGTGGCCTACCGCACGCTGGTCATGCCGTATGGCCGTTTCCTGATCACGGTGTTGACTATTGCGGCTGTCACCAGCAATCTCGACAACCTGAACAACGCCAACGAATACCTGGTCGAGCTCACGATCGCGAAGCTTGAGGAGGCTGGATTGCAGTAGTTGATCTGCACCTGCCCGGCACGCAGCGGAAGCCCGGGCCACATGCAGCAGACGGTGAAGCGGAGCAGAGGAAGACCGTCGCTCAACGAGAACAACGGATCTGATGGCCGGAGAATCAAGACCCGGCCCCGACGAGCGCTCTGGCGACATGCCGGACCCATGCGTGGTGTTTTGTGTCCGATGTGAGGGCGGTTGGCACAAGTAGTACGCGCCATCTCCCTCCTGGGTGCCAAAAAGTGCGGACGAGGTTGAATCTGGGCGAGCGTTGGAGTGCACCCAGCGCTCGCCCACGCGATCGATCACAAGCCCTGCGCCTCAACCGTGAGGCCCGGACAACACGGGCTACTCACCCTCGCCTGCCTCCAACACCCCTAAGGGAAATAGAAGGTCACGGAACAGGGGCATTGGCGCTGCTGCGCGACAACCTGCTGGTGTATGGTCTCGGCGGGTCGATCGTGCCCTTTGTTGGAATCAAGCGGATCGATCTGCTGCTGACCGTGATAGGATGGGTATAGGCATGCGTCAACAACTCCGCCCGGCGCTGGTTGTGCTGGGCGTGCTCTATCCGTTGGCGACCGTTGGCGATCACAGCCGTCGCGCAGGTGGTGTTTCCTGACCAGGCCAATGGCAGCTTGATTGAACGTGACGGTCAGATTATCGGCTCCGGGTTGATGGGGCAATCATTCGATGCCCCGCACTATTTCTGGGGGCGTCCATCGGCCACCAATCCAGCACGGTATAATGCGGCGGCCTCCGCTGGATCGAACGATGGGCCGCTCAGTCCAGCGTTGACGGCGAGAGTCCAGGAGCGGATCGCAGCTTTGCGCGCCGCTGATCCGGGCCTCACCGGGCTAATCCCGGTCGATCTGGTGACTGCCTCGGCCAGCGGCCTCGATCCGCAACTCAGCCCAGCGGCGGCATTTGTGCAGGTGCCACGAGTCGCCCGGGCGCGCGGAATGGATGAAGCGGTTGTCCGCAACCTGGTGGCCGAACACGTTGAGAGCCGGCAGTTTGGCCTGTTGGGTGAGCCGCGCGTGAACGTTTTGAAGCTGAATCTGGCTCTGGATGATCTGACCCATGACTACCTACCAACGCCCCGATCCCGATAC
>JAAZAN010000247.1 GCA_012514315.1 Chloroflexota bacterium
GACTGATGAACGTCCCGCTTCTGAACCCCATATCATCGCCCAGAAAGACGGCCCCAACCTCCGGCACCGAACTGATCGCCTCATATATCGGTACGAACAGCCGCTCCATCTGCTCAAACATCGCCGCGACCAGACCCGGTTGCTCATACAGCGCAATCGAAAACGCCTGGAAGCCCATCAACCACATGACGTACTCCAGAACCCCGCTTGTCGTCGCAATTATCTTCATGCCCTCGGGGAGGTTCTGACTGACATACTCAAACGCATAGTAGTCGATCTCCTCCGGCCTGGGCCACCGGTATCTCTCGAAATCGTCCACGCTCGTGATAACCCCATCACCCTCCTCTATCCAAGAGCGTTCTCCCTTCGTCAACTCCGCCGTGTCACCTGTATGCGCAGTCTTGTACGTGAAAGGTATCGGCGTCGCCACATTGACGTAGTCGAACGCCGCCGCACGACAGAACCGGATGCGCTGATCGAGCATCGCCGCCCAAACGCTTCGATCACCACGCTCGATGGCCGTCCAGTCATCATCACCACTACCCCGAGTGACCACCGGTCGCTCATCCAGAACTGCAGGCATGACCTCAATATCGGCGAAAAGCTCGATAAACGGCACACGATCCGGCTCGCCCTCCCGCCTCAACACACTCAGCAGTCTGCCAAAGTCAGGCTCGATGCCTGGAAACAACACACTCTGACTCATTCTCCCCTCCCTCGATAGTATGTGGCCAGTACACACGTCACTGGCCGACCTGGCTGCTCAGGTCGACCAACAGACTACGAATAGCAGCCCACGCTGGCCCCTTCGTCCAACATGGCTAGGTAGTTCCTCACGGGTATGTAGTTGGCGGCAGTGTTGCCGGTACCAAGCGCATAGCCCCCGTCCGGCATACACGCCTCCAACACGCGACGGGTATAGACACGCACATCCTCTTCACTTCCCCGCGCCAACACATCCATATCTATCCCGCCCAGGATTCCAATCCGGCTGCCGTACAGTTGCTTAGCCTTCGCGGCACTCAGATACTTGTCTTCATAGGAATGCTTTGCGTCGATACCAACATCGTCGATCAGATCATCCATTACCGCCTGCAGATTTCCACACGAATGAAGACAGAGTGGCAGCCCTCGTCTATGGGCAATCTCAGCCAGTCGCTTTTGCTGGGGGAATACGTAGTGTCGCATCTCGTCTGGCCGGATGAACGTACCTGATGAGTAGCCCATATCGTCCGCGAAGAACATCGCACCGATACACGGAATCTCAGACAGGTTGCGGTAGATACTCTCCCACAGATCACCAATCCGTCGGAACATCGCCTCAACCAAATCCGGCTGATCGTGGAGCGCCAATGAGAACGGAACGAAACCCATTAGCCACATGACCCACTCCATGATTCCACCCGCTGCACCCACGATCATGTTCATGCCAGGAGGCACGCGTCCCGCCACGTACTCGACGTCGAAGTAGTCGACCGACTCTGGCGTAGGCCACGGATAGCGCTCAAAATCGTCCCATGTCTCTATCACGCCAGTGGACTCATTCACCCACTGGCGCTGACCCCGCGAGAGTGCGGCAGTGTCGCCCGACTCTAGAACCTGACGCACATCGAACCCGGCGTGTGCCCAGGCATTGACGTAGTCAAAACCTATCCGGCAGCAGAAACGTATCCGCTGCTCCAAAGCCTGCTCTCTCCCCGTTCGGTCATGAGGGTCATCTACAACAATGGTTCGCTCACCCAACACTGCAGCCCGCAACTCCGGGTCAATCTCCAGTTCGATGAAAGGAACTCGATCTGGAACCCCATCCAAAGTCAACACCTTCCTAAGACGCTCGAAATCAGGGCGGAAACCGGCCCACATGGGATCAGTACTGGTCACTTTGTGACTCCTCTCGACGACGAATCGCCACCCTCGGCGACGCAGAGCGCCGTATGAACACGTACCTGTCTCAACCAAGCCACGTAGCAATCACGAGGGCTTGATTCATCGTCTGTCAGCCTTTCAGGCCCGTCAGGGCAATCCCCTCTACCACGTACCGCTGCGCAATCAGAAAGAACACAAGCACCGGGAAGATCGACAGCATGATTGCCGCTAAGACCTCGGATCGGCTACCAGACCCCATGTATCCCTCGAGTGTCACCAATGCTATTGGAAGCGTCAGTTTTTCCCAGCTCCGCAGAAAGAGAAGTGGACCGAAGAAGTTGTTCCACTGTCCCATGAAGGTCAGGATTGCCAGCGCTGAGAGACCTGGCCCTACAAGCGGCATCATGATCTGCCAATAGACGCGGAAGTAACCAGCGCCATCGATCTTGGCTGAGTCGAACAACTCGCCAGGCAGCGTCAGGAAGTATTGGCGTATCAGGAACACCCCCAAGCTGCTGGTGAGAGCTGGCAGGATGATCGCCAGGTGAGTGTCGATCAAGCCCAGGTTGCGCACGATAATGAACAGGGGAATGACATACACCTGAGCAGGCACCATCATAGATGCAAGAAAGAGAAAGAAGAAAAGATCTCTCCCTTTGTAACGCAACCTTGCGAAAGAGAACCCAGCCAGTGAACATGTCAGGAGAACAGCCGCTACGTTGATTCCAGCCAGCTTCACGCTGTTGTAGAAGAATCGAGGGTAGTCGATCTGCTCGGATCTCAGAACGCTCGCGTAGTTCTTCCAGTTCCAGGATGTAGGAAAGAAGCTTGGAGGCAACTCATACGATTCGCCAGGAAGACGCAGCGACGTTGAGAACATCCACATGACCGGCAGCAGCTCGTAGAGCGCCACGGCGATCATCAATGCCCAGACGATCACTTCAACCAGATAGAAGCTGAACCCACGTGACCTGGCGCGTCGGATGATTCGAAGACCAGTATACCCGCTCTTGCCTGTCGCTGTCATAGGCGACTCCCTTCGTCTCCCCACTCAGTCATAGTGCACCCATTTGGCCGAGAACCAATTCTGGACCAGCGTCAGCGTGACGAGTATCGCCAACAGAGACAAGGAAACAGTCGCTGCGTAGCCCATCTCGAATCGCTTGAAGCCCATCTCATAGATGTACATTGCAATCGTCCGTGATGCATCTGCAGGCCCCCCCTGCGTCAACACGTAGGCATTGTCGAATATCTGGAAAGCGCCAATGGAGCTGATAATCAGGCAGAAGAAAGCGGTCGGGGAGATCAGCGGCATCGTGATATGGCGCGTCAACTGCCAGCTATTCGCCCCGTCGATCCTGGCCGCTTCATACAGTGACCTGGGAATCCCCTGCAATCCCGCCAGGTAGTAGACCATCAGATAACCACACGACTTCCACACGTCATAAAGAATCACGGATCGGATCGCCCATTCCGGATGGCTTAGCCAAGCCACAGGCGCGATACCGAACTGACCGAGCAGCCAGTTCATGACGCCACGATCTCTAGTCAGAATGAACCGCCAGATAAGAGCCAATGAGGACGTTGTTGTGATCACGGGAAAGAAATACGCCGTACGGAAGAGATACTTGAACACCCTCCCCATCTCTCGGTTGACGCCCATAGCGAGCAATAGACCCAGGACGTTATTCCCTACCACCGCCCCTATCGTGATCAGCAAGCTGTTTCGGTAGCATGTCCACACCCGAGTGTCCCGGAATAGACGTGAGATATTGCTGAGACCGATGAACTCAGGCGGCTCCAGAATGGAGTAGTCCATGAAGACGAGGATCAATGCACCCACGATCGGCGTCACCATGAAGACCAGGAGCACAATGAGAGCCGGTGCAGCCATGAGGTAGCCCGCTAAGCTTTCATATCGGCGAGAGGTCATACTCTGACGCTTGCTGCTGGCAAGAGTACCTTCGGACATCAATGCCTCCTGTGAGACGCTACCTTCCAGCGGTCTGCCGCCCGGGCCTCCCGAGAGCGCTCTCGGGAGGCCCGGTGGCAGATTCGGCGGACGACGGCTACGCCTTCAGCTTATCCATCTCCGCCTGCAACTCAGCATGAGCCCCAACCACGGCTTCTTCCACGCTGATCTGCCCATTCCAGATCTGGGAGTACCAGCGTTGTAGTACCGGATCGATCACGTTGAAGTTAGGTGGCGATGGAACGAAGTCAGCGTAGTCGAGCGACGCATAGTAGAGACTCAGATCGGCCGGAGCAGGCAGGGCCAGATCCAAGAACTCAGGTCCCTCCACAAGCGATCTGCGCGCCAACAGTGGCTGCCAGTGCGTCCCGTAAGCCCTGAGGTACTCCGGGCTGTTGATCAGCTTGACCACTTCCCACGCCGCCTCTGGATGTTGGGTCATCGTGGCAATGCCGTCTCCACCCAGACCGACGACGGTCTTCAGCGGCCCGGCATTGTGAGGATAGTATTGCAGCTTGTAGTCGTAGAACTCGTTGTTGTTGCATCCCGGAATACACCAGGCGCCACAAGCCCGCATCGCGAGGTGACGCGAGAAGAACTGACCATCTTCATCCCAGCCGGCTGGGTTGGGTGTAACCTTGTGTTTCAGGATGAGGTCCGCCAGGAACTGCAGTGTCTCGGCGACCTTGGGATCGTCCATATTCGAGTCGGTCCAGTCGTTCTTGAACGCCGATGTATCGTTATTGAAGTACCACGGCGTCATGCCGAACTGGGAATCCCAGAAGGAGAAGGCAAACAGATCGTCCGCCGTGTCATTCACATCAGCAATCGTCAGGCTGGCGTCCAGGAAGTCATCCCAGGTCCAGTCTTCGGTCGGCTCTGACACACCCTTCTCCTCAAAGATGGTGTGATTGTAGTGAATGACCATGTTGTTCCAGGCAGTCGGAATCATCATCTGCTGCCCCTTCCAGTTCAATCCCCGCATCAACGTGGGATGGATATCCTCCTCCACATCCTCTCTGAAGGGCACATCCACCTCGAGGAAGGGATCAAACGGCATAATGATCTTCTTCTCAGTCAGAAGCGCCAGCCCTTCGATCGCTATGTAGATGATGTCGATCCCCTCACCCCCGGCAATACGAGTGATCACGTTATCAGCATATGTATCCCAGCCGCCGGTACCCCAAGGGTTCACATCTGCCGTCAGGGTGATCCCTTCTGTCCTTTCTTCGACTAGAGGGATCAGGTACTCGTCAATTAGCTCGACTCCACCGTCCGTCGTGTAATGCACCGAGACCGGTTCGGCCGGTGGCGGAGTGGCAGTCACTATCCGCTCCTCAACGACCGTCTCTCCCTCCCTCTCGACAACAACCGTCTCCCTCACGATCACTTCTTCGGTCACTACCGAGGGTTGGCAAGCCGCGAGGATCGCTCCACCACCGGCTAATGCCAAACCCTGCATGAACTGCCTGCGTGATACCATCTTGCCCTTCCCAGACATGTCTTCCTCCTGATGAGTCACACTCTATCCCATAGAAACCAGTGCATCCAGCGAAACACTCTTGGGCTCCTCGTCTCGAACCACCTCCTTGACTACCTGTTCGTCGTCTGGTAAACTGTCAACACAGATCGCGGTACGCTGAATCCACCGATACGGTCAACAATTCTGGCGGCTGACCCTACCTGCCCAGTGTGCGTCAACGATAGGATCGGGCAGCTTCGCGTTCTGGCATCGCCAAGCCCCGCCGCGCCACAGGATGCCAGTTCACATCATCACTATATCACTCGGCAGGTTGGATGTCTATGACAGAATTCGGACAGACTTCGGACAGCGCCAGTAGTCCGGGTAGCTTCGACGAGTTCGAGCTCGCGCTGCGTGACGCCCTGCTCCATCTTCGCGATCCAGAGTTCGCCCCCTCAGGCATTCTCTATCCTGTCCTGGGCTGCTCTTCACAAGAGGGTCCTGGTTCGGTCCAGACCGCCCTGATTGCCGCGCTGGAGAGCTTTACACTAGCGTCTGACGTGCCCCCGGACAATCGCGTCGTTCAGGGCCTCAGGTCAGTACAAAGGCGATACCTTCTGGGGCTCACCCAGGAAGAGATAGCTGACGTGATGCACGTCAGCGTCCGCAGCGTACATCGCATGCAGCGAGAGGCGACGTACGTGCTCGCGCAGCACTTGTGGCAGCGCCGGCCACGTTCGGCCGAGCTCTCTGAGGCGGGGGTTCAAGCATCAGACTGGCGCTCCCAGACTGACCTTGAACTTGCTGCCCTCCGCGCTGAGGAGCCCAACGCCATGACCGGGGTCAAGGAGGTCATCGATGGGGTACTTGAGCTGGCTACCGTACTGGCCACAGCACACGGCGTTTCGCTCAATCCACGACCGATTGCGGTCGATTTGACAGCGGCCACACACCCGGCAGTGCTGCGCCAGACAATCATCACAGCCGTGAAACAACTGGCGCCGCACATCACATCGAAACAGATCGATATCTACGCCCAGATGGAAGATGGGGTCGTCAGGATCACCCTAACCGGGGCGGTTGATGAGCAGCGGGATATCCCAGGCCATGACCTGGTGAACTCCCTGATTGTACCGACGGGAGCCTCGGTCGAAATACAACGCAGAAGGACCCGTGTCTTCCTGCAGATTAGCCTGCCTTCAGCGGGCGAGCGTGTGGTGCTCGTCATTGAGGACAATCCCGACATGGTGCACTTCTACAGGCGCTGCACTGCAGGTACCACCTACCGCATTGTTCATACTCCCGCCAGACCTGACCTAC
>JAAZAN010000248.1 GCA_012514315.1 Chloroflexota bacterium
AGGATGAGGTGCGCGCCTACACGCGCAGAGTTCTTGAGTCGTGTATGCCGGGCGGCGGGTACGCACTGGGGACGGGCAACAGTGTGGCCAACTACATTCCCGTCAGGAACTACCTGGCGATGCTTGATGAGGGTGTTAGGGTCGGGCGGTACACCAGTCCCTGAGCCTGGTAGGTGACTGATTGGCTGCTCAGATTCAGGCGTCTTTCTGGTGGAACCGAACTCAGACCTTCTCACAATCATCTAGATGCAGGCATTGGGGGCATGAAGCCGACCTTGTCTCTTACGGTCAATAGCGAGTCTATGAATAGCGATCCGGCGAAAATCGCCAAACTGGAGATGGACCTGAACGACTTCGCTCCCGACGTGCGAGCAAATGCTCTGAGGGTGCTGAGGGCCCATGCAGCATGCGGGACCGTGACGGCGAGGGCGTCAGTTGCCGCAGCCAATTTGCATTGTCACACGTTCTTCAGCTTCAATGCCCACGGTCATTCGCCTTCATCGGTGGCCTGGCAAGGGTGGCGTCGTGGGTATCTCATGATGGGGATCGTGGACTTCGATACATTGGATGGAGTCGACGAGTTCCTCGCCGCGTGCGAAGCCGTGGGGCTGCGCGGTAGTGCTGGTATCGAGACCCGCGTGTTCGTTCCGGAGCTTGCCAGTTGTGAGATTAACTCCCCAGGCGAGCCCGGCGTGGCTTACCACCTCGGTATTGGCTTCGCGTCCGGGAAGATTCCTGAGGAGAACAGGCATCTACTCCTAGATATGCGGCAGCGTGCTCACCAGCGCAATCGGGCCCTGATCGACCGGGTCAATGCCCACTTGGATCCGGTGAAGCTCGACTACGAGGCTGATGTACTCCCGCTGACTCCAGGTGGAAATGCTACGGAACGCCACATCGTCCTGGCATACATCCAGGTAGCGGAGCGCATTGTCCCGTCAACCACGGCGTTCTGGGCAGACAGGCTGGGTGTCGCGCGCGGCGAAATGGCTGTCTTGATGGAGAACACTTCAGCATTTCGCGGGCGGATCCGAGACAAACTTATGAAGCGGGGAGGCATCGGATACGTGCAGCCCGGGTACGAGACTTTCCCGTCAGTCGCGGAGTTCCATAGGTTGATCGTAGCTTGCGGGGCATTGCCCTGTGCAGCCTGGCTGGATGGAGCATCTGAGGCGGAACGTGCTCCTGATGAGCTGCTAGCTCTTCACATAGGCAAAGGAGTTGTTGCTCTGAACATCATCCCTGACTATGCCAGGCGCAGACCGCAGGACCTGAGGAGGGTGGTTCAGTTGGCTGAGGAACTTGATCTGCCAGTACATGTCGGGACCGAGATGAACAATCCGAATCAAGCGATGATCGATGATTTCAGCGCACCTGAGTTCGCGGCGGTGCGTGATGCGTTTCTCGCCGGTGCTCACTTCGTGTACGGACATATCGTCATGCAACGGGCGCTTGGGTCGGGCTACCAGAGTGAGTGGGCCAGGGCTCATCTTGAGTCAAGGCGTGAGCGGAAAGAGTTCTTCACGGCAGTTGGGCGTCGAGCGATTCCAGGGAAGCAGTACCTGTCGGCTTTGCCACGGCGTCTGGATCAGACGATGTCACCCGACGATATCCTGGCACGTCTGTGAGAACAAGGCCTGACAGTGTGTGTGCGCTCCCCTGCCCGATTTGCCGCACATTCACTGAGATATCTCCATTCTGACGTGCTCTCCGCAGAGCAAGGACTTCTTTACAGCGGAACACCGCTCTGGGCCAGTTGGCGGCATCTCCATGGATGTACCGGTGTTAGCTTGGTGCACTCCATTGAGAGCATGAGCAGAATGGGACAATCGTGGAGGAGGGAGACTATGGGTGCAGGACAAAGGCAATATAACAGCCCATATGAGGGCGAGTATCTGAACCGTGTGGCGTTTCCGTTGGGCGGAATCGGCGGTGGAACGGTCTGTCTGGAGGGCACTGGAGCGCTGTCGCACGTCTCGCTGCGGGGCAAGCCAGATGTCTTCAATGAGCCATTGGTGTTCTCCGCCCTGTGTGTGAATGGCGAGTCGAATGTAGCCCGCGTGCTGGAGGGGCCGGTGCCGAGCTGGAAGATATTCGGCCCGGCGGGAACGGGGAACGGGGCTGGGGACAAGAGCTACGGCCTGCCACGCTGTTCGGACGCGGTGTTCGAGACACGGTTTCCTTTCGCCAGGGTGAATCTGAGGGATGCGAAACTGGGGCTGGATGTCGAGTTGACAGGATGGAGCCCATTTGTCCCGGGCAACACGGACGACTCGAGCCTGCCGGTGGCGGCGCTGGAGTATCGTTTCCACAATCCGACCGACAGGCCGATTGAGGCAGTCTACTCGTTTCACGCTCGCAATTTTATGTCGGGCAGCTCACTGAGCGCGATCGGAGTGAGCGGCGCCGAGGGGACTGTTGCGGGCATACCGGGTGGGTTTGTGCTGGTGCAGGACGGGTCGGCTGAACGGCCGTACGACCAGGGGGCATTCGCTGCTGCTGTCGATGATCCTGAGGTGAAGGTCAACTGTGCGTGGTTCCGGGGTGGGTGGTACGATCCCCTGACGATGGTCTGGAAGACGATCAGCGAGGGGCGGGCGGTAGAAGCGGGCCCGTTGACGGAGGGCGATCCGAGCCCGGGTGGAAGCCTGTACGTGCCCTTCGGATTGGGACCGGGCGAGGAGAAGGTGATCCGGGTCCAGTTGTGCTGGTACGTCCCGGACACGGGGATCTACGTGGGCGAACGGCGGTTCACGAATGCGACGTCGGGGCAGACGTGCTGTTGTCGGGATGGGTGTGAGCAAGGGACGCACCGGCCGTGGTATGCGGGGGCGTTTGGGGACATCGGTGCGGTGGCCGCATATTGGCGGGAGGAGTACGAGCGCCTGCGAGCGGAGAGCGAGGCGTTTGCGAGCTGCTTCTACGACACGACGCTGCCGGACGAGGTGGTGGAGGCCGTGGCGGCGAACCTGACGATATTGAAGTCACCGACGGTGCTGCGACAGGCGGACGGGCGGTTCTGGGGATGGGAAGGGTGCTGTGACACGGCGGGGTGCTGCGCGGGGACATGCACGCACGTGTGGAACTACGCGCAGGCGCTGCCGCACCTGTTTCCGGAGCTGGAGCGGTCATTGCGGCAGACGGAGTTCTACGACAACCAGGACGAGCGGGGGCACCAGGCATTTCGAGCGACACTGCCGATCGGGCCGAACCAGCACGATTTTCACGCGGCGGCGGATGGGCAGTTGGGCGGGATCATGAAGGTGTACCGGGACTGGCGTATCAGCGGCGACAGCGAATGGTTGCGAGGGCTGTGGCCGAGAGTGAAGCAGAGCCTGGACTACTGCATTGAGACGTGGGACCCACGGCACGTGGGGGCGTTGGAGGAGCCGCATCACAACACGTACGACATCGAGTTCTGGGGACCAGATGGGATGTGTACGTCGTTTTACGTGGGGGCGTTGAAGGCGGCGATGTTGATGGGGCAGGCGGTAGGGGATGAGGAACCGTTATACGAGGAGCTGTACGAGAAGGGGAAGGCGTTGATGGAGACGGAGCTCTGGGATGGGGAGTACTTCATCCAGAGAATCCAGTGGCAGGGCCTGAATGCGGGCGATCCTACACGGGAAGCGACTTCAATGGTTGACTACTCGCCGGAGGCGCGCGAGCTGCTCGAAGCAGAGGGTCCCAAATATCAGTATGGTACGGGGTGTCTGAGTGACGGGGTGCTGGGCGCCTGGATGGCCGAGGTCTGTGGCGTGGGGGAGGTGCTGGACGGGCAGAAGGTGCGGAGCCATCTCGTGGCTGTGCACAAGTACAACCTGCGGCACGACCTGAGAGAACACGTCAATCCTCAGCGTCCAGCCTTCGCAGTGGGCGAGGATGGAGGGCTTCTGCTCTGCTCGTGGCCGAAAGGAGGAGCGCTGTCGCTGCCCTTCCCGTATAGCGATGAGGTGTGGACTGGGATCGAGTATCAGGTGGCGTCCCATCTGATGCTGATGGGACGGGTAGAGGAAGGGCTGGAGATCGTGCGCGTGCTGCGCGACCGGTACGACGGGCGGGTACGGAACCCGTTCAATGAGTACGAATGCGGCCACTGGTACGCGCGTGCAATGGCGTCGTATGGGATGCTGCAGGGGCTGACCGGCGTCAGGTACGACGCGGTGGAGCGGAGACTGAGCATCCAGCCCAGGATCAGCGGTGACTTCCGGGCATTTCTGTGCACCGCCACGGGCTATGGCACGGTGGGTGTGCGGAATGGAGAGCCTTTCGTCGACGTGGTGCGGGGCGAGATAGCGGTCGACACACTCGTGTACGAAGCCTCCGCCTAGACGATCTCTGTGTGCGTTGAGGCGGGAGGGTGAGCCGGATCGGGGCCGTTTATCGAGCTTTTCGCCGATATTGAGGTCATGGCTGCAGTCCCAGATGAGCGGTCGGTGGTCACTCGGGGTAGTGGTGATGTGACTGGACGGCATCGAGTGAGGTGATCGAAGCGTTTGGGCGGCGATGTTTGAGCAGATGGAGCGGCTGTTCGTACCGATATATGAGGCGATCAGTTCGGTGCCGGAGGTTGGGGCCGTCTTTCTGGGCGATGATATGGGGTTCAGAAGCGGGACGTTCATCAGTC
>JAAZAN010000249.1 GCA_012514315.1 Chloroflexota bacterium
ACGTTCTTCTATCCGACGTACATGCCGAACACGTGGTGGCCATCGACACGCTGAACGGGCGTGAGCAGGAGCTCACGGTCGAACACACTGAGCAAGGCGCACTCCTGAAGGGTATGCTGATCTATGACTTCCCCATTATGCTCAGGTTCTGAGATGACCTTCGGAAGCTACGGATTGGAGAGTCAACTCCGCCATGGAGAAAGGCCTATGCCGTAGCCGCTCGCGGGTCGGCGAGCGCTGCTGTCGTTACTCAGCGGCCGCGGGACACGATGGCACGTTTCGTGGCGGCATCATATATGAGCCGAATGTTCGTAATCTTTCGCACACTGAATAGGAGGAACAATGACACCATCAGAAAAGAACCGGGGAAACGCCGTGGAGGCCGGACATCTCCAGCGTGCCAGTATTGACGATTACGCGACGGTTGAGGCGACATGCGCGGGTGTGCCCGTCTACGCCTTTGGCTATACCTATGTCTATGGTCAGAGTCCAGACCTTGACCCGGGCGTCGTGTTGCAGCGCGGGAACGACCGACCCTGGACGAAGATCAAGCCCAAGAAATCTTGGGAGATCTCCAACAGCAAACTGGGTTCCACGCCGGCACGGGAGCCGAAGACAGCCGCCAATGATGACCAGCCGTTGCTGTGCGTGCACCTGATTGATGGTGATGCTGGCACAGTCTGGTGCAGTCGCGGTCAGGTGCAGCCGACCGTAGAGCCCGTGTGGATCCGGATTGACCTGCCGGTGGAGAGCCGCATTAGCGCGGTCACGCTTGTCCCGCATGAGACCGGCCTCGGCCCTTCCGAAGATAACACGTTGGCTGGCATGGATGGGGTACGAGCAGGTCAGGCGTTTCCAAAGAGTCTCACCATCAGGGTCAGCCGCGATGCCTGGCACTGGGAGACTGTATACGAGAACCGCAATCTGGCCTCACCACTTGAGATGACGCCCCAGGTCTTCAGATTCGAGCCAAGACTTGTCAAGCAGGTCTGGATTGTCGCGGAGGATGTTCCCAGGGTACTCAACCTTGGCCACTGTATGTCAATCGCACAGGTGGAGGTGCGGGATGAGAGTGGGGCTGACTTGGCGCTGATCTCGCGAGGCGCGGCGGTGACGGTTTCATCTACGCACACTGGATACGGCATGGACCGGTTCACCCAGGACATGCTGTGGCCAATTCAATATGACCTGGGATACAAGTGGGCGCGCGTTGGGTATGACATGGGGGTATTCCTGTGGTCCTACGTCGAGCGAGAGAAAGGTCGCCTGGAGGTGGACCCGCGTGCGGACGAGGCGGTCAGCGAGGCGGTGCAGAACGGTCTCAACATCATTATGTGCCTCGACAAAGGGAACTGGCTGTATGCTCCCCAGCCCAAGAAGAAGGACCGCACACGTGATCTGATGGAGACATACTACGATCGTCCTCCGGAGCCCATCGTCGACCCCGCCTACCTCCAGGGCTATCTCAACTATGTGCGCTATATGGTTCGACATTTCAAGGATCGCATCCGGTATTTCGAAATCATGAATGAATGGTGCCTGAGCGTGGAGCAGTACTGCGAGTTGGCTAAGGCCACCATTCCTGTAATCCGAGAGGAATACCCTGAGGCTCGCGTTCTGGCAATGTCACCAGGTGGCTTCGATCGCGATTTCATCATTTCCTACCTGAAGCAGGGCTTGGGACCTCTGATCGATGTGATCCCCTGGCACCCGTTCTATCAGGCTGACCCGCTCGATCCGGCGTTTGACCGCTATGCCAGCGATGTCAGGGAATTCAAGAAGGTCTGCGAGTCGTACGGCTTCCGCGGCGAGTACATGGCGACCGAGTGGACCTGGAGTGCGCCCTACCCGCCCACCATTGAGGTGTGGACCGATGGCAACCCTCGGGTGGTGATCTCGGAGATGATGAAGGCCAAGTACGCCGCTCAGTTGACCATTAAGCACGTTGGGCTCGACATGGTCTCCCTGTGGAACGAGACTTTCCAGACCCAAATCCCGCAGTGGTCCATTGGGCTTCTGCGCAACACGTTCACGGCGGATCCCCTCCCACCAACTCAACCCGAGCCGGTCTATTATGTCCAACGCACGCTCAGCACGGCGCTGGAGGACGTGTCGCCGATCGACCTGACGGTGGAGCTCGGCGCTCTGGCGGCCCGGTGCGAGGTGTGGGCGTTCGTGAGGGGCAACGGGGAGCGCCTGGTAGCGATCTGGCTGAAGGGCCGGGCC
>JAAZAN010000250.1 GCA_012514315.1 Chloroflexota bacterium
ACCATTCTTTACTCTCCTGCAATAATCGATCGACACACAGACTTCGCCAGTACGCTACGAATCGCAAAAGATAATTTTACCACAGACTATCTATTTGTCAAAATCGATCACGGCCTCCAATCTTCCGCTCAGTCACTCACCGCAACATGACGACCTACATTTCGGCGCATTTGGATCAACGTCTGAGCACGGCAAAACCCGGCAGATTCAAATACCTGGACCAGTGGACCACTCTCTTCGATCAGGAAGGTCTCGATCGGTCTGCAGATCCTCCTCCGCAAGGCAGTCGTCCCTTTCCAGACCAGCGTGGCGGCAACCTCACCCTGTGACTCTGGCGCAGCCAGGACCTCAATCCGGTCCAGACGGCGCCCGCGCTCACGCACGACACGCACACCTCCGACGATGCTTTGATCCTGTTCCGCCACCCACCACGATTCACGCACCCCCTCGATCAGGCGGTCCAGCGTACGCTCAAAGCTCGGTCGGTAGTCGGTGTCTCTGAGCTCCAGGAACGAACGCAAGCCCTTGGGTACAGAAGCGTGCATCATCTGGGTGAGTACAATACTATCGCCGTGACATCCACGGCGCAGCCGGAGAGCTGTTGGTGGCTCCGGAGCATCTGTCGATCCGGTGGGTCGCACCATACACAGCTTACGACCCACTTCACGAAAACCGAAACGGTCGTACAGCCGTCGAGCAACCAGGTTGTCGTCGCGCACCTCAAGCCCGACCCAGTACGCACCACGGGCCGCCAGTTCCTGCAGCGCCGCCTCCATAAGCGCGGAACCAATACCGCGACCCTGCCAGTCGGGGCGAACGGCCACGTTGCCAATCAGAAAACCTCCCCACTCAAAAGTGCGCCGGAGTGAGATATTCCCCACCACATGGCCATCCTCTATCCAGACGAAACCGGACGTCCGCGGCGATCCCGACAATAGGACAGCATGTGCAAACCAGTTGAGAGGCCATAGACGAGCATAGCGGCGCATCTCGGCCAATGCCACTCGGCCAGAGATGTCCAGGTCGTCCCCGAAGGCCGCACCGATCAGTTCGGCCAGTTCACCCAGGTCGCGGAACGTGTCAAAGGGGCGCAGTTTGCCTCCAACAACGCGCATATCTACAGTCGTCATGCTCCCAACCTGTCGTTAGTGTATTGGTTCGAAGTCCGCCTGCCCCAGAGACTGCTACGACTCATCTGCTCCTCCTAGTCGAAAGCCAGACGCATCGGAGCCGCAACCTTGACCTACACGCCGTCATCCAGGTATCTGTTCAGCAGGTCCAACACCGCCTCAGCAGATCGAGCCTTGTTCTCCCAACGATCCCCTTCCCAGACGTGACACTCACTCACCTCCCGGTCTGCTGTAGCCAGCGCAACATAGACCAGTCCAACGGGTTTGTCAGTATCATCGCTCATCGGGCCGGCAATGCCAGTCACGGCCAGGCCGATATCGGCGCCCAGACGTGCATTAACGCCGCGCGCCATCTCGCGCGCAGTCTGCTCGCTCACGGCGCCGTGAAGGTCCAAGGTCGAGCGCCGTACACACAGAAGCCCCTCTTTCGCCGCATTCGAGTAAGCCACGATTGAGCCAAGATAGTAGGCAGAACTACCCGGAACATCAGTGACCCGGTGACTGACCAGTCCACCCGTGCACGATTCTGCCAACGCTATCGTCAGACCGCGATGAGTCAGCTTGCGGCCGACGATCACCTCCAAAGTATGTCCGCCTGGTCCTGACATCTCCCTGCTCCAACACGACACGGCCCAACTCGTCGCTGGGGCTCACCAATGATTGCGGGTGCTCACGAAAGCTGACACGGAGAAACACGGGATATCCACACAGAAGTCGGGCAAGACTCATTATACCGCAACCTGGGTGGTCCAGCAATTCGACTGGTCGATCACCGCCCCCTACGATATACTGTGGCGAAACTTCAGGCAAGGATCCACTGTGAGAAGCCTCGAACTCAACAGACTATTCTACCAGGAGTGTGTGGCGCCGGTGCTGGAAGAGCACTGTCCCACCATCGCACAACGTCACGCTGCCGCCCTTATGGGATGGGGATCAGAAGTGCTAGGCAACGACGATGACTTCTCGAAACGCTACGGGTGGGGTCCTCGGGTCATTCTGTTCCTGGAACAGGGTGAGTACACCATCTGGAAGGGAAAACTCGCCCGGCTCCTGGAAGATCACATCCCTCCGACATTTCTCGCCGTCCCCACCAGATACACAGATCCTACTCGGGGCGCTCCCCGCCCGACGCTAGAAGCCGGCGGCGTCTTGCAGGTCCCGATCACCACTTGCGAACGTTTCTGCGAACTCTATCTCGGCCTATCCAGCGTGCCAACGCCGGCTGCACCGCTCTCTTCTCACGAATGGCTGCTCATCAACGAGGCTAGCCTGCTACGCCTGACCTCAGGCGAAGTCTACCACGATGGGATTGGCGAGCTGAGCTGGTTGCGTCACAACCTCCATTACTTTCCCGACGACGTGTGGCGCTATCGGCTGGCGTATCAGTGGACCGCGCTGAGTTGGGATATCGACCTGATCGGGCTGTGTGCCCATCGGGGTGATGCACTGTCGGCCCGTATAGCGGCAGCGGAGTCCGTCAGAAGGATCATAGGCCTGGTATTCCTGCTCAACAGGACCTACCAGCCCGGTTACCAAAAATGGCTACACCGGCAGTTCTACAAGCTGCCGCGCCTGGCTGATGAAGTCGGCTCCGCACTGGAAGGCGCACTGACGACTGCGAACTGTGCGTCAATACCCGCGATGCTCTACCCAGTGCTCGATAGGTTGATCGAGTTTCAAGGCGAAGTCGCCGGAATCATGGTCGCTGACTACAAGCAACCAGCGCCGCTTGATCCGGGATTCTTCGCCTACGACCTGCAGATTGTCATCGATGCCATCTGGAACACAATACGCGGCGAGCTCTGCCAGACACGCAACAGGATCGGGGCTCTAGATCAATGGGTCAACGACCAGGACGTGCTGATGAGTCCTCCCCATCTGAGGGCGCTCGAAACCGTGTACGCCCTGGATGACCCACTGCATTTGCTCCGCAAGAGGAATCGTTCCGAGGACCGTTTTCTGTAGAATCCGCGATTACCCGTCTCACCCGGCAGCGAGACACGGACATGGCTCCCCATGCGATGTGCCGGGATAGCATAGACTACGATAGGAATAGGAAGCTATGAAAGCAGTCGTGCTGAAGCGTCCGAGAGAACTCGTCATGATGGATGTCCCGCGCCCAACGCTGAGAGACGACTACCACGTGCTCGTCAGAGTTGAGGCCTGCGGCATCTGTGGCAGCGATCTGCGGTATTGGCTTGGTGAGAATCCATGGGCCCTTCATACCTTAGGACGGCATGAAGAGAATCCTCCCAACATGATCCTCGGCCACGAGTTTTCCGGCACGATCGAGGAGGTCAACGCCTCACAGTTTGAGCATCTACTTGGCAAGCGAGTCGGTGTTCAGGCTTTTCGCGTGTGCGGGCATTGCGCGCTCTGCCGGTCCGGACGCGAGAATCTGTGCCGGGACACTGTCCATATCGGGCACGCTCAGGGATGGGGCGTGATGGACTACTACCCTGGCGCCTACGCAGAATACTGCATAGCGTTTGGCGACTTGCTGCACCCGATGGCTGATCACATAAGCTTCGAGGAAGAGGCAATGCGCGATATCCTGGGCGTCGCTGTGCACGCCGCTGGGCGCGCCACATTGCGAGAAGGAGACAACGTGCTCTGCGTCGGGGGCGGTCCCGTCGGCCTATGCATCGCGCAGGTTTCCAGAGCCCGAGGAGCCGGCCGAGTATTCATATCGGATCCATCGCCACTGGCACACAGGGTCCTGGAGCGATTCGGAGGATTCACCTGCATCAACCCAACCACTGAGAATCTCAACAGCGCACTTCAGGGCCAACGGTGCGCGGCCGTATTCGACTCGGTTGGCACTGCAGAGACTATGGCCGACGCGTTGCCACTTCTCGCGGAGGGCGGTGTATACGTTAACCTGGCCGTACACGATGCACCAATCACATTGAACGCCACCGCATTGGGTTCAGAGCGATCGATGACGACATCCTCCAATGCGCTCTATCGTGATGAGAGAGAGGCCCACTCATTGATCGAGTCAGGCGAAGTCGTGGTACAGCCAATGATCACCCATCGCTTCAAGCTTGATGAGTATCAGCAGGCTTTTGACCTGTTGATGCAGGTCCCCAAACAAGCCTACAAGGTGGTGTTCCAGATGACCGCGGAGGACTGATGGCCTTCAGACTTCCTCCAGTCGTTGCGTCTTAAACGATTATCCCTAGGAAGGTTACCCGGGATTGGCGCCAAAGATCTCAGGTCCGCCAGGTTCGCTCTGGGCCCCCGCACACCGACAGAACGAGAGGGGCGTCTCACTGTGTATGATACGCCCCTCTCCCGCCGGTTGCTCGAAGCTCTCTACAAATGCTCGATTGACTCGCGCATCTTCGAGACCAGAAACTCGACCATCCTGTGCGACGACACCAACGGCAGCTTTGTCAGGGCCGCAGGCGGCGCATCGAGTTTGTATGCCTGCGCGCTGATATCGATACCCGCTCCATTCAGATATGCCACGAATCGAGAGACGGCATCCCCTGGATGGAACACCACCGCGGATAGGTGCCGGCTTCCCTCAATTCTGTCGATGACCGTCGGGAATGCCGTAGCCAGCGCATTCAACTCAGCCTCATAGAAGTCCCCGACATCCCGGATATAGGCGCTGTTTGCTTCCACGAACGCCATCGTGACGAGATAGGCGATGGAAGCCAGTTCCTCCTGACCATTCGTCACCAAC
>JAAZAN010000251.1 GCA_012514315.1 Chloroflexota bacterium
AGCAGATCTTCGAAGAATTGAAACCAGTCGAGCGGCTGCTCGTTGGTCCTTAGCAGGCTGACGGCGTGGCGCAGGTGGTCGTCCAAGTCGTCGGGGTGAGCGTTAAGGAGCGCGACGAAGCGCGCTTCCATGCTATCGCTCTTCTCTTTCAACGGATGGAACGCATTGCCCAGAGACCGGCCTTCGCGGTGTTCTGGATAGGCTCCGAACAGCGTCGCGGTGAGATAGTACCAGCGGTCGTCGTAGCTGTTCTCGGGCAGGTGAGGCACCACGTGCTTGTGCACCCGGGCCATCTCGCCCGGTTCCTTGCCCAAACCGCTGCGCAGGTCGGCAAGCGCACCGCGGTCCTCCTCGCTTTCTCTTGAGAGGCGCAGAAGGTAGCGAATGAACTTCTTCCGCCTCTCATCAAGCTTCATTTTTCCTTGCCTCCTTTCGCCCATCTCTTTGCTGTGGTTGCTTTCTGCGCTGGGAGCATGAGGTCACCCATCATGGAAGTCGGTGCGTACGCGCGCGATCGCCTGGATAGCCCGCGCGGTAGTCCCGAGAGAGCGGATGCTTTCCTCCAGTGCCCACCGTGCCTCACTCTTCACATGCTCGCACCAGGCCTTGCCGGCCGTCTGCCTATCGTCGGGCTTCCACCCGTCGCTTGCCGTGGCCCGATCGTTGGGGAGATTTGCCAGCAGCGTGAAGAAGTGTCGCTCCAGCCGAGCCCAATAAGCGGGGCGAGGGTCTATCTTCCTGACCAATGCCCCAATGTCGTTTTTCTCCGCTTCGCTGGGTTCCCGGTCCCCGGCAACCCGATAGTACTTGGCAATCTGCCATGCGCGGAAGCCCAGTTCCCTGGCTACTCGTTCCGCATTCCCAAGCAGCCCGCCAAGCCGCTCAATCAGGTCGATGTCGCCAAGGATAGCGGTCGGCACGGGCATCCGCTCATGCCGCCAAAGTAGGAATTTCCCCGCCTTATTCGGGGCCGAAGCGAGGCCAACGATGTGCGTGACGAATTGCCTCTCTGCTGAGACTGCCCCATTCACGCGTGCTCGGGCAAGGAGATTGAAGCACTCAGGCCTTCGCTCGTCGCTGTTGGCCGCTGGAATCATGAGAATCGAATGCGCATCTCGCCAGGCGGCCTTGCCGCTGCTCAGTGGTGCAGGGGATATGCCTTCATCTTTCGACGATCGATATACCTTCATCGGGTCACCGGAAGACTTGTCGGCAAGACGCCCCTGCCCAAAGTACATCCTTGAAGAAGTGCTGCCGTTCGGGAGCAGGCGCACCAGGCGGCTCTGCCAGGTGAGGCGATCAACCACACCGAAGGACGCAACTGCCTTCCTGCCCTTGCCGTCGAGTCTATCTCGGTATTCATGGGCGTCGTCCAGTTCCCAAGGTGGCACGGATGAGTCGTCCGTGGGGGCCAGGTTGACCATCAATGTGTCGAACAAATTCGCTCCCTGCAACCAGATATTCATGCCGCGCAGCGCGATCGCGTCGGCCGAATAGGGCAATGTCTCGGTTTTGCCCCCGATCTTTGCATTCCCGCTCTTGCCGAATCCCAGGGCGAATGATTGGCATGCAACGAGCCACTTTGCCACCTGCGCCGGTATCCAATTGGCGTCTTCTTCGTCGCTAGAATGGTCAAACAGAGTTGCATTGTTGCCGGTCGCACACTCGGTTGCTAGGCGAGTGACGGACACCGGTTGCTTCATCTCCAGTCGCGCTATCTGATAGAAAGGTCGGCTGTCCGCAAATAGATCGAACCGGTCGCTCCATTCACTCAGATACCCTGTCACCTTATCCGAGTTGAACGCTTTGCAGGCGTACAAACTGACCCAGGCTCTGAAGCCACGAGGACCGTTGTGGAGACGATACAGGATTGCCAGTAGCAACCGGTGGAGCGCTACGGTGACCAGCGGGGAGTCGTCGCAGACCTCACGCAGCACGTGCGCATTCAGGAGCGCGTCGCGGATGCCGTGCTCGACACGGCGACCATGAAGGTCCATGCACGGGATCCAGGGTTCATCGATCAAGTTGAACTCAGCCATTCTTTGCACCGCCCTTATCGATAACGACCCCCAGCCTTTCATCCACCGTCAACACGTAACCACCAACGGAGACTTGGTTGCGATCGTCAAGCTGCAATAGCCGCGCGTGGCGAAGGTGAGCATTCCTGGCCCATTCTCTAGGCTGGTCGCCTTCTTCAAGCATCGCATGGAACACGCCCCGGTGGCTTAACTTGACTGCACGGTCGAGCAGCTCTTGGACGCCGGAGACTTTGAGTTCGCTGGCGAGGGTTGTGTCCCTCGGCATCATGACCACGGTGACCGAAGGATCGCCTTCGCGCGTTGCCGCCCTAACGGCTCTGTGCACCTCGGGGTCTTCGTCATCGGCCAGTTGATCGTTGAACTGCTCAATCAAGTCCAACGGATCCTCAGGCTTCGATACCAACAAACGACAGGCCGCTTTTTCGGATTCCGCCCGTTTGAACTGCATTTGGTCTTCTGCCCTCTCAAGGGCTTCTGCCCAGCCATCGGGGTTCACTGAAGCCGGTTCGCCATAGACTGCCTCCACCATCGCCTCGATTTCGGCCGGCATTTCGAACTTGTCTCGCTGGCGCAGAGCCAGCCAAGTGCGCAGCAAGACGTAACGGTCGTAAACGAACTCAATACTCTTGCCGAACGATTCAGGCGGGGGGCCAGCCGTGTCCGCCTCAGAGAGCACGATGAACTGCGGCGTTTCAAGTCCCGCAGGGCGCTTACGCGGGTGCCGATGCAGGCGCCCACACCGCTGGAGCAGCAAGTCGATCGGTGCAATCTCGGAGATCATGAGATCGAAATCGAGGTCGACACTTTGCTCGATGACTTGTGTGGCCACCAACACGGCCCGCCTCGGCCGATGCTCATTCGTGTAGATACCGTCCGCGTGCCTCTCACCCTTACCGAACCTGCGAAGGACCTCTTCTTCCCGCTCCCGCCGCCACATCTGCAGCGTGCGGGCATGGAATAGCAGGCACTCGGTAGCCTTCAGGTTGTCTCTCAGGTACTCATAGACCTCGATGGCACGGTCGACGGTATTACAGATGACGGCGGCGGCGCCACCGTGGTCCAATTGCTGGCTAAGGGTGAGCGCTATACTCGGCAAATCGGGCGTGGCAAACTGCACGCCAATTACGCGTGGTGCGTCCATTGCGATCTCGGCGCACATGGGGTGGCTATCTGTGTGCACGTCGGGGTAGTGGCATGGCTTAGCCAAAGTGATTCGCGGATACCGCTGGTGGTTGGCGTCGTCCCGACCGGAGTAGGCCCTGGCGAGTGATCTTCGCTTGGCCTCCGGAAGTGTTGCGGAAAGCAGAATGACGGTACAGTCCATCTCGGCCAGCCATTGCAGAAGTCTTTCGAGGATCGTGCTCATGTAGGCGTCGTAGGCATGAACCTCGTCGAAGACCACCACCTTGCCCGCCAAGCCGAAGAGCCGCACAAACCAGTGCTTGGTTTGAAAAACACTTAACAGGCTCTGATCGATGGTGCCAACGCCGAACGGCGCCAGAAGCGGCCGTTTCTTGGCGGTGAACCAAGACTGCGCCTCGACATCGCCCTCGTCACCGATATTTTCTGGTCTGAACTCCGGAACTTCCCCTTCCTTCACCTTCCCCAGTTGCGCGAGGAGGGCGTCGCCGTGTACCAGTTGCAGATTAAGCTTTCCACGATGCCCGCGGTGCTTGAGGTAGTCGTTCAGCACTCGCTTGAACATCGCATTCCCGGTTGCCTGAGTCGGCATGGCGATATACATGCCACCCGCAAGCCCTCTACACATCGCCATATCCGCCGCGTAGAGCGCCGCTTCAGTCTTGCCCTGGCCCATCGGTGCTTCGATGATCACGAGATACGGGGAAACTTGCTTTGACGCCAAACCGATCGCGGCTGTTTGTAGGGCGTTAGGGGTGAAGCCCCTGAAGACGGCATCGAACTGCGCCTCATCGGCAAAGGTCACGGCCGGCAGCCAGCCCAGCCTCTCAAGAGCTTTCCGCGCCTGGTCTTGCGCAGCTGTCCAGTAGTCCCCCGTGCTGGTCGCAACTGGAGTCCCACATGCGGCGGCACAGGGAAAGAAGTCCTGGTTCGAACCGACCCAATCCACAACCGAG
>JAAZAN010000252.1 GCA_012514315.1 Chloroflexota bacterium
CGCGCCTGGGCCAGCAGCAGAGGGGGTGGAGCAACAGGTCAGGCGGCACGCAGATGATGTCGAGGATTACGCCAACGCACTTGACCAATCCCGCGCGGAACTCAGGAATCTTCGAGACCGACTTGAGGAACACTTTGGCGACAGCGACGCCTGGAGGGAGCTGATCAAGCCGTTGTCGGAGCGGGTCCTCGAGTCGACCGACCCTGGTGTCGTCAACCAGCTCACCCAGCGGTTGCAGCGGTTGCTGGACCTACGCGCTGAGGTGGATCGTCGGCTGCCGGATCTGCCCCCCGACCAGCTTGAGGCGGTCACGTGGACCTATCGCGGACTTCGGCTGGGTGGCGAGTTGGTGGGTGACGTCCATCGGCGACTGGTCACTGATCCCGCGCAGTCCGGCGTGAAAGCTGTGCTGCCGGAGGACGCGGCAAGACGGATCAACGAGCTACTCGACACGCATCAGGCTCAGATCGAGAGCCTGCTCGAGGGCGCCTCTCGATTGGTTGTGAATGCTACTGAAAACGCGTGCTCAGCCAGCCAGCGTCATCAGATGCGGGATTACCATTGGCAGGAAGACTTCGCTGGAGTGTACGACCGCGAGCGTGTGGAGTATCCCGACTTCGGCCGTGGCTGGCGACGCGCGGAGGGCTGGTATCGGGACGCGCGGCAGTTCTTAGGCCGCTACATCTGGCAGCTGCGGCAGGCTCCACCGTCTGTCGGAGATGAATAGCTAGTGCGGTCGCGCCGCTGCGCGGACGGGAGGGGGACATGGCAGATTCGGGATGGTGGGGTGAGCCGTCTATCGGGACGGGAGACATCGGTGATCATGAGGCCCTGGCGCGAGCGGGCGATGCCGCCCTCGATGTCGTGGCCACGCTCAAGCGCAGTGCCCGGCGGGCAACATCGGATGACGAGCGTCGAGCGTTGCTGCGGCAGATGGTCGCTGCCGCCGATGCTGCCATTCGCACATATGCTCGACTGGACACGTTGGACCGGCTGGCTGACGCCTGCATCGTGCGAGCTGCCGTCATGGCCGATCTGGCGCTGTGTGAGCTCGAACGGGACGCGGCGCTCGTCTGTGTTGACGAGGCAGTGGAGGGCCTTCACCAAGGGTTGACGCTGCTCCAGCGGGGTGAGAACACACCGTATCCCATCTTGATCGACGCGTATGTCAACTCAGTAGCGACGCTGCTCCCACTACGCGAACTCGTCGAGGACACTGATGCACGGCGAGGTCTGGACGCACTAGTCGGTTCGTATAGCGAGCTGATGGGCGAGGCATTGGCGTGGGACGCGCGGCGCCGTCAGGAGGGCCGGGACCTGTTGATCGTGGCCCAAGTGTGGGATGCCCTGGCCGAGGCTGAAGAGAGTTTAGTCAAGCGCCTGGAGCTGGTTGGAGCGAAGCTGATTCGCTCGAGAGAGGCAGCTGGCCGGCTGCGATTTACGAGCGACGTGGAGGGTGCGCGGGAGGCTGCGGCACTGGCGATGGGGACTGAAGCCCAGCTGGACACGCTCCGCAGCAAAGTGGCTGGTGTCGCCTGTCCCCGATGCGGTCGCAAGGGCGCGCGCGGTGAGCCCTTCTGTACTGGCTGTGGCGCGAGACTGTCTGACTGAGCGAACGAGGAGGATGGCATGCACACTGTCTTTCGGGCGATGGCGATTCTGAGTGTGCTTCTCACTGTCGTGGCCACGGGGGTCACGCTGCTCGCGTTTCGGCGTGAGCGTCCAATGCGCATAGTGCCGCTGGTGCTGTCGCTCGGCCTGGCGCTCATCCTCGCGCCGGCCTTTGTGCTGGCAAGCGGGGTGAGGCTCCGACCACTTGTTGCGTTGCCTACTGCTGTTGTGGGCCTGGTGCTTGGCGTCGTGCGCGGGTCTGCAACAAAGGTGAGAGTGGTGAACAATACAGTGGTTGGTCGGAACCCGATGCTCTACATCGTGGCGTGGGGTGGGTCACTGGCCGTGGCGCAGGTGTGTAACCTCTTGGACTCAGTCTTGCTCGCCTCCGCAGGGCTGCTGCCAGCGGTACTGACCTCGGGAGCCGCAGTGGGGCTGGGCGGTGTGCTGCTGTTGAAGCGTGTGTTCGTGCGGCGGGACTAGCCGTGGCGAAACCGTGAGCCCTTTCGATACATCTGGAGCGAGCGAATCTGAGGAGGAAGACATGTCTACTGAGAGGAACCGGACTTCACTGCCTGTTGTGTTAGCTGTCGTTGTCTTGGTGCTGTCGGCGTGTACCCCGACGTCTGCGCCTGCGCCAATGGAGGCCGCAGAGACCACAGCCACACTTGAACCCGAACCGACAGCGACGGTGTCCCCAACGGAAGCTCCCACGGAGACACCCTCACCGATGCCGACGGACACACCGCCTCCGCCGCCACCGACGGCTACGCCCGACGTGACCCTCGGCTGGAGCAGCCACGCCTCGAGCAAGACAGAATTGAGTTTCAGGCACCCAGGCGAGTGGTTTGGGCCGGCGGAGCTTGGAAACAACGAGGGGGCCTATGTCAAGGATCCGGAGGCGGACTACGGACTTGTTGTGCGGTTCTGGCCTGGAGATGATCCGGACCGGCTCCTGGCGGAATGGGCGAGCGACGGGATCCACATCGATTTCGTGCTGGACGCGGCGGCAGAGTCCAGTGAGGAGGGAGACGCGGTCGTCATCTCACGCCTGGAGGCGCCGACGCGCGTTGTCCACGGCGGTGACATCACAGCGCAAGCGGCTTTCGTACGCCGACCGCGCGATGTGATGGAGGTGATGTGGTTCGCGCCGACCGACGCATGGGAAGAAATGCAGGATGTTTTCGCAGAAATGCTGGACTCGATCGATATCTGGGAGAAGCACGTGGAGCAGGGGCTGGGCCTGCAGACTATGTTCCTCCACGACTGGGCTGATCCGGTCGTTTCGGCGGGTGGCATGCGCTACCGTACGGTCAATGGCGGGACTGGACTGGCCATCTGGACCGAGGATCCACGGAATGTCCAGGAGCTGCTCGCGGACTGGACACCTGATGATCTGGGCGACACACTTGGGCTTTCGGAGTGTACCGCTGGTGCGCCTGGCCCACGGCTCGGAGCGCTCGGCGGGGAGTGGGACACCCGAATGGGCGCCTGTGTTTCCGAGGCGAGCATCGACACGTCGTATGTGGTGACATATCTAGCTGATCGCGACCGGGCGCTTCAGGTGGTTGGCTACGGGCCGACAGATGAATGGGACGGCGTGCTGGAGATTGTCGGGATTATGTTGGCGATGCTTATCGACATCCGGTGATGCTCAACGGCGTCCCCAGGATCACCCCAGCTTGCTGTCTCTCTCTGTGCCATTGCCATTTAGCCGTCATCCATCATCGACGGCGCCGTGTTCCAGGGCGTGGTGTTCGATGATTCGCAGGCAGCATCGCTCGTCATGGACGCCATAGGACACAAGCCAGGCGTCATCTGACAGACTGATGGCGCCGCAGGGGTAGGCTACTGCCTCGGCGAGTGGATTGACGCTCGGCCGACGTCGTGAGGGCTCCAGCTCGGGTCGCAGAACTGGATCAGAAGATATCCATCGTGGCCGGAACGGTGGCTTCGCCTCGAAGGCATACGCACCGCCGTAGTATCGGCGCCGGTCGATCAGGTAGTGAACCCGGCGCACCAGTTTGCCCGCCAGGCGAGACATCTGCCCGATTTGTTCGTATGGCCATACGGACAGTAGCCAGGGAGCTGGAGTGACTTGCCAGCACGAGTGAAAGAAGCTGACGTACTCGTCGTGGCGGCGCACCGGCGGAGCGCCGCCGCGTGGTTCGCCGTGACTTGCGCTGTAGGGCGATACATTCCACTCGGTGTTGTACGATGGCCGGCAGACGATGGGCCCTGAACCGGCCATCTCAACTTGCAGCACAATGTGAGGACTGATCCAGTAGACGGCAAACAGTTCGCCGTCGTGGTCGAACAGCATCCAGTTCTTCTCAATCTCCTGGCGACGACCCTCCAGGGTGAGTGGACGTGCGGGTACCGGGCTCTCTAATGTGTCTGGATCGACCTCCGCCATGAAGATGTGGTTGGGGCGTGTGTGTCGCTCGTTGTTGAAGTGAACGAACAGACGATCACGGTGAACCAGAAGGCGTGGGTCGGTATGCACCCCACCCGCACACCGTATTGTGTCAGACAACGGCGACACTGACTCTGGGACAATGTGGAATTGGTCATCCAGCACACACATCGCGACCCGGTGCAGAGCGATGTCCAGTTGACGCCCACAATCCACACGGTATGCCATCAGATGACGGCCGCGAAAGTGGATGATTGCCGGATTATAGACGTGGAACTCGCTCGGGTCTCGGTTGCGCAGCCACGACGCTGGGATCAGCGCGAGGCTGTCCAGGACAACGGGCTGGCGCCTGGGGTGATCACTCACATCCATAGGCGCCGATTCTACACGACACGATGACATCTGTCCAACTCTCAGAACACGCCTGGTGAACGGCTTGCCGCAGGGAGCGAATTCACGTATACTCCGCGGGGTAGTTCTATGTTCGGGTCCGGGCACGGATCGATGATCTACATTGAGACGAACGAGGAGGACTGGACATGGCGCAGCAGTACCGGATAAATGATCCTCGCGTGGCACACGAGACGATTGATGGTGAGACGATCATCATTGATTTCGACTCTGGGTCCTATTACGGGATCAACGGCGTAGGCGTGGTGGTGTGGGAGCTAATCGCACGCGGGGTGCCGCTGCGGGAGATCCTGGACGCAGCATCTCACCGCTATGGCGCAGGTACGGTGAACGATGCCCTTGAGCGCTTCATCGCAGAGCTATCACATGAGGGCCTTATCGTGCCGGTGGATCACGTGCCTGGGCCCGCCTCTGTAGATACCTCAGTCTTCCCCAAGCTGTTTGAAGCGCCGCTTCTGCAGAAGTACACGGATATGCAGGACCTTCTGCTGCTCGACCCGATCCACGATGTTGGCGACCGTGGGTGGCCCGATCGAACCGAGCCCTGATGCAGACACGCGGACCTCGTGCTCTGGAACTGGATGCCCGTTGACCTCAGTCCGTAGCCCACTGCAGCTCTTTCACTCAGTACGCACGGCGTATGCGCGGGCCGAAGAGTCCGTCGGCGGCCACTTCACACGCGATCTTGAGTTGGGTGGGGGACGTGTGCGCCTGGAGTTCGCCGGGCCAGCGCTTGCTCCGTCGATCCTACCCGCCCTGTCACATACGCTCACTGACGGGGCGCCGTCAATTCCGGACCTTACGGTGTATCTCTGGGACAGCGCGTCTACCGGTGTATTGCCGCCGCCAGACCCGTGGACGCGAAGCCAGGTGCGTGCGCGGGGTGAGGTGTCGGACCTCTGTGATGATCGGGTGTTGACCGCAATCCAACGGGAGGCGGGGGCGTTGAGCATGGTGGATCGCGAACGATGGCTTGGCGTCTACCGGGTGGACAGCGCCGTGGGACTCCCAGCCTACGAGCGTGCCGCCCCACTGAAAGTGCTGCTCCATTGGTGGCTGAGAGAGCGCGGCTTGCCGATGATCCACGCTGGCGCGGTGGGCGCCGACGACGGAGGTGTGCTGCTCGTAGGACAAACAGGCTCTGGAAAATCGACGGCTGCGCTGGCCTGCCTGGATGCCGGTATGCAGTACGTCTCGGATGATCGCTGCCTGCTGTCGCTCAGTCCGCACCCGGAAGCCCTCTGCATCTACAACTCGGCCAAGCTTCATCAGGACCACATGCATCGGTTTCCGCGCCTGCTACCCCACGTGAGCAATCCCGATGAGCCTCCACCGGAGAAGTCGCTGATCTTCGTCCAGCAGTTTGCGCCGGAGCAGGTAGTGCGACGGCTGTCGATTCGAGGAATCCTGCTGGCCCACATCGGCGGGAGGCGACAGACTGTTCTGAAGCCTGTTTCCCGGATGGAGGTGCTTCGCCAGGTTGCGATGAGCTCGCTGATCTACCAGCCTGATGCATCGCATGCCGAGGTGCGAGCATTCGCCGATCTAGTTCGGCGCCTACCCAGTCTCCGACTTGAGCTTGGCACTGACTTGAAAGCAATCCCTTGCGTGGTCGCCGAGGCAATTCGGTCGATGTCATCCGCAGGAGGAGCGATCTCTTGAGCAGCGGCTCTTCAGCAGGCGAGGCAGCGCCTCATCTTGTGACATACAGATGGTTGCTTGCCCGGTTTTGGCGGCGGAGGTTCCTGCTCCTGGCGCTCACCGGGATCGCCGGTCTGTGGGTGCTTACCGAAGGCTTCGGTCTCGGTCTGGTGCTGTTGATACTCGGGAGCGGCAGCGCGCAGAGCTTGTTGGCCAGTGGAGGTCCCATGAGCACCGTTGTCACTCGCGTTGTTGTCATTCCTGCTGAGCAGCGCGTGCCTGTCGCCGCCGCAGTCCTGGTCCTGGCAACGTTGGTGCGGAGCGGACTGCAGTTCATCCAAAGTCTGTTGTCCTTGGAGTTCCGTCGTCGGGTTGAGCGCGAGGTGCAGGAGGAATCAGTAGAGCGGCTGTACGCGTTGCCCCTGTCGTTCCTCCAGCAGGAACGCGCAGGAGGTCTGCTCGCCGTAGCCGTGCACTACGTTCGCCAGACCGGACAGCTTGCGCTGGGGACAGGCCAGGCAATCGCCAACGCGGTTGTCCTGGGGGCCTACCTGGTTCTGGCGCTGTTGTTGTCGTGGCAGCTCACACTGCTCTCCATCGCATTGCTCGGCACAGTAGCCGTCGTGCTCAGGCTGTCAATTGGACGCAAGATACGTCAGGCGAGCCAGGAGGCACGGGACCTCGTCAGGGAGCTGCACAGCCTGTTGTACGAGCATCTCAGTGGGATGCAGGTCATTCGTCTTTTTGACCGCACGGACTGGGGAATGAACTCCTCGCGCCAGAGCGTCGACGCGTTCCTGAGCGCGGAGTTTCGCGCGGGGGCGTGGATGCACCTGAGCACGCCTCTATATGCGGTATTGAATGCGGGTGTTCTCGCGTTGCTGATGGCAGGGGGATCCGTCCTGCTGCCGGGATCGCCGGGAGAGCTTATTGCACGTCTGACCCTATTCCTGATTATCGCTTTCCGTCTCATGGGACCTCTCGGGCACCTGGCACAGTTTCAGGCCCATCTGACGCAGTGGGCGCCGGCTGTGCAGGCAGTCATTCGGCATCTCGAGACGGTACCAGTGCACACGATCACCGATGGGGAGCACGAGTTCACTGGCCTCAAGAGCGGGGTAACGCTAAACCACGTTACCTTTGGGTACTCAGCGGGCGAGCCGCCTGTGCTACAGGACGTGTCGTTGTCAATTGAGGTAGGGCAGATGGTCGCGATCGCCGGCGCTTCCGGGGCGGGCAAGTCGACCATTACGAGCCTTCTGACCCGCCTCTACGATCCTGATTCGGGGTGCATCCGTGTCGATGGCCGCGACCTGCGTGACCTCCGGATCGGCAGTTGGCGCAGGCGAGTGGCCGTCGTTAGTCAGGATGTCTTCTTGTTCCACGCGACTGTCTGGGACAACCTGCGCTTCGCCCGGCTCGATGCAGCGGATGACGAGGTGATTGGGGCTGCCAGCATTGCGCAGGCGCACGAGTTCATTCAGGCGCTTCCCAATGGATATGATACGGTGCTTCAGGAGCGCGGGGCCCGCCTCTCGGGTGGACAACGTCAGCGCATCGCCCTGGCACGCGCTGTGTTACTGAATGCTGACCTGTTAATACTGGATGAGGCGACCAGTGAGCTTGATTCGGAGACCGAGCAGGCGCTGCAGGAGGCTCTCGAGGAATATCGAAAGGGTCGGACGATGTTGGTGGTAGCTCATCGGTTGTCAACCATACGGCGCTCGGACGTCGTGTTCGTGCTGCGTGACGGGCAAGTCGTCGAGACGGGCAATCATGCGACGCTCCTGCGGCGGGGCGGGGTCTACGCATCGCTTGTCCGCGGGCAAGCACTCAGCGGAGACCCGTGATGGATCAGGGCGGCCGGCGAGGCGTCTCGTTCATCCGCGTGTGGCCCAATGAGAGCCAGTCGCTGCTTCTGCGTGCGGCCCTCTGCGCGGGCGATGACGCGGTTGCCGCGTGGCGCCGGTGGAAGGCCTATGCTGGTGAGCGAGGCTTGGACGATGCCAGCTACCGGTTACTGCCGCTCGTCTACCGGAACCTGCTCGCGGCCGACATCGACGAACCGCTGCTTAGCCGGATGAAGGGCGTGTATCGTCGCACCTGGTACCGCAATCAGGCGCTCTTGCACGCCATTGCAGACGTCATCAGACTGCTGGATGACGCTGGGATTGCCACGATCGTGCTCAAGGGGGCGGCGTTGACGGCAGCCTACTATCGCGATTATGGACTCCGCATGATGAATGATGTTGACGTGCTCGTGCCCACTGCAGCCAGGGGGCGTGCATTGGATGCACTCGATGCCGCCGGCTGGATTCCCGGGTATTTTCCGATCTCGGCGCTGACCAACGAACGCCTGGACGTGCGCCAGTCGTGGGGGTTTCACAATGGTCGGGGGCGGGAGTTCGACCTGCACTGGCACGTGATGGCCAGTGATGTGCGTGCAGACGCTGACGATGTGTTCTGGCAGCATGCTGAGCCGCTCACAGTGAGTGGGGTAGCCACAAGGACGCTCAGCCCTACGGACCATCTTCTGCATATCTGCGAGCACGGAATGGTACCCGTCGCGGTACCGCCCGTGCAATGGATCGCGGATGCCGTGACGATACTGCAGGCTGCTGGCGATCGAGTGGACTGGGAACGGCTCGCAGGTCAGGTCAAGCGGCGGCGTCTCACTCTTGTGGCACGTGCGGCGCTGGGCTACCTGAGCCGAGAGTGGTGTGCGCCCGTGCCATTGGACTGGCTGGGCGACCTGAACACGAAATCGGTCAGTGAGCTTGAGCGTCGCGAGTTCGAAGTGAGAGTCAATCCGTCGCGATGGATAGGGCTATACGCGGTGGACTGGATACGCTACCTGCGTTATCGGCTCTGGCGCGATGACGGGGATCTGACTCGCAGTCTGTTGTGGGGGTTCGTGGAGTACGACAGGCGTCTGGAAGGATTGGATCGCTGGTGGCAGCTTCCATGGTGGAGTCTCGTGAAGCTCAGGCGACTGGCGCGCCATCTGCTAACTGGGGACCGCCGGTTGACGGAGTAGGTATGATACTCAGAGGAAGGCCGATGTCCGAATACGCACCGAGCGTCAGTGTTGTGATTCCGGTATACAATGGAGCCACTTACCTTGGGGAGGCGATCGGCAGTGTACTCGCGCAGGACTACGTCCCCCTGGAGCTGATTGTGGTTGACGATGGCTCCACCGACGATAGCGCAGATGTGGCAGCCCAGTTCGGTGGAGTTCTGGTCATCAAAGCGCCGCATCGCGGGATTAGCCGGACGTTGAACGCCGGTATACACCGAAGTACGGGCGAGTTGCTGAGCTTCCTGGATGCCGATGATCGCTGGACGCCTGGCAAACTCGAGAAGCAGGTGATCGTCTTGACTCAGGATCCTGCACTGGACATCGTGTTCGGACACGTGCGTCAGTTTGTGGCCGGTTCGAGCCGCGCTGTGGAAGAAGGTGAGATGTCTGTCCCGCAACCGGGCATTGGCCGCTCCGCGATGCTGATACGTCGACGGTCATTTGACAGGGTGGGGGATTTCAGTATCGAACCTGGCATGCATGACTTCATGGACTGGTACGCCCGCGCGATCGAGATGGGACTGCGGTCGCGGATGCTGGACGACATTGTCTTCGAACGACGTATCCACGACCAGAACGTCGGCCGGCGTACTCCTGAGCGGCAGAGACAGGCTTACTTCAACACCCTCCGAGCGGCCCTGGCGAGGCGGCGAAGCCCGGCTGAACCGAGTGGCCGGGAGTGCGGACGATGACCCGGGACAGTCGGCTGGTCAGTGTGATTCTTCCTGTGTTCAATGGGGCAGACTATCTCTCTGCTGCGCTGGAGAGCATTCTGACACAGTTGTATCGCTCCGTGGAGGTAATCGTGGTCGATGATGGGTCGACAGATGGGAGCGGAAGCATCGCACAGGAGATCGGTTCGCGTGCTGATGACATCCAGTTCACCTGTATACATCAGGCGAATCAGGGGGCCGCTGCAGCCCGCAACACGGGCTTGGATGCAGCCACTGGTCATCTGATCGCGTTCCTCGATGCAGATGACCAGTGGCTGCCGGATAAGCTTGAGCGGCAGGTAGCGGCTGCCCAGAGTTCGGTCGACGTGGGCTGTGTGATCTGCCGAATGCGTGCGGTGCTAGATTCGGGTGCGGAGTGGCCAAGCAATCGAAACGAGTCTCACTATGCGCAGGAGCCTCCGGCATATATCCCGAGCGGGCTGCTAGCACATCGATGGGTGTTCGATCGGGTCGGCGGCTTCGATCCGGGCTACCGAGTAGGCGAGGACACGGACTGGTTCTTCCGCGTTCGGGACGCAGGGATCTCGGTCGTTGTCGTTCCCGAAGTCCTGCTACTGCGCAGAATACGGGCCGGGAGTCTATCCAGTGAAGCCAGGCCAGCGAACCCCGAGATGATGCGGCTGTTGCGCGCCTCGATGCAGCGCAGGCGTGCGGGAGGTACAACCGCTGAGAATGCCTGAATCTCTGCCACATCCTGGGGAGTTGTCTATACTCAAAGATGATGTGCACGTCTGGTGGGCTCGTCTCGATCTGACCACGGACCAGGTGGTTGCATTGGGAAAGCTCCTCTCAGAGGATGAGCGCACTCGTGCCCATCGGTTTGTCCGTGATCGGGACCGCGTTCGATTCACGGTGTCGCACGGGCTACTCCGGTGCATCTTGAGTGGCTACTCAGGAACGCCTCCTGCTGCGCTGAATCTTGCGGCTGAGGATCAGGGAAAGCCCTATCTTGTCAACGAATCGGGAGATCGCGATCGCTTGGAGTTCAGTCTTGCTCACTCTGGCAACCTGGGCCTCTATGGAATCGCCCTGGGTCGTCGGGTGGGCGTGGACGTCGAGCTGATCGATAAGAGCTTCCCTTTCGAGGCAGTCGCAGCGCGGTTCTTCACAGCGCTTGAGTGTGAGCGCATTCATACGACCGAAACCGCTGAAAAGCGGCATGCCTTCTACACGTGTTGGACGCGCAAAGAGGCCTACGCCAAGGCGTGCGGTATCGGGCTCCCGGCCGTGCTGGCCAGGCCGGGTGTGTCATTCGCCCCAGTCGCTTGCGGCCAGCCCCAAGTGATCGAAGGGTATCCGAGCGACGGCGATCGTTGGGTGGTGTATGGGGTGCCGGCAGAGGAAGGCGTGGTCGCCGCGCTGGTCGCTGAGGGCCGTCCGTGCACTCTGATAACACGGCGTGTGCCAGGTTGACGACCGGTCTCTTGTCGAGGCGCTGCCCCGTGGTATAATCCTGCCGCCAGGAGCGACCTGTGACCGGGACGGCGGCAATGTCTTCAGCTGCGCCGCGTCTGACGCCCGCTGGTTGTCCTGCGGCTTGTAGTAGATCCCAGTTCAGCGCCTTGCCTAACGTGGCAGCACGCTCCGGAGCCCAAGAATATGCCACCGGATAATTTGCGACTGCATAGTGCCAATGGACACGTGACCGACCTGTGTGTGCGGGGCGTCTCCAAGATATTCCGCTCGCCTCGTGGCGCCGTCCACGCACTCGGTGAGGTCAGCTTCTCTGCTGTTCGTACAGAGTTCATCTCGATTGTTGGCCCGAGTGGATGCGGCAAGTCCACCCTACTGCGACTATTGGCGGGGCTCGCGGAGCCGGACCTTGGCCGGATCGAGTTCTGTGGATGGCCCCGGCAGCCGCGGGCCCGGCTTGTGTTTCAGGATCATGCCCTGTTTCCCTGGATGAGTGTTGCCGACAACGTCGCGTTTGGGCTTGAGATGGAGGGCACGGCTGCGGGTGAGCGGCGCGCGAGGGCGCAGGACCAGTTGCGGTTGATGGGCATGGGGGACTTCGCCGCCCATTTCCCTGGGGAGTTGTCCGGAGGGATGCGCCAGCGCGTGGCTATCGCACGTGCATTTGTCACTGAGCCGGACATCCTGCTGATGGATGAGCCACTGCGCGCTCTGGATGCGCAGATGCGCCTGGTGATACAGGAGGAGCTGCTCAGACTCTGGCAAGCGCGACGCCCTCTGGTCCTCTACGTTACGCACGATATTGACGAGGCGCTTCTGCTGTCCGATCGTGTGATGGTTATGAGCGGACAGCCAGGAACAATTCGTGAGATAGTCAGCGTCCCACTGAGTCGTCCCCGCGACCTGACGGGGCGTGCGCATCCGGAGCTGGTAGACTTGAAATGGCACATCTGGAGCATGTTGGAGAGCGAAGTTCGCGCGAGACTGACTCGTCACCAATGACTCATCCGCTGTGGAGTTCGACCAGACAGGGACGCGGGGTGATGCGGGCTCTGCCGTGGACTATCGCTGTGGCCGGGTTGTTGGTGTGGGAGGGCGCGGTCCATGTCGGAGCCCTACCGGTGCTTCTCTTCCCCGCACCGACGGTGATCGGCAGCACGTTCGTTCGACATGCGCTGTCCGGGAGTCTGTTGACTGATGTGGGGTTCACACTATCGCGATGGGGAGTGGGCCTGATGATCGGCGCGATCGCCGGGATCGCTGTGGGTGTACTTATGGGCTGGTCCGCGCGGGTGCGAACCGTGATGGAGCCTTTCGTGGCCGCTGTGCACCCGCTGCCCAAGTCGTCGCTACTGCCGCTGCTGTTGGTGTTGATGGGCGTGGGAGACGGCCCACGTGTGGTTCTGGTAGCGCTCGCGGCCTTCTTCCCGATGCTCATCAGCACGATGACGAGCGTAGCTACCATCGATACTGTGCACCTAGAGGCGGCATACAATTATGGTGCGCGTGGGAAGCAGTTGCTCACCCATGTGATTCTGCCGGCGAGTCTCCCAGGCATTATGGGCGGAATGCGGATCGCACTGAACTCAGCGTTGACTATCGCCATCACAGCCGAGTTGTTGACTTCTCGTAATGGCTTGGGTGCACGCATATGGATGGCTTGGCAGACTTTTCGGACTGTGAATCTGTACGTCGCGCTGGCAGCGATCGGGCTTCTGGGCTTGTCGGCTAATGCGCTCCTCGGTCTCCTCTCCCGATACGCAATGCCCTGGACAGGTATCACCCAGCCTGATCTAGACGAGTAGCCGACCAGAGAGAGTATGCGCTGGCACGGATTCGTACACGTGCCGAGTACCTTATACCATATCGCGTCAGGAGGTCATATTCCCGTGGTAATGAGCAGACAGACCTATAATGTCGTTCGTACGGTCTCACTGGTGACGTCACTGTGGGTCCTCGTGCTATCTGCGTCGAGCTGTGGCCGGATCGAGGCCGCAGTGCCTGCGGCAGAGCGCGCACCCCAGGAGCTGGTTCACGTGAGTATGTTCGTGTTGCCCTACCTGGGCTATGCCCCGGTCTTCATTGCGCAGGACGCAGGCCATTTCGCACGGCATGGGCTGGAGGTGGAGTTCATCGATATGCAGTCGTCGCTCGATGCAACGGCGATGGTAATGCAGGGGAAACTAGATGCAGCATCCGTTCAGGTCACCGCGGGGCTGTTCAACGCGATCGGACAGGGGGGGCAAGCTCGCGTCGTTCTCAGTGGTTCGCAGCATGCGTCCGCGGGCTGTGCCTACGCGAGCGTTATTGCCGTCAACACTCGAGCTCTCGAACTCAGCAATATGGATAGCTGGCGCGGCAGGGCGATCTCCGTGGGTGTGGGTGGCGCCACAGGCGTCTCCGGGTACTCGCTCTCGAAGGTCTTGGAGCAGGGCAACCTGACGACGGCTGATCTCACTGTGGAGCGTTTGGAGCCGGCGACGGCTCTCGATGCGCTGAAGACAGGCAAACTGGATTTTGCGTTGTGCTACGAACCCTGGCTGACTTTGGCCGGTGACACTGTGGACGCGATCAAACTGATCGACGTGAAGGATGTGCTTGAGGACGCGCAAGTCGGCGTGATTGTGTTCGGCCCGCGACTGCTGGCGGACCGCGAGATCGGGGTACGGTTCATACAGGCATATCTGGATGCGGTCGAACAGTACCGGCAGGGGCCGACTGAAGCGAACGTGGAGATCCTGGCGCGCCACACTGGGCTTGAGCCAGATCTGTTGTCGCGCGCCTGCTGGGCCGATGTGCCGGCCGATGGTCGGATCAACGAGCAGAGCATCGCAGAATTCCAGTCGTGGGCGCTGACGAATGGCGAGCTCGATGCACTCGTGCCGGCCGACGTGTTCTATGTCGACGAGTTCCGGGACGAGGCGGTCCGGCGGCGCGAGGACACGGCGCGATGAACCCTTCGCTGCGAGCCCAGGGCAGGGGCGCATACCGGGAGAACGGATCTTTCCCGGCCGGATCCATGCCCGATGAGGCAGATCTGTCATTGGTGGGGCAGTTCCGTCGCGTGGTGAGCGCCTGTGGCAACCGTGTGGCGATTCTGGACTCCGACTCATCGCTGACCTATGCTGAACTGGACTCGCATAGTGAGGAGTTGGCAGCAGGGCTGATCGGCCGTCTTGGTGTCGGGCCGGAGCCTGTGGCTCTCCACTTCCCGATCGGTGTCGAGGGGAGTATCGCGCAGTTGGGTGTGCTGAAGGCGCGTAAGTTCTGTGTGTTCATCGACCCCGATGCTGGTGAAGCGACGAGCCGTCGTGTGCTCCAGGATTGTAGTCCCCGCGTCGTTCTAACTTCAGCTGACCGTATGTCGGAAGCGGATCGCCTGAGGGATCTTGCCGAGGTGCACATACTGGATGACCTTCGCCGCGATCACCATGGGGCAGTTGTGGATATGCCGATCGAGGGTGGTGATATCGCGACGCTGCACTACACATCGGGTACCACGGGGCAACCTAAGGGAGTTGTCATCTCGCACGCGGCGCGGCTGGGAAGGACCTGGGGGCGATCGAGAGACCTGGGACTGCGACGGAGCGACCGTCTGGCCCAACTACATTCCTTCGCATACGCTGCCAGCTCACTGGCGGTCTTTGGGGCACTGCTCAACGGAGCTGTCCTGTGCCCGTGGGACCCTCGGCGACGCACCCCGGGTGAGCTTCTCCAGTGGCTGAGTGCTCGCGCCATCAGCGTCGTCGGGCTTCCCCTTGATCTGATGCGCGAGATGGCCAGAGTGTCGTCCCGTGCCGATTACCCGGTGCTCACCGCAGTTCGGTACGCGCTGTTGATGGGGCAGTCAGTGACGTGGGGCGACATCGATCTCTTGCGGCCGTGTTTCGGTCCGGATTGTAAGTTCATCAACTCCTACTCCTCAACGGAGAGCGGAAACGTGGCGCAGTACTTCCTCGGTGGCGACAAGACCGGTGAATCGCGGTCCACAGTACCGGTGGGGTACGTCTCATCTGGAGTTCGGGTTCTCATCCTTGATGATGACCTGCGCCCGCTGGGGCGGGGCGTTTCGGGCCAGGTTGCTGTTTCCAGCCCCATGCTGAGCATGGGTTACTGGAAGCGACCAGAGCAGACCGCAGAGAAGTTCATTGAGCATCCTCTCGCACGCCCGGGCAGTCGCATGTACTTGACCGGAGACATTGGGCGGATGGGCGAGGGTGATCTGCTTGAGCTCATGGGACGAATGGACTCGATGGTCAAGGTTCGTGGGTATCGTGTGGAGCTTGGCGCCATCGAGCGGGCGCTGGCAGATCACTCGGGTATCCGGGAGGCGGCTGTCGTCGCGCTCTCTCGCTCCGTGGATCGGATGGCTGTGATTGCGTACCTGGTACCGGACAGGCTTCCAGGGCCGACAGTGACGGCGTTGCGCACGCATCTGCTGGGTTCGCTGCCTGCCCATATGCTCCCCGATCGGTTCGTGACGGTGCCAGCGTTGCCCCGCACTGCGGCGGGGAAGGTTGCTCGCACCGCGCTTCCCGCGCCTGGTAGTGAGCGCCCACGGTTGGCCGCGGCGTTTGTTGAGGCCACGACCGAGACGGAGGCCTGGCTATGTCATCTGTGGGCCGAACTGCTCCAGCTGGATGAGGTGGGGATCGACGACCACTTCTTCGAACTGGGGGGGGATTCGATCAATGCCTTCAGAATGCTGGCCGATGTGGAGGCGCAGCTCAGACAGCGAGTCGACTCCGGGTTCCTCACGAACCCCACGGTGCGCAACCTGGCGGCACTGGTCGAGAGCGCAGCGTCTGCCGTAGGTGAGCGAATCACCGGTGAGCAGGTGAGGGGACGAATCGGTGATTCGGGCACTCTCGCCAGACCGCAGTCGGCAACCGCGACGGTTGACGGAAGCCGGCGGGCGGCGGGACCTGCCGTCTCCGACGGCCGTGCATCTGATGCGCAGGGACCTATCGCGATGTCCGCAGCGAACGCAGTGCGTCAGCTCGTGCCATACGGAATCGGTGTCTGGCTTCAGCGCCAACTCTGGTCGCGGCCTGTCCTGCAGCGGCGCTTCCACGCAGAAGCGGCGGAGACAATGCGACGCTGGACGGAGCTCACCGTGGGGCGGGCCGACGTGAATGAGCGGATCGCGCGACACCTGATGGCCAATACGTGGATTCAATGGCGAAGAGTGGCTCTGGGAGCCGAGCGGCGTCGAACTGCCTGGGTCAACGTCTGTGGCGAGGAGGTGCTGGTCCGGGCGGCTGACCGAGGACGTGGTGTGGTGATTGGGGTACCGCACTATGCTGATTCAGCCTGGATTCGGAATGTGCTGCGCCAACATCTGAGTGTACTGTACCGATTCGCCGGCGCGGGTGGAGAAGCCGATGAGTTCAAGCGTGCCGTGGCTCACGTCACCCGGCTTCGCGAGGCGCATGACGTGCTGCTGCAGGGTGGATGCGTGCTGATTGGTGCAGATTCAGATCTCGGGACCGGCGGCGTGACGCGAGAATGCTATGGCGGTGTTCTGACATTTCGCCCTGGAGCGGCAGAACTCGCAGTGCGAACGGGCGCGGCGCTCGTACTGGCGTTCTGGTCGCTTTCGCTCGAGGGCCGCATGGACGTGGAGTTCGTGGAGCTGAGTCTCAATGGGCGCAGTTCGGAGACACGCGTTCACGATGCAGTGAGCCAGCAGGCTGAGCTCTTGGTGGAGCGTTGGCCACAGATCGTACCCAACCTGACTATTGCCGCGGCGAGAGTCCTTCTAGACGCTCACCAGGGACTACATCAAGGAGTGGTCTGATGGGGCAACACAGGTTGTTGACGATCGGAGATGCACTGAGGGCACAGGTGGATGCGGATCCCGACCACATCGCTCTCATCTTCGTGCTCTCCGATGGACGCCACGAGCAGATAACCTACGATCGGCTCTATAGCGACGCGCTGCGATGCGCCGCCTGGCTCCGAGGGGAGGGCATCGCTGGAGGGGATTGCGTACTACTGGCATTCGATCACGGGTACTCGCTCGTCCGTGCCTTCCTGGGCGCGATACTGGCTGGTGTGATTCCGACCATCTACCCCTATCTGTCGGCCTATAGTGACACTGGCGTCTATTCGGAGCGGCTTGGCCTGCTACTTAAGTCCATAGACGCCAGGCGCGTCATTGCCGCGCCTGAGGACTGTCCGTATCTGCGAAGCGCAGTAGCGAGTACGGGGCGGGGGGTGCTTGCACTGCCACACTCCGAGGATCTGACCAGCGAGGCTGACGAACCGAGCTGCGACGATCCACTGCGACCGGCGTACCTGCAGTTCAGTAGCGGCACCACGGGGGCGCCCAAGGGCGTCGTGGTTGACCATAGGATGGTCATCACAAACGTTAGCGCCCTTGTTGCGTCACAGCTTTTCTCGGAACGCCAGGTATCAGTGGGGTGGATGCCGCTGTACCACGATGGTGGTCTGATGACGCTGATCTGGATGCCGCTGATTATGGGGGGAACGAGCGTGTTGGTGGACGCTCGTCATTGGCTCAGAAGGCCGCGAGTCCTGTTTGAGCTGATTCAGGAGTACGGTGGTACATTCACTCTGATGCCTAACTTCGGATTTCGGCACTGCCTCCGGTATGTTCCTGAGCGCGCGGTTTCAGGACTCGACCTGGGCTCGCTCGCGGTGCTGGGCAACGGAAGTGAGTTGGCTGACTGGTTGACGATTGATGAGTTCGGGCGCCGGTTCAGCGGGTGTGGTCTCCGACAGAATGCGGTACGAGTACTCTACGGGATGGCAGAGAATGCTGCCCTGGTCTCTGCTACACCACCGGGCGGCGACATCCGTGTTGACTGGGTCCACGCGGCCGAGCTTCGTCGTGGGTACGCTGTCCCAGCTGAGGTCAACAGCCGGGGCGCGATCTCGATCGTGAGCTGTGGCACAGCTGCGCACGGAACCCGGATCGCCGTGTGGAATGGCAATCAGGACGAGCTGCCTGAACGTGAGCTTGGTGAAGTCGCGATATGGGGGGATTCGCTCTTTTCCGGCAAGTATCACCCCGGCAGTACGGGCTCTTCCGATCTGTGTGGCGGGTGGTTTCGCACTGGGGATGAGGGCTACATGTTCGGTGGCGAGCTATACGTGTGCGGTCGTCGGAAGGACACGATCGTTGTGCGTGGCGAGAATGTCCAGCCGGAGCAGATCGAGGCGATCGCGTACGAGGCGCTTGGCAAGCGAGCGAAGCGCGTGGCTGCCTGCGGCGTCCCCGACGTCTCGCTGGGGACGGAGGGTGTCGTTCTCATCTGCGAGACACGCCGCGCCCTCGATCGGGCGACCCAGAACCAACTGAGTCGTGAGATCCGAGAATCCGTGCGATTCCACCTCGCGTTGGATATTGTTGATATCCGCTGGATGCCGTCGCATTGGATTGAAGTGACGACGAGCGGCAAGATCGCGCGCGGAGCGACAGCAGCCAAGTATGTTGCCTCAAGGCTTCGTCCGGCGCGTACGCCACCATGGGCCGATGGTGGACGGCTCGATCCGGCTGCTATAAGCGGTCTCTCGAGGGAGCAGGTAGAGGCGTGGCTCTGTGGGCTGTGGGCTGATACGCTCGATGCAGAGCCCGTAGGTCCGGATGACAACCTACTTGATCTCGGCGGTGATTCGATCACAGTCTTTCGCGCGTTGACCGAGATCGAGTCGCAATTTGGACGCACGATCGCAATTGATTCTATCGAGGAGCTCACCGTACGCAACCTGGCGATCCTCTTGGACCGAAACGGTACAGCCCACGAACCGGCGCCCGTGGGTGATGGTCCGTCGAGTAGTGGCAGGAGGCGTCATTCGATGTCTACGGGGAGCTCATCAGAACGGCGCAGTAGGATGACCCAGATGGTTCCGCAGTCCGCACGGTCAGGTAGGCTCGCGCGATATGTGAGCGAAGCGGTGCACCATGGACCAGTAAATCGCGCAGTGCTTGTGCCATACCCCATCGGAGTCAGGTTGCAGCGTGCTGTCCTGCTGCAGGCCAGAACCCGCTCGCGCTTGTTCGATCCCCAGATCGAGCTGTTATCACAGTGGTTCGACTCTGTCCAGCCGACGGTATCGCCAGAGTGTATCGTAGAATTGAGCCTGATCGCCAATACTTGGGTCACTTGGCGTGAGCAGGCGCTGCGTAGGCCCGACTCATTGGCACGTTGGACCAGGATTGTCGGTGGCGAACGTCTCGCTGCCTTACTGGACAGCGCGCGGGGGGCAGTTCTCGTGGTGCAGCACACACCGCAGATGTGGCTCGTGCGTGAGTTGGTGCGGGAGCGGAAATCAACCATCGTGCGCTTCAGAGGGTATGGGCATAGCGACGCCAAACGCGAACTGCTATTCGCGCACCAGTTGATTGAGGCGCAGAGAGTAGTCGAGCGTGGTGGAGTCGCGGTGTTTGCCGGAGATGGGTTCGGCGGACGGCGGGGAGTGCATATGCCGTTCTTCGGACACTCGCGTCTGTTCAGAAGTGGAGCCGCAGAGCTCGC
>JAAZAN010000253.1 GCA_012514315.1 Chloroflexota bacterium
CGCCGGACACCGAAGTGAGGATCGAGCACCGGGGTGAGCACCGCTTCACGAAGCTCACCCCGGCGCTTCACTATCGTCACCACGCTGCTTCAAAATGCACGTTCGGAACACCGTTGATCGAGAATTGCGGTCGGATCTGACGTGCACAGTCACATGTAAAGATGCGGTCATGGAAATCGAGAGCATCGTCATGCCGCTAATCATCGCGGTTGCCACGGGATTCCTCGCCAAACCGGCCGAAGTGCGCACTCAGTGGATCCAGTGGTGGAGAGACATCCGTGGTATCGAGGAAAGCCCGACTGGTGATGTCGACCCAGCCGGGTCAGACGAGTCGAGACCGGACTCCTAACTGGCGAAGTGTTCTTTGCCGCCGGCTAACGTCGTCGACATGGAGACCACGCTGGCGGAAGCGTTGACAACGGGACTCATTGTCCGCGTTACACGCCGCGTCGAGGGGGAGAAGCTTATCGACGTCGGGCAGGCCTGGTCACGCACTTCCTCCTCGTTGCGGATCCGGGAATTGACTGCCCGACGCTATGTGGATCTGCCACTCGACGAGGTCACCGCAGTGGAAATCATCGGGGTGTTCCTCAAGGACTACGGTGCGTGATTTCGCCCGTGCTTAGGCCATAAGACGCTGGTAAATGGCCTCAGCGGCTTCCTCGATCTTCGCTACATAACCATCACGCTGATTGAGCTGTGAACCCTTGACGCCATCCTTGGAGACCAGCCCGGCGATGGGGGAATGGGCGTCCTGCGCGGTCGCCGGCATGGAGAACATGTGAGGGATATGGCCCAACAGGTACTCGTCTCCGTTTTGTCCAAGACTGCTGGCCATACGCTTTGCCTCGTCGGGCAGTCGGCCGCGGAACCGCTCGAAAGCGCCGATGAGCTGTTCCCCACCACCGGACTTCTTCTTCATGTATTCAAGGGTGGTGTACCCGAGGTAGCGCAGCGCGCGTCCATCACGGCTATGGAGGCGAAGGGGGCGCAGCTTCTCGTCGAGGTTGGCGGCAAACCTTCCCCAAGTGTGAATGTTCGCCTCCTGCATCTCGCTGTATTCGGCAACCCAATCCTCGAACCAGCGGGCGAGGTTTCCAAAGGCGTGGAAGCTAAACAGATCGGTGGCGGTAGGAGTGACAAATGCATCGCAGCCAAGAAGTACGGTGCGGTTGAAGGGGCCCAAGCTGGGCCCGACATCGAAGAAGATGATGTCGTAGCGGTCCTGATCCTCCATCGCGGTAGCCAGCTGGCCTGCCCAGTGGACCCGGCGGAAAGCCGCCGTCTCCTTGCTCAATGCTGACTGCCACGCATTACTCATCACGTCCTCGATCTGGGACAGCGTGGGGTGCCCGGCCAGAACGTCCACACCGAAGCGTTCGGAGCGGTAGGTGACGATGTCCTTCTCGATCTCCGGCTCGCCCTCCCGCAACGGGATGAAAATCCCGTAAACGGTGTTGAAGTACGAGGTTCGCAGCGCTTCTTCCAACTTGTTGCCCGACGCGTAGATCTCGTGCGTCTGCTCTTCGGTCAGCATCAGCTGCGTCGCGTTGCACTGCGGATCGCAGTCGACATAGAGCACCCGATGGCCGCGCTCGGCGAAATTGTGGGCGATGTTGGTGGACAGCGTCGTCTTACCGACACCACCCTTATTGTTGAACAAACTCAGCGTGCGAATCTTGGAGGACATGACCTACCCCAGGACATGGTCGCGGCAATCGTGACCGGGAAACTGTGAGACATATAGAGGTTAGCGGAATGGATCACCGGGGGAGTGATTAGCCCACCAAATTGGTGGGAAGTGTTCCGCTGTCCACGAGGTAGCGATACAACCCCAGCTCAACCGGGGATTCCAGCTTGAGCTCCATAGTGACCACGTCGTGCTCCTGCGTGCCCTCGCCCTTCATCGTGGTCTGGACGGGGTCGCGGCTTTTAGCAGTGCCTAAGTAGAAGAAGTCAGTGCCGTCCGCATCGCTTTTCTTCACGAACAGATGGAGTGGCACCTGGTGGTGGATGATGGGCTGGAGCTCCTTACTGCGAAGCGTGCGGTCACTTCGCGAGTACCACTTCATGAGGCTTGGATTGTGGAACTCGTCGAGATAACGGACACTCGCCGAGACGTCTGGGTCCTTGTCGTAAGTGACAAAGATCGGGCAAGTGGCGGTCGCTTTGTCGACCTTGTAGCCGTAGATCGTTGACTCCTGGTTGGAGTCCCACAGCAGGAGTCTGCACGCATCCTTGCGGCTGTACCTGTTACCGACGACCAACTCGCCCTGCCACGAGTGCTGGGCTTTGTTGAGGTAGAGCGATGTTTGCAGAATATCGTCGACGTGGGCTCTGAAGGACTGCGCGGTGTAGTCCCTCTCGCCGGAATCTGCATATGCGTGGTAGAGGCCCGCAAAGTCAGGATCGAGAGAAATAACAACGTCGGATGTACGGATGAGAGAGATTTCGCCCAATTGCTTGCGCCGACGAGAGGTAAAGAACTCGAGCGTGAGCATGCGCTCGACCGACGACAGGACTTCAGGGGTTGACGTTGTGCCTCGAGCTTCCAGTGTCTCCTGGAAGGCTGTCCGCGTGATCGATCCCTCGTCCAGAAGGAGCCGCAGGAGGAGCGTTTCATGAGGTCGCAGGCCGTTGAGGACTTCGGTGCTCAGAAACTTTAGGTACTGAGCTTCCCTCTGGCTGGGCCCTTGGTCAACGAACTTGAGGGAGTGCAGCAGGCTCCAGTAGTCACCATATTTGCTTGCCAGGATGAAGGGATCGATGGTGTCGAAACGAGCGAAATCGATGAGCTGGGGAATTTGCCCGAGGCGGTGGCGCAGGTTGGAAATTGCTTCCTTGAACTCGCGCTTGCCTGCCAGTTGGGCGTTGGCCAGGGACTTGAGAATTCGTTCCTGCGAAATCCGGTCGAAGTTGACACTTGAAGTCCCGAGCTCTACCCCCTTCGTCTCAGAGCTCACGATCTTCTCGCGCACGCTGTCTTTGTCAGCGGAGCGATCCCCCGTGAGCGTAATGGGAATGAGGTAGTTGTTGGCGTAGTTGCCGATGAAGTCGATGACCCGGAGGTGATCTTTGCCTGGCGCTTTACGGAGCCCGCGTCCGAGCTGCTGGGTGAAAATAATGCTGGACTGTGTGCCGCGAAGCATGACGATCTGGTTGATGGACGGGATATCGATTCCTTCGTTGAAGATATCCACGGTCAGGATGTAATCGAGATCTCCGGTTTCCAACCTCGAGACTGCGTCTTCGCGAGCTTCTTCAGAGTCCTCCCCTGTGAGCGCGACGGTGCGCAGCACACGCCCGTTGACCAGCCTTTGGTTCAGTTTGGATGAGAGTAGTTCGGCTTCCTTCTTTCGACTGCAGAACATCAACCCCTTAACCCCACGCGGGTAGCCGTAGACTCGCAGCATCTCCAACAGGTAGTCGATGCGTTCATCTGAGACCAGCTCATTTAGCGTGGATTCGTCGTGAGGGACATGCCCGCGGCTGTCCTCAAAGTCTGCGACACCGTAGTAGTGGAAGGGGGCAAGCATTTTGGAACGCAATGCGTCCTGGAGCCGAATCTCGTACGGGACGTTGTAATCGAACAACTCGAAGATGTTGAAACCATCGGTTCGTTCGGGGGTGGCTGTCAGGCCGAGCAAGAATTGAGGCTTGAAGTGGTTGATTAGTCTGAGATAGCTTTCGGCGCCGGCGCGATGAACCTCGTCGATGATGATGTAGTCGAAGCCGCGTGGATCGATTGTCGGCAAGGTATCGGGACGCGCCAACGACTGGTAAGAGGCGAAAACGTAC
>JAAZAN010000254.1 GCA_012514315.1 Chloroflexota bacterium
ACAACCCGGTGGATCAACTGACCCTCCAGCAGATCTCCGACATCTACGTGGGCAACATCACCAACTGGTCGCAGGTGGGCGGCGAGGACCGGCCGATCGTGCTCCTGTCGCGTGAATCCAATTCCGGGACGTATGTCTATTTTCTGGAGAATGTCATCAGGATGGGCGCCGCAAATAGCGTTCTGTTGTTTTCGCCCGATACGCTGCTCATGCCCTCGTCGGAGGGTATCAGTGTGGAGATTCGACAGAATCGCAACGCCATCGGCTATGATGGTCTGGGGTATGTGACGCCGGATCAGAAGGTGCTGGCTGTTGGGCAGAATGATGATGGCCCATTTGTACTCCCCTCCGCGGCCAGTGTGAATGACGGCTCATATCCTATCTCGAGGCCGCTCTACGTATACACCGCGGGGCAGCCTGATGGAGCTCTGAAGGAGTATCTGGATTGGATTCTGGATGAGGGGCAGGAGCAGGTTGATGATCTTGGATTTGTGCCGTTGCACTGAACCGGTGCGTAGGGGGCCCGGTCTTGGGTGGATTGCGGTGAGTTCTGGAGGCGAGTCGTGATCTCAGAGCAGTCGAGTGTAGACCATCGATCGCGCTGGACGGAGTTCTTGATAGAGGGCCTGATTCGCGTGATGGGGTTGTCCAGCATCGGCTTCGTCATCGTGATTTTCCTGTTTCTGCTGCGGGAGGGCATCCCGTTCTTCTTTGAGGTTTCGCCAGCAAACTGGCTCGGGGCGCGCTGGTATCCTACATTTGATCTGTACGGCATGCTGCCGCTGGTGCTCGGATCGGTACTGGTTACCGTGACTGCGATCGGTATCGCGCTCCCTCTCGGTGTGGCTACCGCCGTGTTCGTGCGCGAGGTGGCTCCACGGTGGGCTCGCGAGATACTGAAGCCCACGATCGAGGTGCTTGCGGGGATCCCTTCGGTAGTACTCGGGTTCTTCGGTATGACGCTGTTGTCGCCGCTGGTCCGCGAGACGTTGGGTGCGCCTACGGGGCTGACGGCTTTCACAGGCGCTCTGATTCTGGCGTACATGGCGCTGCCCACGATCATCAGCGTGGCGGAGGATGCCCTGGATGCAGTACCGAAGAGCTATCGCGACGCGGGCCTTGCCATGGGAGCGACCCAGTGGCAGACGATCTGGCGCGTCGTTGTACCTGCGGCCCGGTCGGGTATCGTCACAGCCGTTATGCTGGGGCTCGGACGAGCGATCGGCGAGACCATGGCTGTTATGATGGTCACGGGCAATGCTGCGCGACTTCCGCTAACGCTGGACTCCTTGTTCCGGCCTGTACGAACGATGACGGCCACTGTAGCCGCCGAGATGGGCGAGGTCGCCCACGGCAGCGTGCATTACCACGCACTGTTTGGTCTTGGCATCGCGCTGTTCGCCATCACGTTTGCGATCAATCTGGTGGCGGCCTCGACGATCTTCAAGAAGCGGCGTCGCGGAGGTCTGCGCTGATGAATCGGTACCTTGTCCAGCGTCTCGGGTTCATCTTCCTTGGTCTCTGTGCACTCGTTGTTGTCGCGCCGATACTCGCGGTGATCGCGAGCATCGTTGTCCAGGGGATCAGCGCGATCAGTTGGGAGTTTCTCACTGCGATGCCGCGCGACGGTATGAAGGCAGGCGGCATATTTCCGGCGATTGTGGGTACGCTGTTGCTGACACTGGGCACGGCATTGGTTGCCATTCCGGTGGGCGTGGGCGGCGCGATCTACCTGTCGGAATACGCGCGCGACACACAGGCGACCCGATCCATCCGTCTGGCCATCATCAACCTCGCAGGTATTCCGTCGGTCGTGTATGGGCTGTTCGGCCTGGGCTTGTTCGTCCTGTTCCTGCGGCTGGGCACATCCATCGTTGCGGGCTCTCTGACGCTGGCGATCATGACGCTGCCTATCATCATCAGTGCTGCCGAGGAGGCGCTGCGCTCGGTGCCTATGGAGTTCCGCAACGTGAGCGCCAGCCTGGGAGGCACCCGGTGGCAGGGCATTCGGCATATCGTCCTGCCCCAGGCCCTTCCCGGAGTGATTACCGGTGTGATACTGGGACTGCTGAGAGCGGGTGGGGAGACGGCGCCGATCATGTTTACGGTTGCCGCGTTCTATCTGCCACGACTCCCACAGTCACCGCTAGATCAGACGATGGCCTTGCCGTATCATCTGTACGTGATCAGCACGCAAGTACCCGGCATGCCGTTGAGCATTCAGCATGGCACGGCGCTTGTGCTGCTGCTCCTCGTTCTGTCGCTCAATCTAGTGGCCACGCTGATTCGGGGTTACTACCGTAGGCGGCGGGAGTGGTGAGGCCGTTGATGAGCAGTCCGACCGGTGCTACCGATGGCGTGGGTCAGCCGCAAGGCTTACCCAAGATCCAGATCCGAAATGTGACCTACTCATATGAGGGTGAGGTTGCGCTGCGTGACATCTCGATGGATATCCCGCGCAACGCCATCACCGTGGTGTTCGGTCCGGCCGGTGGCGGCAAGACAACCATCCTGCGACTGATCAACCGCCTTAACGATATGGTCGATGGTACCGAGATGACCGGTGAGATCTGGCTGGATGGGCAGAACATCTACGCCCCTGGAGTCAACGTGAGCCAGTTGCGGCGCCGAGTTGGCATGGTGTTCGCTTTACCTCTACCCCTTCCCGGTACGGTGCGCGATAACGTGCTGTATGGTCCCAGACTGGCTGGGCTCCGAGATCGAAGCCAGCTGGATCAGATTCTTGTCGAGAGCCTGACTCGGGCGGCTATCTGGGATGAGGTCAAGGATCGACTGGATCGACCGGCGAGTGCTCTGTCGGGTGGTCAACAACAGCGGCTATGCATCGCGCGTAGCCTGGCGCTCAGACCGGATGTGCTGCTCCTCGATGAGCCGACATCAGGGCTGGACCCCATCTCCACGGCCAAGGTGGAGGAGTCGTTGTTTCGGCTCAAAGAGCATTACACCATTGTGATCGTTCCTCACAGTGTACAGCAGGCGGCCCGCGTGGCAGATATGGCGGCGTTCTTCCTGATGGGCGAGTTAGTTGAATGCGGTTCAGGTACGACGTTGTTCACGACGCCGAGGAATAGGAAAACCGAGGATTACGTAACCGGACGTTTCGGGTAGGATAGAATGGGGAGCAAGAAGTGTCTGAGGTAGCGCGACCGCGACGGCGGATGGCGAGACCCGATGAGGCGAAGGTGGTCGTAGAGGAACTTCAGTTCTACTACGGAAGCTTCCGTGCGCTGTCTGATATCTCGATGGTCATCCGAGATCGGCAGACAACCGCGTTGATCGGGCCGTCGGGCTGTGGGAAGTCTACGTTCCTGCGTTGCCTGAACCGGATGAATGATACGATCGCTGGAACACGCGTCGAGGGTTCGGTGCTGCTGGACGGCCAGGAGGTGTACGGTGCTGACACGGATGTGGTGGCGCTGCGTCAGCGAGTCGGCATGGTCTTCCAGCGGCCCAATGTCTTCCCTCAGTCGATTTACAACAACGTGGCTTTTGGGCCTCGGGTTGTTGGCATGCATCGTCATGGTGATCTGGATCAGATTGTTGAGGACAGTCTGCGCGGCGCCGCGTTGTGGGACGAGGTGAAGGGCATACTGGATAAGGACGCGCTCAGCCTGTCATTGGGTCAACAGCAGCGTCTCTGTATTGCGCGGACCATCGCCGTCAGGCCCGAGGTGATTCTGATGGACGAACCGTGCTCAGCGCTGGATCCAATTGCCACGCTGGAGGTCGAGGAGCTGATGAAGCGCCTGACGGAGAGATATTGCATTGTGATCGTCACTCACAACATGCAGCAGGCCGCGCGAGTTGCCGACTGGACCGGGTTCTTCTGGCTAGGGAATCTCATCGAGTTTGATCTGACAGAGAAGGTGTTCACCCGTCCCAGCGAGCAGCTGACCGACGACTATATCACTGGACGGGCGGGATAGCCGCATCGTCGCTGTCCATTCTACACGGAAGGGGGACGTAATGCCGCGAGAATCGTTTGAACAGGAACTGGACCGCCTTCAGGACGAGCTGCTGGTTCTGGGCAGCATGGTGGACGATGCGCTGGCCGAGTCTGTAGATGCCCTGGTGCACCGTGATCTAGAGCGCGCGCAGCTGGTCATGGATAACGACCGCACGATCAACGAGAAGCGATTTGCTGAGGAGGAAGCGGCCCTGGTGCTCATCGCTACCCAACAGCCGATGGCGAGTGACCTGCGCACGATTGCGGCCGTGCTGGAGATCACCACTGAGCTAGAACGCATCGGCGACTACGCCAAGGGGATTGCGAAGGTCACACTGCTGCTCGGGGATGAAGCTCCCTTGAAGCCACTGGTCGACATCCCATTGATGGCGGAGAAGGCGCGAAGTATGCTGCGACGGTCGCTTGACGCGTTCGTGACCCGCGATGTGGATCTGGCCCGGTCGATTCCGGCTGAGGATGATGAAGTTGACTCGCTGTACAATCGGGTGTATCGAGACTTGATGGATCTTGTAGTTGCGGACGTCCGCAATGTGGATAAGGCCAATTTTCTGCTCTGGGTGGCGCACAACCTTGAACGAGCCGCGGACCGCGTGATTAACATCTGCGAGCGCGTGGTGTTCACGGTCACCGGGCGGATGCAGGAGATGGATGTGGGCGACGGCTCTGGTATGGAGCGAATAAGCTAGGCATCGGTGGGCTCCAGGGGCTCCCGAACGGGAGGGATTGTATGCGGCAGGCAGAACTGGCCTGGCAGACCCATGACGGATTGAGGATATTTGCGCGCGAGTGGCGGCCAGACGATGACAACGTCAGGGCCGTAGTTGTGCTCGTACACGGCCTCGGCGAACACACCGGGCGCTACGCTCACGTCGCCGCCACTCTGTGCGACGCAGGATATGTGTTGCTCGGGGCCGACATCCGCGGGCACGGCCGATCGGCTGGGGAGCGTGGCCATTCCCCGACGTATGATGATCTGCTGGATGACCTTGGGCTCCTGCTGGAGCAAGCTGGCGCGCGTTTTCCCGGGCTGCCCCGGTTTCTGTATGGGCATAGCCTGGGCGGTGGGATCGTGCTCAACTATGCGTTGGATCGATCAGTGGATCTGGCAGGTGTAATCGCCACCGCACCCCTGCTGGCGATTGCGTATGAACCACCCCGTCTCAAACTGGTAGGGGGACGTGTTCTGCGTCGTGTTGCTCCCCGGTTCTCGATGGGCAGCGAGATCGATCCGAAGGCGCTTTCCCGTGATCCCAACCTGGTGTATCGGGACGATCCACTGGTCCACGATCGTCTGTCCGCTGCCCTCGGTATTGACATGCTGGAGAACGGCCTGCGGGCGCTGGAGCGTGCCAGTGACTTCTCGTTGCCCCTGCTACTGATGCACGGTGGCGCTGACACGATCACATCGGTGCAGGCAACTTGTCGATTTGCTGAGTTGGCCGGTGACGTCTGCTCCCTCCAGATCCTCGATGGCCTGCTCCATGAAGTCCACAATGAGCCGGAAAAGGACGAGGTCCTGGCGCTGATGGTGGCCTGGCTACGCCGGCATACACCGGAAGAGGCAGACTGAATGTCGGGTAACACTGAGCAGCACTCAGGTTCGGCCGCAGGTGATTGGCCTAAGATGGAACTCGAGCTTGTGGATGGCGTGTACGCCATCTGTCGAATGGATGCCCATGCACCAGTGCCGGACACGGTCTACGGCCCAGGTCTGGTCTCAATCACCCGCACGGCTGATGAACTCTCGATCGTCTGCCCTCAATATCGGGCTCCGTCCGAAGCAGTGGTGCAGTCGTCCTGGGCGTGCATTCAGGTGAAGGGCCCTCTGGACTTCGGTCTGACCGGCGTGCTGGCCGGGTTGGCGGATCAGCTTGCACGGGCGGGCATCAGCATCTTCGCCACGTCAACCTTCGACACCGACTACGTGCTGGTGCGATGTGCGGATCTGGAGCGCGCCCTTGCGGTCCTGTCGGACGCAGGTCACTTTGTCGTCTGACGCGTCGCCCGATATCCACCGCGATGGGGTGCGCGAGCCGTGCTCCCCGTTGCGGATCATCCGGAGGCTGTTATGTCACTGCCGCTTATCTTCGGTCCATACGGCGCCAGCGCGGTCGCCGTCGTGCACATGCTGCGGCGGGCGGGCGCGAACGCGCTTTGGTTTCACGGCTTCGACCCCGAGGCATTCGATGCGTGCGAGAAGCACGGCGTGGCTGCGTGCGTGGAGTTTCCGACCTTTCGGGCGGATTTCCGCGCGCGGCCGGAGTTGGTTCCCATCGGCGTGGATGGCCGGCCCATCCGCTATGGCCGTCTCGTGCAGGGCGTCTGTCTCTCGCAGCACGCCTTTCTCGCTGAGATTGAGGCTGCGCTCCTGACGGGGCTGGACGCCTTCAGGCCGATCGGGATCTGGCTCGACTACCTGACATACGGCGGCTGGTTCGAGGTGCCGGATCCCGATCTGCAGGAGAGCTGCTTCTGCCCGGCCTGTGTCGCCGAGTTCTGTGAGTCCACCGGCATCGATGCAGATCGGCCCGGGCAGATCCTGGCCGAGCACGCCGATGTCTGGCGCCGCCACAAGTGCGAGCGCATCGCAGGCTATGCAATGCACTGTGCGAAGCTGATCCGAGCTGTCAATCCAAATTGTGTGATCGGGGCGTACATGTGTCCGTGGCTGCCCGACGAGTTCGACGAGGCGTTGACCCGCATCTTTGCCCAGGACTACGATCTGCTAGCGCCGGCTGTCGACGTGTTCACGCCGTTGATCTACGCCCGGAAGAGCGGCCGGAGCGCCGATTGGGGGCAGGCGGTTCTGGAGGCGTCGGGCGGTTTCCTGCCGGCCGGGCGGAAGCTGCAGCCCATCCTGGACGTACTCGATTTCCCCGAGAGCCTGGAGGCCGTTGCCGTGGCCTCACCGCCGCCGTGGGGCCTGCAGGTGTTTGGGGGCGCCGAGACATTCCGCGATGCGGATTCGATCGCGATCTTCAGCCGGTGTGTCGAGCGGATTAGGGCGGCGTTGGCCGGCGCCTGAGGTCTGCTGCGAAAGGATGAGAGCATGGTCGATTTCGAGCTTCAGGCGACCGACGGCGCGGGCCGTGCTGGACTGATTCGCACACCCCACGGCGTGATCCCCACGCCCGTCTTTATGCCCGTGGGCACGCAGGCCACGGTCAAGGCGGTGTCGCCGCGGGACCTGGTGGACCTGGGGGCGAGCATCATCCTGGCCA
>JAAZAN010000255.1 GCA_012514315.1 Chloroflexota bacterium
CGGGCCGCGGCCTCATCAAGGCCGCCATGCGCCAGCTCAACCTCAGCGCCCGCGCCTATCACCGCGTGCTCAAGCTGGCGCGCACCATTGCAGATTTGGCGGGGGAAGAGCGCATCCAGGCGCCGCATCTCGCGGAGGCGCTGCAGTATCGGCCGCGGGAGAGGGAGTAGACGGTGGCCCCAGTAGGATCACATCGGGGAGGGTCCGATTTGGGGACTGGCTACTCCTGACGCAACATGCCAGCCTGCCGGTTATACTGACTCGAGCGAGGATAGAGTATGCCTGATCCTGGCCTCACCGCTGTACCGACGCTCGGTTCACCCAGATCTGATCAGCTCAGACTGTCAGGACAGCAACGCGCAATGCACAGGGCACTGGCACAACTCGACCCTGTGCTCGGACGAATGTACCTGGGTGTACGCAAGATACTAGCCAATGAAGATAACCCCGAACGGCTAGTGTTCGCGGCTCACGGCTGTAGGGAGATGATGGAGAAGCTCCCGCAGTATGTCGACGTGCATGTCGTAGCTCAGAGAGAATCGCTCAGGAACAAGGTCAATCAGTTGGAAGACCACTGGTGTAATGCCACTAGACGTACCAAGTGCTTCCAAGGGTCTGCTTGGACCGGTGTGCTGGACCGTCACTTGGCAAGGTTTCTGGGCCAATTGAGCGACTTCTTCGCATGGTATGACGGGCACTTTCCGCGCCGTAGGCAGGAAATTACAGCAACGCTGCAGAAGCTGGATACAGCAGGCCGCCGATTGCCAGCGGTGTTGGAGCGACACAATGTTGATGCGTGGGATGCCATGAGAAGCTATTTTCAGTCAGTAGCGCACCATCTTGACCAGAAGACGACGATTAGCGAATTTGAGTCATACCTAGATGCTCTTGAGCGCTTCCTGCTCGACAGGCTAAGTCCGCGCACCTTCAATGATCTAGATGCTCTGGACGATCTCATCTGTCAAGAGAAACCTCATGCCTGCAAAGACACTGTCCAAAGAGCAGTAGACCTGATCCGTAAGAGGGCAACCAACTACGAGTATTTCTTTGGGCACTTGGCCTCGCCTGAATGGATAGAACCGCTTCTAGCTGCTGGCTTCTTCGCTGGACCACCTAGCCCCGAAAAGGAAGGTGAGGGCGTACGCTTCCCTTTCTGGCCCGAGTCTCGGTATCTCGTTCGCGTGGCCGCCGCAGCGCCCGAGCAAGTTCTCGATATACTACTTGGCATTGCTGACACCGAGAACACGCGTGTCTATGAAGATATGGCAGATGCTGCTCTCGTGATGCCAGCACACTCAGCAGCTAGGCTTGTGCCACAACTAACGCGCGAGTTGAAGCTACCTGTTTTGTTGCTCCTGCCGCAGAAGCTTGGCAACCTCATGGCTCACCTCGCATCAGGTGCTGAAGTCGTCGCCGCGCTCGACCTGGCCCGAGACCTGCTCGCGATTGAGCCCGATACTCGCACGATTGAAGAGGAATCGTCAACGAACATCGGTTCTGTACTCTGGCCACGTCCACATGCTCGCTTCGATACGTGGGAGTACGGGCAGATACTTCGTGAGGAGATGCCCACCCTCGTCGACGCAGCTGGCATAGAGGCACTGGAGCTACTCTGTGGTCTACTCGAGGAGGTGCTCCGACTCTACGAAAAGCCTGGCCTCAGCTCAGCACCCAACGATTACTCGTACGTCTGGCGGCCTTCTATCGATCGAGATGACGAGCCTGGTGAGAAGATCAACAACTTGCTCGTAACTGCGATTCGAGACGCGGGCGCCAGGCTGCTTGAGGCAGGTGCTTCACAAGTTCTTGGCACTATCGAGCGTCACTCATACAGAGTATTCCAGCGCATAGGGCTACACTTTCGTCGTAAATGGCCTCAAGCGGACCCAGTGGGCACTGCGCGTCTACTACAGGATGCGGAGGTCGTGAATGACACTCATCTTTGGCCCGAATTGTGCGAACTCCTGAGAGAGCGGTTTGGTGAGTTGCCCGCAGGCGCTCAAGAAGGGTACGTGGCACTGGTGGAGCAGGGACCTACGGAGTACAGGAGTTCTCTTTTCCAGAATGGTACGGACGAATCGCCAACCACCAAGGACATCGAGACTTCGGCACGTCTGTGGCAGTACGGGAGGTTGATTCCCATTCAGGAGTACCTCCCGGATCACTGGCGTACCAGAGTTGACGCTCTGCGTCAGCAGTTTGGGGATCTGGAACACCCTGACTTGCGCCTCGAACGCTTCGGCTGGGTTGGCCCTACCAGCCCCAAGAGCGAGGAGCAGATCCAGGCAATGAGCACCCTGGAGTTGGCGGACTATCTCAGCGCTTGGGTACCATCTGGCGACTGGATGAGCCCAACACCCGAGGGAATGGGTCGAATACTCCAAGCGGTTGTGCGTGATGGTCCCGAGCGGTTTGCCGAATCCGCCGGTCAGTTCGAGGGCCTGGATCCGACGTATCTTCGGGGTATCCTGAGAGGCTTCGAGGATGCGGCCAAGCAAGGTAGAGTCTTTCCATGGGCTCCCGTCATACGCCTATGCCATTGGATCGTAGATCAACCAAGAGAGATTCTGGGCAGAGCATCGGCGTCCCCCGAGATGGACCCCGATTGGGGATGGGCACGTCAGGCTGCCGCGAGTCTTCTGGGAGGGGGATTTTCGGAGGGGGCAGCCGAGATACCTTACGAACTGCGCCATGAAGCTTGGGCTGTGCTGAGCTCGCTGACTGAGGACCCGGAGCCAACACCGGAGTACGAAGCGCAGTATGGTAGCCCAGATATGGACCCTGTAACCCTGTCGATCAATACTGTCCGCGGGGAAGCGATGCATGGGGCTATCAAGTACGCACTGTGGGTACGGCGCCATGAGGAGTCCTCCGAATGTGGCGGAACTGACCATCCACTATCGGAGTCTATGCCGGAAGTGCGCGACATCCTCGACAAGCATCTCGATCCGGCCTTCGATCCCTCTGCTGCCGTCCGGTCGGTATATGGCCAGTACTTCCCTTGGCTTGTCTTGCTCGATCCGAAATGGACAAGTGATCATATCCAGGCAGTTTTCCCTTCACATCCCTCTCTACGTCACCTCTGGGACGCCGCATGGGATGCTTACGTGGTCTTCTGTCGTGCATACGACAGCGCACTAGAGCTACTTGAGACTGAATATGCTAGGGCGATAGACGGTCTAGAATCGGGCGCGAAGAGCGACAGCCTACTCGGGAACCCAGATAGACATCTAGCAGAACACCTTATGGTGTTCTACTGGCGCGGCAAGCTGGAGATTGGGATACCATCTGGACTAGCTAACCGATTCTTCGATACGGCGAGTAGTTCCCTCCGCGCCTTCGCCCTGGAGTCTGTGGGCCGCAGCTTATATGGCACACCCGACGAGGTGCCAGCCTGGATTGTCGAACGGCTCATGGGCCTATGGGTCTGGCGATGCGAGACCTCCAAATCCGGCGCCACCCCAGATTACCGTGAGATGGCAGCGTTCGGATGGTGGTTCGCGAGCGCGAAGCTTGACGACGAGTGGTCGCTAACGCAGCTGAAACAGGTTCTTGCCATCACTAGCGACGTCGAGGCAGACCATCTGGTGGCCAAGCGCCTCGCTGAACTTGCCCACACCCATCCTCTTGACTCTATCGAGTGCCTGAGGCTGATGAGCGTGAGCGATCCTTCTTGGCGCCACCTCGCTTGGCGCCAAGATATGCGTTCAGCTCTTGTCACGGCGATGCAGAGTGAAGATGAGGAGGCGGTTCGCGCTGCAGAGGAACTGATCAACCTGTTAGGAGCGCAGGGCATTCTTGAGTATCGTGATCTGCTGCCAGAGCGACGGTAAAACCCCGGCCATCTCCCCTCATGTGCAACGAGTTGCGCCCCCTCTCGGAACGCCTCATTGAGGTCATCGGTACCATACTCGGGTGTCTTCTCATTCGCCATGCCGCGCACGTCCAGTGAGGGGATTGGCCCAAACAGCCGTGAGCGTCTGGATCGCGAAAGCACGAAAACGGCGGAAATCGCGAAAGGGCGCGTGCCATGACGCGGCCGTTCGTTGATTCATGGCGCCGGCAGGCGAGGGCCTGTCGTGCCTTTCGCGTCATTCCGCGCTTTCGCGATCCAGACACCATCCTCGTGCGCAGGCGCTATCTGGGCGATACGCCGGGGCCACACAGTGGCTCTGGACAGAGTGAGTGTCGCCATCCTTCTCAGAACCGATAGCCCCCCGATCAGTTCCGCTCCGAGCGCATGATCGCAAAAATCACGGCCGTGATCGCCATATTCACCAGCCCCACAAAGAGCGACATGGAAGCGGCGTACCCCATGCGCATATCGCCGTTGATAAAGGCGGTCC
>JAAZAN010000256.1 GCA_012514315.1 Chloroflexota bacterium
GGGAAGCACATCCTTATCGTGGAGGATATTCTCGATACCGGCTATACGCTCCGCTATCTCTATCGGTTGTTTGAGGCACGCCAGCCTGCATCGTTGCGCACGGCAGTGTTGCTTACCAAACCCGACCGCCGGCAGGTTGAGACGCCCGTGCACTATCTGGGGTTTTCGATTCCCGATGTTTGGGTTGTAGGCTATGGCCTGGACTATGCGGATCGCTTTCGAACACTACCCTACATCGGGGCTCTGAAATCGCGAGTCTACGAGAAGTGAGGTGGGGCGATGTCGATGTTCAATGACATAGAGCGGGTGCTGGTCTCGGAGGAGGAGATCCGCCAGCGCATCGCGACGCTCGCTGAGCAGATGAACCAGATCTACTCCGATGATGACCCGCCGATCCTCGTGTGCATTCTCAAGGGCGCATTCATGTTCCTTGCCGATCTGACGCGTCAGCTCTCCTTCCGGCACGAGGTCGATTTTATGGAGATCTCCAGCTACGGCATGGGAACCACAAGTTCCGGTGTGGTGCGCATTCTGCTGGATCTGGCCTCGAGTATTGAGGGCCGCCAGGTAGTGATCGTCGAAGATATCGTGGATACAGGACACACGCTCAGCTACATCCTGCGCAACTTTGCGACTCGCAAGCCCGCCAGCGTGCGTGTTGCGACGCTCTTGAACAAACCCAGCCGGCGGGAGATCGATGTGCCGGTGGATTTCGTAGGCTTCGAGATCCCCAACGAGTTTGTGATGGGTTATGGGCTTGACTTTGGCGAGCAGTATCGCAATGTTCCCTACATTGGCGTTCTGAAGCCAGAGATCTACCAAGGGGTCGACCAGTCCTGACCTTTATAGAGATACGGGATATTGCCTCTGTAACGTAGGCGATGGAGTTTCCTGATGCCCGACGCGGATACTGTGGAGATGAGATGAACCGGCACAGACAGACACTGGCGGCCATTCTGCTTTGGAGTGGGGTAGCGCTGTTGCTGTTGGGGTTGGTCCTCCTTTTCCCCCGGATCTTGCCCCTGGTTGAGACCTTGGCGTACACTCAGCGTATTCCGACGGCCCCGCCGTTGGTCGTCACGGAGACGCAATCCAGCGAGCCGTTGGCATTACTCCCGTTTGAGTCGGATGTGGAAACCGAGGTTCTGGCCGAGGCGACCGCCACGGCTACGCCTGCTCCTACGGATACGCCGGTGGCAAGCGATGTGGAAGAGGACGTCACGCCCACGCCAACCGCGCCGCCAACACCCACGCCGACGCCGGTATGGCCCGGCACGGCGCCTACCCATCTGTTGATTCCATCCATTGCCCTCGACGCCCCGGTTGTCTCGATCGGGTTGAAGTCGGTTGTGATCGGTGGGGAGACTCAGGCGATGTGGGACGTTCCTGATTGGCGGGCAGCGGGTTGGCACAGCACGTCTGCGAACATCGGTGTGTCCGGCAACACGGTTCTGAATGGTCACAACACCTCGCGCGGTGAGGTATTCCGCGATCTCTATAAAGTGGAACCCGGAGCTGAGGTATTGGTCGAAGGTGCCGACGGAGAGACCTACACCTACCGTGTGGAGGAGAAGTACATCTTGCGAGAAGCCGGGCAGCCCCTGTCTGTGCGACAGGAGAACGCCCGCTATATCATGGCGACTCCGGATGAGCGGTTGACGTTTGTCACATGTCATCCCTATGGGAGTTTGGCGAATCGCCTTGTCGTGATCGCGTATCCGGTAGATGACGTTCAGGGCTTGCCGGAAGGAGCAAACTAGATGATCGAGAAGTTGTGGCGTCATGTGCGGCGCAACCATGCGCTAGAGCACGCGACGATCAATCTGTTGAGCCAGCGTTACCCAAGAAGTTACGTGGTGGGCTTCTCGAGGCCGCACGGGTTCACACTCTACACGGCGCTGACCGCAGAAGAGGTTATCCCGGCCGCGCGAGATGCGCTCGCGGCACTAAAGGGTGGCGCAGCGCAACTTGCCGTGCACGAGAACTGTGGGACCAATTTGGTGGTCTCCGCCGCGCTGACCACACTGGCGACAGTTGCCGGGATGGGCTATCGACAACGGCGGTCGTTTTGGGGTCTGGTGGAACGTCTACCCCAGACCGTGCTCTTGAACGCTTTCGCACTGTTGGTTGCGATGCCTCTGGCGCGCTGGATTCAGGCGCACTGGACCACCGATCCTAATGTAAGTGACCTCGAGATTGCCTCTTTCTTTACGGATTACCAGGGCGGATCGCGTCGCATTCGGGTTCACACGCGTCAGGTCGCTCCGCAGCAGGGTTGATCTATGCTGTATCTTCTCCACGGCGAGAACGAGGTGCTCCGCGAGGAAGCGCTCAACGAGGTGATCGCAGCCTCTGGCCTCGCGCCTGACCTCAGGGCGGTGAACACCGAGGTGCTGGATGAGACCGCCTCCGCTGGCGACCTGCGCCGGGCCTGCAGTGCCATCCCCTTTCTTGGTGACGTGCGAGTCGTGATCGCCTCGGGTTTGTTGAGCAAGGCTCACGAGCAGTCCGGTCAGGAAATCGCCGATTACCTTTCCGACGTCCCGACTACGACCGAGTTGGTGTTTCTGGAAGAAGGGACAGTCTCTCCGAAGCACCCAGTTCTGGCCCGTGCGCGGGAAGCTGGGTTGAAGGTGATGCATTTTCCGATGCCGCACGTTCGGAATCTGGCGAACTGGATACGGGAGCGGGCAACGAAGTACGGCGGCACCATAGAGGCGCCAGCAGCTCAGGTGTTGGCACAGAACATCGGCAGTCACCTCCGGCTCCTTGACCAGGAAATCCAGAAGCTGTTGCTGTACGTGGGAGACCGTGGCGTGATCACTGCCGAGGATGTATCCGTAATGGTTCCCTATGTTCAGTCTGCCGACGTTATCTTCCAGATGGTGGACGCTGTGGGGCAACGTAATCCTCGCAGTGCGTCGATCTGTCTACACCGGCTCCTGGACGTGGGTGATAATCCTCTGGGGATCTTTGGGATGATCGTACGCCAGTTTCGGTTGTTGATCCAGGTTCAGTGGCTGATCGAGCAGCATTACCCTCAGTCACAGATAGCGTCGCGCCTCAAGCTGCACCCTTACGTGGCCAGCAAAATCCAGACACAGGCCAACCGGTTCACCCCTACACAGTTGCGCGAGGCATATCACTTGCTCGCGGAAACCGACCTGGCCGTCAAACAGGGCGACGTGCCCATCGAGACAGCGCTGGACCTGCTGGTAGCTCAACTCACCCAGCTCTGATCCTGAGCGCAGGTGCCACACGCTGGCCCTGCCGTCTCAGTCCTCGCCCCCCACGATTTCGAATTTCCTCTCACTGCGTGCCGAGGCCCATTGCCATGGACCCGATTCGGCGTTTGATAGTGCGCGGGGGTCGCCATACCCAGGGAGCGCCTGAGGGGTGACGACGATGACCGGGGGCTGGGAGGGATAGGGCGCCGGCTGGCGTTGGGCGAGCTCGGCGCGGCGGGCATCCTCACGGCGCCAGATGAGAAGACCGAGGGCGAGGGTGGGGAGCATCGCCATCACGCCGCAGGAGAGGCCGATGAGGAGCGCGAGGGAATCGCGGCTGAGGCGCTGGGTGACGATGA
>JAAZAN010000257.1 GCA_012514315.1 Chloroflexota bacterium
CACGTTCGATTCCTCTCACTGAGTACACACCAATTGCGTGCAGACAAGCTCGCCGCGGGGACGGCGAGTGTTGACATTATAGCACCCCTCCACTCTCAAAAACTACCAGACCCTGTCAAGTACCGGTGATTTGGTACCAGGCTGCGTCATTATCGAAGGAAAACTCCCCCAATGGATGAGGTTGCATCAGAGGCAGGATAGAATATAATCGACCCGACTCAGGAGTTCCCAGTGATGAACTCGTGACCCTGGCAATAACAGACGTCGAGCCAGGTTCATTGTATCAGCGCGATCACAGCACTGTGCGCGACTTCCTGCAATGTGTTGTGAGCTCTATCCATCTCAATTCGCCACGTTCAACCAAACCCATAGTACTGAGAGGCGTCACCCAACATGCATCCTATCCGCGTCCATATGATCGCTCAGGCCCATCTTGATCCCGTGTGGCTGTGGCGCTGGACTGAAGGACAAGCTGAGGCCCTTGCAACCAGCCAATCGGCCATCGATCGCCTGCACGAGTACCCGAGTCTGCATTTCACGCGAGGCGAATCCCAGATCTACCAGTGGATTCAGGAGGAAGACCCCGTTCTGTGGGATGAGATCGGCCGAGCAATTCGTGCCGGTCGCTGGCACGTCGTCAACGGTATGATCATACAACCCGACATGAACCTTCCGCACGGCGAATCGTTCGTCCGGCATTTCCTATTGGGCAAGCGATACATGCAAGAACACCTGGACGCGGATCCCAAGATCGGCTACTGCGTCGATAGCTTCGGACACATCGGGACGCTGCCGCAGATACTTAAGGGGTGCGGGATCGACTACTACGTGTTCATGCGCCCTGGCCCCCACGAGAAAGACTTGCCTTCCCAGGCCTTCTGGTGGCAGGCGCCCGATGGCAGCCGCGTGCTGGCTTTCCGAATCACAGCGTCCTATGGCAGCCGCTCGACCGATCACGAGGAACACATTGATCAGGCAATTCAGGCGACGCCATCTCAGTTGAGCGACACGATGTGCTTCTTCGGCGTGGGGAATCACGGCGGCGGGCCGACCCGAGAACAGATCGACAACGTCCAGGCCATCGCCAAGGCGCGCACCGATGCCGACATCCGCTTCAGCTCTCCCCAGGCTTACTTCGAGGCAGTCTCATCTGCGCCAGCGATCGATACCCTACCAACTGTAGCCGAGGAATTGCAGTTCCACGCTGTGGGCTGTTACTCTGCCAACAGCCCTCTGAAACAGAACCACCGTCGAGCAGAGTGTCGCCTGCTGATCGCGGAGCGCATGGTTGTCTTGGCTGCGATATGGTCTAGCCGGTCCGTGTGCTCGCAAAGCCTGCACAAGCTGTGGCATACGCTCTGCTTCAACCAATTTCACGACATCCTGGGAGGTTGTGCAATCAAGGAAGCGGAAGACGACGCCATCAGAGCCCTGGGAGCGGTGATCAGCGGCGCGCAGGAGATAACCAACCGCTGTGGTCGTGCTATCGCTGCGGAGATCGACACCCGGGGCATCGGTGGCGCTATGGTTCTCTTCAATCCATCCTTGTCGTCAACCGAGCAGTACATTGAGTACGAGCCGTGGACTGAATGGCAGCCTTGGGAATCCGGTGGATGGTCGCTGAGTGACGAATGTGGCCGACAAGTTCCCTGTCAGGTCGTTGAGACTCGGGAGGCGCTCAGTTCGCCCCAACACGGTGTCAACCGCGTCCTGTTTAAGGCCAGCATTCCCCCGCTGGGCTATCGCACGTATCGGTTCGGGCGTGACCAGACGCCCATTCGGCCAGAAGGCAGCGCTCGTGCCAGCCAGGCCGGATTGGAGAACGACCGTCTGATCGTCCGGCTGGACCCCTCCAGCGGTGCGATCGTCTCGTGCCAGGACAGGAGCACACATATAGAGTACGTTGGATCGAAAGGCTGGAACGTCGCTCAAGTTCTCCAGGATACGAGCGATACCTGGTCGCACGGAGTGCAGCGATTCGACCAGGTCGTTGCCCACTTTGGGGATGCTCACATCACCATCTCTGATGACGGCCCCCTACAAGCGTCACTGCTTGTGGAGCGCACGTACGAGAGCAACCACTGGCTGCAGCAACTGGTCCTCCGTCACGGCCAGGCCGAGCTTCTGATCCGGAACTGGTTATACTGGCAAGGGCACTGGCAGATGATCAAGCTGGCGTTCGATGTCCCGACAGAATCCCCGCAAGCCGCTCACGATGTGCCCTTCGGCTGGTGTCACCGCCCCTGCGACGGCAAGGAAGTGCCTACGCATATGTGGATGGATGTAGCCGGCCCCGTCAGCGGTTCTGACGATCGAACGCTCGGGCTCGCGCTCGTCAATGATGGGAAGTACGGATGTGATGTGAAGGACAGCACGATGCGCTTAACGATCCTGCGCTGTCCACCCTACGCCTACCACGAGCCCCACGTCCCCGAATCCAAACATCGTTACGACTGGATCGACCAAGGGCTGCAAGAATTCAACCTGGTGCTGCTGCCCCACACGGGCGACTGGCGCGACGCCCGCATCACCGAGCGAGCCCGGGAGGTGAATATGCCTCTCGTGAGCACTACCGTGCATGGTCACGCAGGACGCCTTCCGGCCGTCAACTCCCTGGCTAGCCTGTCCACGGATGAACTCGAGCTTACCGCCTTGAAGCCAGCCGACGATGGCGATGGCTATATACTGCGCGTCGCCGACCGGCACGGACGGGGCGGCAGTGGATACCTGACCTGGACCCACGAGAGCTTTCCTGTAGCAGTTGCCCCGTTTCAGGTTGCTACATTCCGCATCCGTAGTGAGGCGGGACAGTGGACGCTCTCCCCATGCAACATGATAGAAGCCCCGAGGTGACACCTATGTCGTTGGCCCGGTCGATCGCTAGAACGCGGCTATGTGAGATATTGGACGCCCTGCCCACCCTGTCCATCGGCGTGATTGGCGATCTTGCACTCGATGCCTACTGGACTGCGGATATGAAACGCTCGCTCCTGTCGCGAGAGACGCCCCGCTTCCCGCGGCCAGTCATACGCGAGTTCTACTCACCAGGAGCTGGCGCCAACGTAGCTCACAACTTGGCCGTGATGGGCATCGGTCACGTATCGGCGTTCTCAGTCCTTGGTGATGATTGGCGCGGACGGATTCTTGACCACGAGATGACACATCGTGGCATCGACACGGCGCCCATCATCGTCTCACCCAAACGGAGTACGACCACATATATCAAGCCGATTCTGACGGGCTATGAGTCAGAGCAAGAGGACGCTCGACTCGACTTCGAGAATGCCAATCCGCTCACCGATGACCTCGAACAGGCATTGGTCGGGCAGATAACTCATGAGATCGACGACCTTGATGCGCTGCTCGTAGCTGACCAGATCGAGGTCAACGGTGTCATCACGGAGCGGGTTCGAGATGCACTGAACAGACTGGCATCCGATCATCCCGAGAAAGTGCTCGCTGTAGATTCCCGGCAAAGGATCGGACTATTCCGCAACATGATCCTCAAACCCAACTGGATGGAGGCCACGAAGGCGCTCTATCCAGAACGCGATGCCCGAGCGCTCAGCATTGAGGCGTTGACTGAGATCGGGAAGAGGCTCTGCAAACAGTGCGGTCAGCCAGTGTTCCTGACACTCAGCGAATCCGGTGTGCTTGTCTGTACAGCGGAGACCTGCCAGCACATCCCGGCCGCCCCAGTGCGCCCACCGTTGGATCCGGTTGGGGCCGGCGACGCCTTCATCTCAGCCGCTGTGTCCGCGATGGTGGCAGGCGCAAGCCCTGCAGAGGCCGGCGCGATAGCCAATCTGGCGGCAGCGGTAGTCATTGAGAAACTCAATCAGACGGGCACAGCCTCGCCGGTAGAGATCCTGGAGCGCTATGATCTGGCCTGTTCCGCGGAGGAACGTACGTGAGTGTTGCTCAGAACCAATGGAGTACTACCGTGTACGTCACCACAGGTGAGCTCCCACCACTGAACTGGCTGGAGGTCCTAAACCCGGACATCCGTCTCGGTTTGGTGCGTCACGCGTTGTTTGACTTCGACGGCACCATCTCCGTCATCCGACGCGGATGGGAGACGGTGATGATTCCGCTGATGGTTGAGATGATCTGCGACGGCCAGCCTGCCACGCCCGAGCTAGTCGCCGAAGTCGAGGAGTATGTAGACCGTTCGACCGGCATTTTGACCATCAAGCAGATGCAGTGGCTGGAGGAAGCGGTAGTTCGGCGCGGGATTGCAGAATCACCGCGGACGGCGCAGCAGTACAAGCAGATCTACAACGAACGCCTCCTGCGCCCGGTGCGACAACGTATGAGCCAGATGGAGACCGGGACAGCAGCGCGCGATCACCTGATGATTGCCGGAGCCCGCAGCTTCGTGGAAGGACTTCACGATCGACACGTATCACTGTACCTGGCCAGCGGCACGGACCACGTATACGTGCTGGAAGAAGCCAACGCCTTGGGGGTTGCGAACCTGTTTGGCGCGCATATCTCTGGCGCTCAGGACGACACCGAGGCTTACACCAAGGAACGAATCATCGCACGGATTCTGGACGAAAACCACCTAAGTGGTGAGGAATTGGTCGTCTTGGGAGATGGGCCGGTCGAGATTCGCCACGCCAAAGCACGCGGTGCAATAGCACTCGGAGTGGCCAGCGATGAAGAGGCCCGCTTTGGCCTCAATCCGCGCAAACGTGAGCGGTTGCTCAGTGCGGGGGCAGACCTGATCATTGCTGACTTCACGCATCACACTGAACTGCTGTCGGTGCTGCTTGACGGACGCCTGCCTCCGGCCGCACGCGTCGACACGGAAAGGCGGTAATGCCGTTGGCCCGCGCAATCAAGTGGACTGGAACCGCACTGACCATCCTGGCCATCGTCATCTACGTCGGATATTTCGCCATCTATGTAGTCTACACCGCGGATCTGCTGCAGTGGCCCTACGATTACGATCAAGGTGAAGGATTTGAGCTGTACGACGCCATTCTGTACAGTCAGGGGAGATGGCCATACCTTGACAACTCGGTCTACCCATACTACGCCTCCAACTACCCACCTCTGTTCCACCTGTTGATTGTCCCCTTGTTGCCCATCTTCGGCCACCGGGTAATCGCCGGCCGCCTGGTCTCGTTCCTGGCTACGCTGGTCACCGGAGGCACAATCGCCACCGTCATCCGCCGCAGAGTCGGAGGATGGTTTCTGCCCACTATATGCGGCTTGGCCTTCTTTGCATCGAACTACGTCTACCAGATCGGTCCGCTATCGCGCATGCACATGACAATGGTCATGTTCGAAATACTGGCCATTGCATTCATCGCCGAGTTCGAACATCCGGCACACGGACGGCGGAACCTCCTCATCGGCCTGTTGATGCTCCTGTGCGCCGGATACACCAAACAGATGGCCGTGTTCACCGTAGCAGCCGGGTTGGGCTATGTTCTTCTGCGCGACACCAGGAAGGCCATTGTGTCCGGCATAGCGCTGACGATTGTCGCCGGGCTTATCTTCTGGCTGATCAACCTGACCACACAGGGGCAGTGGTGGGTCAACATCATCCAGGCCAACGTCAACGAGTTCGACTATCGTCAGACGCTATTTCTGTTCGGCCAATGGTTCCGGCTGCACACCCTTTTCGCCATCTGTGCAGCAGCCTATCTATGTTACGAGCTCTTCTGGGACCGCCTTTCCGTCTTTTCCTTGTGGTTCCTGTTCGGCCTGGGATCCGCCGCGCTCAGCGGCAAATGGGGAGCCGGCTTCGGCTATTTCACTACCGCTATCGCGGCCGCTTGCCTCACCTGTGGACTCGGACTGGGACGCCTGCAACAGAAGGTGATGAACAACCGGTCACTGAAAAGGACGCTACAGGCGATTCTAGTTGTCGCGATCCCCGCCCTGTTCCTGCTTCAGGCCCCGCGGATGCTGCATCTGCCGACGTCGGGTCCTGTCTTCGGGTCTCTTGCCCGTTCTCTAGGGGTGTCGGATCAACTCATACAGGGTGACTGCATGGTGTTCCAGTATCACGACAGAATGGGGTATACCCAGCTTGGGCATCTGCTTACACCCGAGGACTATGCAGCCGGCGCAGAGATCATGAACTATGTCAGGACCGCGGATGGCCCTGTGTTCAGTGAGGAAGCTATGTTCAGCCTCCTGGCAGAAGAGGAAGTCGTCACCAATCCCACACAGCTCCTGAATCTATACAAGAATGACCTACTAGATACCTCGGATATGGTGGAGCGCATCAATCGGCAGGAGTTTGGGCTCGTGCTCTTCCGGGCTCAGTTCTATCCACATCCAGTGTTGGAGGCCATCGGTCAGAACTACACACCTGTAGAGCATATCTGCATGAATGGCTTCTACTACCACCTGTTGTGGCCGCATCGCACCCTGGAAGCCCTCACTGAGATGCCCGACTGATCGGCATGAATGGGTCGGAGCTATAGGCTCGAGACATAAGAGGACAACCTGAGGCACAATGGAGACCGATGTCGACAGTGAACAGATCATGTGCGTGTCCTGCGGTACGGCATGCCCAGTAGAATGGCGTCACTGCCCCGCCTGCGGGTCGCCGATCGGACAGATATGTCCTGCGTGCGGCGAAATCAACCCGCTTACAGCACGCGACTGTAGTGCTTGCGGTCAGATTCTTGATGTGACCGAGGCATTGCTTGACCGCGTTGTCACTGAAAGAACGGCCTGGCTGCGACACGTCAGAGAAGAGGCGCCAAGCCACAAGATACAGGAACAGAACGCCTCAAAGGCTCGGCTTGATGCGATGTGGGAGTTAGAAGCGCAACGCCAGACTGAGCTCAAGCTCAGTCTGGCCGAGCGTGAGCGCCAGCAGCGCATCATTGTGAGCATTACGGTGGGCGTCGTCGCTGTTGTCGTGATCGCTTTACTCATTCTGTTGGCGCTGAATGCCGGCCAAACGATGCCATGACCCTGCCACGCTGGATGAAGCCTCGATTCTTCCGGCTGTGGCATAACCCGGCAGTCTCGCTGGTTGTGATAACCCTCGCGATCTATAGCATCACAGCCGGCGTCTCATTGGTGCGCCAGTCTTTGGCTCCGCATTTCGTGTTCCTGGCCGACGCCTTCCTGCACAGCCAACTCGAGCTGGCGAGCATCCCCGATCCACCCTACGACCTGACCTTCTTCAATGAACACTGGTATGTCTCATTTCCACCACTCCCTGCGCTGTTGCTCATGCCCATTGTGGCGATCCGCGGTCTATCGACATCCGACATCGCGTTCAGCGTGATAGCTGGTGGTCTGTGTGTGGGAGCAATGGCTTTGGCTCTAGCGCGCCTGAACAGGGCAATAGGGGGCTTCCACGCCGACGGCAGTATCACCTGGCTGGCTCTTCTTCTGGGATTTGGCACTCCACTATGGTATTGCGCAGCGCTTGGGTCGGTCTGGTTCACAGCCCACGTTATCGCGGCAGGGTGCCTCTGCCTCTATGTCAGGGAGGTATTGGGCGACAACCGTCCCTTCCTGGCCGGTGTATGGCTTGGATTGGGGTTCCTAGCCCGAGCGCCAGTTCTGCTCGCGTTTCCGTTGAGTTTGGCAGTGAGGCGTGACAGGAATCGAAGCCTTAGGGACACCGCGCGCTTCGCCCTGTCACTCGCTATGGGCGTCGCCCCCATGGTATTGGCTCAGGCTGCCTACAACTATGGACGGTTCGGCAGCCTCCTTGAGTTCGGCTACCGGTGGATGAACAGCCCGGATACGCTGCTGCAGCGGCAAGCAACATGGGGCCAGTTCAATGCCCGCTTCCTGCCTGAGAATCTCTATACCCTGTTGA
>JAAZAN010000036.1 GCA_012514315.1 Chloroflexota bacterium
CCATTAAGCCACTTCTGATCGAGGCGAAGAAGGGAAACCGCATGCCGGCCCCATGGGGTGGCGAACGAGCAGGGGCGTTCGTGTCGGGAGGCCTGGACTCGCTCGCAATGCTGAAAGCGAACCGAAACCGATACCCGCCGGAGCACCCCAGGTACATCCGGGACGGCCTCATCGTGCACGGCTTCGATATCGGGGGACGCGCAGCTCACGACGCGGAAGCGGAGGCCTTCGAACAGGCTTTGGACACACTGTCGGCTGTGGCGGCAGACGCCGGGTTGACGCTGATCCCGGTGCGCACCAATGTGCGCCATCTTGACGACAATGTGGACTTCTGGATCCACGAGTTTGACGGCGCGGCGCTTGCCTCTGTGGCGCACGCCTTCTCCAATCGCCTCAGCACGATCTCGGTCGCGTCTGGCCACGAGGTGCCCGACATCGAGTACGGGGACAGTCCCGTGCTGATGGCCAACTACAGCAGCACAGATCTGCTCATACGTCTCGAAAACCTGACATTGTCCAGGCTAGCCAGGGCCAGTCTGATTGCCGAGTGGGACGTCGCGTTGAAGAACCTGCGGGTTTGCACGCTCAACCCGCCTGGGCGGCTGAACTGCGGGCAGTGCGAGAAGTGCATCCGCACGATGACCGAATTGGTTGCGCTGGGGAAGCTGACTGAGACCGAAGCCTTTGGCGTCTATGATGTCTCAGTGGACCTGCTCGAGACAGTCGAGTCTACTGAACCGAACTTGGAACAGTATTTCCGGGAGTTGATCGAGCCTCTCGAACAACGTGGCCGGCACGACCTGGCGGCAGTGATCGAACGCAAGCTGAGTGAGTACGAAAGGCACCTGGCCTGGCAAGAGGAGCGGGACTGGAAGGGAGTCATCAAACGGTTCGATCGGAAGCGGCTGGGCAGCAGTCTGTTTAGGGCGTACAGCGCCATCCGATCGCTGCGCAGAGAGCCAGTACCGGCCCGAACACGAGTGAAAGCTTGAGAAAGGCGGCCAGGGGTGAAAAGCGCCATTGCCGTCGCCCGTCTGGCAGAAAGCCGCATCCAGAGGAGCTGGTGAATGCGCATTGAGAACCTCAGAGCGGAGAACAGCGCCGATCGCGCTCGAGTGGCGGCGACCATCGTCTGGGAGGACTGCGACCGCGCGCCGCAGGAGATCTACTACGAGACCACGCGTGAGTTCGGGCGTCATCTCACGTGCGATCCACATGCCTTCCTGACGGCCAGTGTGTTCCCCGCCATCTACCACGGAGAGCGTCGGATCGCGATAGATGCGCCGATCTGCCCCGAGTTGCACAACGGGCTGAACGTGGTCATTGCCTGGTTTCACGGTTGGTTTGGCATCCCAGATACGATTCAGATCGAAACGCGAGGTGATACCCGCTATCCTGAGGCGACTCCGCCGCGCACGGGTTCATTCAACTCAGGCGGGCTCGACTCGCTAGCGCTCCTGCGCGCCAACCGACTCGACTTTCCGCGAGACCATCCCAACTCGATCAAGGACTGCTTGTTCGTGCACGGGTTTGATATCGGCGGGTACCGGGACGGCGAGATGGAGCAAGCGTCCTACGATCTGGCGCTGAGCGCGCTGGCTGCCGTCGCGCGCGACGCAGAGGTCACACTGATCCCGGTCTACACGAACATCCGGCATCTCGAAGACAACCTGCACTTCTGGGTGTACCAGTTCCACGGGCCGGCGCTCGCGTCGGTTGCCCATGCGTTCTCGCGGCGCCTCACCAATGTGTACGTCGCAGCAGGCTACAAGATTCCAGTCCTCGAGAGCGCTGCCACCCATCCTTTGATCGAGCCGAACCTGAGCAGCACCGGTCTGCGCATCCGGCACGAGGGAATCCAGTACTCCAGATTGGACAAAGTGGGTCTGATCGGGGACTGGGAGGCGGCGCTGAAGAACCTGCGTGTGTGCACGCGGAACCCGCCTGGCCAACTGAACTGCGGGAAGTGCGAGAAGTGCTTGCGCACAATGCTTGAGCTGCTGATCTGGGACCGACTGGATCAGGCAACAGCATTCCCTGCACAGGACGTTACGCCGGATATGGTGGAGAAGATCAACTTCACGGACACGTATCCAGCTCTGTTCTACCAGGAGCTGGTCGCTCCCCTATCGGCCAAGGGCCGTACGGACCTGGCAAACGTGATCCAGAGGAAATGCCTTGCATTCGAGAAGCATCTCGCGTGGGAAGAGGAGAAAGACTGGAAAGGGGCTGTGAAGCGCTTCGACCGAAGATGGCTGGGGGGGACTCTGTACAAGACGTACCACGCAGCACGTACGGCGGTTGCGCATCGCGCCGCGTCCAAGTAGTGCCCAGGTGCGCTGAAGAGGAAGGGGACTGAGGTGGATATCGGGGCAATCGGATGGTGGGGATACGATAACCAGGGGGACTTGGCCATACTATCGGCCCTGGAACGTGGCCTGGCGCCCCATTGCGTCGTCCCGATTGCCATCGGCCTGCCCGTCCACGCGGATGCGCTCTATCGGCTGAACCGGCTCGACTACGTGATCCTGGGCGGGGGCACGC
>JAAZAN010000258.1 GCA_012514315.1 Chloroflexota bacterium
CGTGGCGATGATAGAGGGCGCGATAGGGACGCCACGCCTTGGCCTCCTTGCGCGCCTCGAGGTTTGGCTTGAGTTCGTCGATAGCAGCAAGAAGCACGCGACGCAGTTCTGGGGCCCTAGCACGGGCCGGCAGGCCGAGCCAGCGCAGCAGCTCGCTTCTGCTGAGCGCATCGGGGTCATAAAGGCGCAACAAGGCATCATGGAGCGCATGGATGAACGGCGGGCTCGGTTCGCCGCAATCCATAGTGTTGGTTGTCCTCTCCCTGGCCGCTCTCTGACCTATTGGCGTGCACAGGCGTCGGCAGATATGCTAACATGGGGGTGCTGCCAGATAACCCCATGACACAGCGTGCGACAGCATTCGGGCACGACATCATACGTACTGCGTATTCTACCCTATATCCAGCTATCGGCAAAGCGCGACTGACGTGTGGGTGCATCCACGATCTGTCACCGAGCGTGCGCAGACACCTAACACCGCTGACGGGTCTCCGGCCAACACAACCTGTACGACATCTGCGCCAGATGCCTACTACCAGTGGCCCCCCGCCATATCCCGCTAGTTTGTGACAAACCTTGGATGCACCCTAACGTGTGACGTGACAGCCCGGTCGTGACGGGAACCGGTTGGCCAACAAAGGCAAGTCCTCCGGGAGCACCTTGTCGTCACACGGACCGATGTAAGGCCCTCTCTGGGCCTTCATGGCTTGTCGTGGGATCCGCTCAGAACAAGAGCAGAGCATCAGGCCGCCCAATAGGGCGCTGCGGCCCCGAGCAAGCCTGCCAGTGCCGCCCAGCCGGGCCAAGGGCAAGCTGGCTTGCCAAGCCTCCCAGGCCTGTATGCTTCGCTACTCTTAGTCGGGTCGAACCCCGATGTCACCACTGCCGTTTTCAGTAGGACTCTTCTTCATCAGACTCGGCCATACCATCGTATGAGCCTGAGCATATGAGCAGATGAGCGGGGAACCAGTCTGGGACCTGGGGCAGGATTCCGGAACTCCTGTGTTCATGGGACAACCGCAACTGCATGGTAGAAGCATGTATGTCGCAGAAAGGTGAGAGTAGCAAGAATGCTTCATATCAGCGGACGTATCGTGACCGCACGACCGAGAGCGGATGTCCTGGCCAAGATAGTAGGTGCCGAGACGCGTCTCCAAGTGAAGGACGCGCTGCAAGGCTACCTCTTCCTGTTGCCATGGATCCTCGGACTCTTGCTGTTTGTCGCAGGTCCTCTCTTGGCCTCTTTGTACTTGGGGTTCACGAACTACTCTGTCCTGGGCAGTCCATCGTGGGTTGGCCTCGAGAACTACGAAACGGCGTTTCTCAAGGATGATCTTTTCTGGCCCTCACTTGCTCGTACACTATATTACGCCTGTGGTCTGGTTCCTTTATCTCTCTTAGGCTCACTATTGTTAGCTACACTGCTTAATCAGGGTATATATGGCCAGAATACTTTCCGAACGATGTTTTTTCTACCTCACCTGACTCCCGCGATTGCTATGGCCGTACTCTGGTCATGGCTACTGCATCCCTCGCTCGGGCCGATCAATGCGGCCCTGGGCAGTGTTGGCTTGCCCCAGCCCCTGTGGCTGCGCAGCCGAGAGTCGGTGATTCCAACGCTGATACTCATCTCGACCTGGGGCAGTGTCGGCGGGAACAACATGCTGATCTTCTTGGCCGCCCTGCAGGACGTACCTGCTGAGCTCTATGAAGCGGCACAAATCGACGGGGCCGGTCCCTTCCACAAGTTCTGGTACATCACGCTGCCAATGATATCTCCCGCCTTCCTGTTCAACCTCGTATTGGGCATCGTAGGTGCTCTGAAAGTCTTCAGTATGGCGTACGTCGCCACCCAGGGCGGGCCCAACTATGGCAGCTGGTTCTTTGCCCTCCACATATACTACCAGTCTTTTTCCTACTTCCGACTGGGATATGGTTCGTCCCTGGCATGGATATTCGCTTCTGCACTCATCATGCTCACAATACTGACCCTAAAGCTATCGGGCCGCTGGGTCTACTATGCTGGGAGTAGATGAACATGGAGACCGATCTCTCAGTCTTTGTTGAACGCGAGATCGGCCGTTCCAAGCGGTTCGGTCGCAGGTCCTCTCCTAAGCAGATCGCCTTGTTTGTGGCTGCTTTATGCCTATCTCTAATATTCTTCTTCCCGTTGTTCTATACGATATCGTCATCGCTGAAGGAAGCCTGGGAGATATTCGTCTACCCTCCCACGCTTCTGCCAGCCGCACCTCGCCCCGCAAATTACGTCAGGCTATTCGAGGTCGTTCCCTTTGGCACGTGGCTGAAGAACACGGTCAATGTAGTCATCCTTTCGACTCTCGGGGCCGTGATATCCTCTTCTTTTGCTGCCTACTCCTTTGCGCGGTTCAAGTACCGTGGAAGAGACTTTCTGTTTGTGTTGACTCTAGCCACCATGATGTTGCCCGCCCAAGTGACCCTTATTCCTCAATTCATTCTTTTCCATAAGATGGGATGGATCAACACCATCAAGCCCCTGTGGGTTCCTGCTTGGTTTGGAGGCGGCGCTTTCAATATCTTCCTCATGCGCCAGTTCTTTCTTTCTCTCCCCCTGGAGCTGGATGAAGCGGCGCTCATTGATGGCGCCAGTAGGTTTCGCATATTCTCCTCAATCCTGATTCCCCTTTGTAAGCCGGTCATCGCCACAATGGCAGTCATATCCTTTATGGGGAACTGGAGCGATTTCATGGGACCATTGATCTATCTCAACTCTCCGGCCAAGTTCACTCTCGCCATCGGGCTGAACTACCTGAAAGCTGTGCCTGAAGTGCAAATCGGCGAGCGGCTGGAGACCATTCTCATGGCCGCGTGTGTTCTCAACATCATACCCTGTGTGATCATCTTTTTCTCCGCGCAACGCTACTTTGTGCGCGGCATCGTTACGACCGGGCTCAAAGGGTAGCGACGACAGTTCGTTCCCGGCCCGTTCGTCGGCAGTACCCGGCGGAAAGGAGATAAGCCTTATCAGCGCACGTTCGTTCGCGTGAGAACATGCCCAGGTTGATTCAGCACGCCATATTTGGAGGTACGACATGAAGCGCGATACGGCCTTTACCCGACGTTCGTTCATGCGCCTGATGGGAGCAGCAGCCGGCGCCGCCGCCTTGGCCGCCTGTGCCCCAAGCGCCTCGCCGAGTCCTACGCCCGCGTCGGCAGAAGGAGTCGGCAAGCCCGTGGCCCAGCAGGCTGCCCCCACTGAGAAGGTCAAGGTTCGCATTCAGACGCCTGCCACAGTCAACACCATCGACATGGTGAACAAGTGCATTGCTGAGTACATGGAGGCGAACCCAGATGTCGAGGTAGTGTCAGAGGAGACTGTCTATAACGAGATTTCGACGAAGACGGAGACAGGCTTTATCGCCGGCACGTTGCAGGACATCTGCTACGGCCACAGCCGGTGGTATGCATACGGCTGCGCCCGTGGCATCTACCAGCCGCTAGACGACTATATCGACGCCTCCCCGCCGGACGATTTCGATGACTTCTTCCCGTTGGTGATGGAGGTCAACAAGTTCGAGGGCAAGCA
>JAAZAN010000259.1 GCA_012514315.1 Chloroflexota bacterium
CAAGTCCAGCGGAAACACAGCGCGGTCCTCGTTCAGTCGAACGCTGTCAACATCGTCGGCATAGGCTGGGCGGTCTTTGGCTTTCTGGTCCGGCACGGCGCCACCATATTCCGGCCAATTCGCCAACACCCGGCGAATGTCGTCGCGCGTGACCGGGCGAGGGTGCCCCTTGCGGTCTCGAAATGGCCAGCTTTGCAGGTTGAGACGGTACGCGATGGCATCAGCTCCGATACCATCCTGAGCATAGATGCGCAGAATGTAGTGCGCGCATTCGTAATAACTGCGCCACTGCGCGTCCGACTGCGGCGGCTCGTCTTCGGAACCGGCGACAGCCTGCCCATCAGGCAGCACCCATGCGCCCTCAGTCGATGGTTCCAGAAACCCGTCACTGTTACGCGTGGTGCCAAACGGAGGTGGTCCGACACTCTTGCCCTGCCTGCGCAGATACGCAATCGAGGCTTTGGTCCGGCGCGACACGTCCTCGGCGTAGGCCTCATCGAGCATAGCGGATATTTGAGCCAGCATGCGCCCATTGAATGAACTGAGATCCATCTCGTAGCCAGGCGCGGCAAAGACCAACCGGACTTCGTGTCGCGTGATACGGTCCAACAGGTCACCAATGCGCCAGCCTTTACGGTGCAGACGCGCCAGGTCGTAAGCAATGATCGCCACGACATCTGGGTCTCCAATGCGGGCTTCCAGCGCCAACCAACCCGGTCGATTCTTGACGAACCGCCCCGATTTGTGGCCATCTGCATCTTCATACCACTCAGCGGTCCAACCCTCAGCTTTGACCTTGGCTTCGATACACGCGCGCTGGCGCTCCGGGCTGGCCTTGTCATTTTCGTCGCGGGTAAAGGATTGACGGATGTAGCAGAGGGCTACACTCGGCTGGGCCATGTGATTGCTCCTTGATTATGTTCGCGGGTACGTTTGGAGGCATAGGCTACCATGAGTGCTTTCAGGAACCCAGCAAACTCCTGTTTGTCTTTGACATCGGTCAGGTCCATCTTGTGGCTGGTCTTGAAGGCCAGCCGCCGGATTTCGTCCGCGGATGGCGGGAGATACATGACTTGTTTCGGCACACCTTCCTTTCTGGATGCAGTCTGCATCCCCTACTGGTAAACGAAAAGCCGTCGAGTGCGGTGCCTGAGCAGGCAGCAGCTTGGACGGCTTGCCAAGATCACCTAGAATGGGTGTCAGCCTGACTGCTGCTAGCTCAGCGGTTAGGTCAGCCCTCGGTGGGTGTATTCAGCACCTGACGGGGGCATTCTTGATTGTTTACATTTATTATATTGTCATTCTAAAGCGTTTATAATGTGGTGTCAAATCAGAAGCTTTGATGTGGTTATCGATTGCGGTATCTGGAGGCGGAACCAGAGGAATAGTAACGCCGTGGAGGAGTAGTCAAGGTTTCGAGCTTGTAAATTAGGTGGGCAACTCGGAGCTTCTTGGGATTTTCGAGCCGGTACCGAAATAAGCGTCGCTCTTCATCAGAGAGGCAATTCCAGTAGTGCTTCAGGGGGCCTGCCAAGCGTTTGCGCTCTGCCCACCGAATGAGACGTATTAGGTCGTCACGACGTTCCAGACAGCGGACCACTACCCAGAACTGGGTCCACGCCATACAGAAATTGCGCCATTTTCCGAGAGCCGGATTCCGTTTTTCCATGCTGGCGCGAGTCTATCAGCTGCTCATTATGGGAGTCAACAGGCAGTGTCAGTCACGATAGTGAATATTGATGGTTTCGCATATGTGGCGAACAATTTCGATGATGGAACGCTTGGATTCTACAGTGGGAAGCTTGCGAAATTCCGTGAGGATAGCCCTATCAAGATCATTCGGGCTAATTTCACCTTCGTAGAAATCGAGAATTGATATATTCAATACTTTCGCAAATATTGGAAGGTCGACTGCAGCAATTCTGCGCTTGCCAAGTTCATAGGCCGAGATAGCAGCCTGGTCTTTTGAGACCATTTCTGCCAACTGGTCTTGCGATATACCCAAACGCTCGCGCGCTTCTCGGATACGGGCACCTAACAACTTGGCATTCAACTGTTTACTCCAAAATCGCATAAATTCATTGCAATTTTATGAAAAATGGTATACGCTGTCTACAACGTATATGATGTAATTGCACAGCAAAAACATTTGGATGTGGCTTTCTCTGGTAACGATTGAGTAGAAAGGTAGGCCGATGGATGGCGGAAGCGGCACCTAAACGGTTTGTCCGATGGGCGACGTGTCTTGTCGCCCATTCTTCTTTCACCACTCCCACCGCAAAATGTAGGCTTCGTATAGCTGTGGAGCACCTGTTTTCCACAAAAACTGCGTGCGCCCATCAGGTAGCTTCAAACGATTCTCTGGACCAAGCTCAACCGTATGCGCCATATTTTGCCGAGTCAGGGATACACGCTGCGGGATACGAGAGCGTGGGAAGACCACGCTCACTGTGAGAGTATGGGTTGGGTGATTGACCTCCGTCTGGAAGCTCTCGACATTCTTGACAAACCCATCACGTATTGTACGTTGAATGAGGAATTCCTCTTCATCTCCCTGGTTCTTGGTCTCTCGCAGTGAAATCAGCACGCGATAGCGGTGTCCGTCGCGGTATCGGTCTACAGCAACACCTGGCGAACACTTGTAGTCCAGGAAAATGTCCCCATCACCCCATACCAGATCTTGAAACGCGATCACATTGTCCTGTAGAAAGCGCACGCGTTCACGTTTGTAGAATATCGCCTTCTTGCCCTTCGCATCTTTGAGCTCCAGTCGCGACTCGTAGGCCAACACTTCATATGGTCCCTGAGGCGCTGCTTTCTTTGATCCCGGCATGAGTTGTTTGGTCAGCTGCCACACGCGCATCACAAGCTCTACCAGACCAGAGTCGAATATCTCGAGCACTGTTTGTATCCACGCTTTCAACCGATCGCCTTTTGATGTCTGAACAGCCATATGATTCTGAGGGCATCTGCTACTTGAGGGACCAGATCGCGGTTGTTAGCTCTTCCAGAAATTCGGCGGATTGCTCGGGGAATACGCGGATGCTCTGCCGTTCGCGCTCCTTCCCGTCCCCCTTGAACCGGCTCTCCGTAATCACCAGGTAGTTCCTGCCATCCTTCGTCTGGCGCACATCCAGGAAGTACGTGCGGTTGCCCGCGCGGATGATCTGCGTCTTGTTCTTGTCGGCCATAGGTCCTCGTTCCGTGATTGCTAATGACCCCAGCCTATCATTTTGAGATCCTCGGTTCAATCCGAAATCTCCCGCTTGCGCGGTATGGTATGATAGCACCACTCTA
>JAAZAN010000260.1 GCA_012514315.1 Chloroflexota bacterium
ATGTTCCGAAGGCGAAGCGGTCAAACAGCCAGCGCACCGGGGGCTATCGCGATGGGGCATCATCGGACTTCTCACAGGAATCAGTCTCTACACCTATCCCGCTGCCAGGCTGCTGCCCATCCTGCTGATTGTATTGGCAGTATACTTGCTGATCTTCCATCGACGGGTTTTCATGCAGAACTGGGTCGGCATGGCTGTCGCGATGGTGTTGACGGCCGTACTCGCCCTGCCGCTCGGAGTCGCTATCGCTCAAGGGACCAGTGAGGCTGCGGTGGAGGGGATCGGTGCTGATGCCCGACTGGCTGAACTGGCAGTGCCGATACACGACCTGGCAAGTGGCAACCCACAGACGTTGCTCCAATATACTTGGAGCACGCTGGGGATGTTTCACGCGACAGGGGATCCTGAATGGCTGTACAACATCCCGCATCGGCCCGTATTCAACATCCTGGGAGGCCTCCTCTTCTGGTGCAGTGTTGCGCTCAGTGTTCTGCGGTGGAAGCAGCCCAGATTCTTTGGTCTGCTGGCCTGGTTAGGACTGGGCCTGGCGCCGGCGTTCGTCAGCGTCCCGCCGGCCAGCCTCAGTCACACCATCCTGATTCTGCCCATTGTATACATCCTTCCGGCCATCATCTTCTCAGAGCTGCTTGCGCGCGCTCCTCGGATTCGCTTGCCGGGTCGTGTATGGCTGTACGGAGCCACGGCGATTCTGCTAGGACTCTTCCTCACGACGAACAGTTACCGTGACTTACACGATTACTTCAGCGTGTGGCCGGAACGGGGCATGGTGAGGTTCCTATATCGCGGTGAGTATCGCGACGTGGCCCAGTATCTGAATGCTCACCCGGATGTCAGAGAGGTTGGAGTCGCCAGCCGATTGATGGGACCATGGGATCGTGTGGCGCTCGACGTCGATCTTCGAAACCAGGAGACTGGCATCCGGCTGTTCAATCCGGAACGCGCCATCGTTATTCCTGCAGCTCAAACTGACAGTTCTGTCGTCTTGATCGTGCCTGATAGCCTTGTCCTACACGATCAGCTGGCGAACACAGTGAACAGAGCGACCAGCGCAGCTCCATCCGCCACAGGTTCATTCGGTCTGTTCACTGTGGGTCGACCGAATGATGTCGGCGATTTGCTACCCTGGAGCACAGTGGCCGTTGACCAACGGTTCGCCAACGGTCTGGCACTCTCAAGCTGGGGCGTGTCCGTCGCCGCTCCGTCGGTCGATGGTGGCATGGAAGATCTGACGCTGACACTCTACACAGAGTGGGAGGTCTGGCGAGCGCTAGAACTGCCGAATGTCCCGCTCATTGCGAACCCCCCGCCGCCGGGTGTCTATAGCGGACCACGTCTGTCTGTATCAGTCCATTTGGTGACTGACGATGGTACGTTCGTCAGCGGCGATGACGGGCTCTGGGTGGATCCACTCACGCTGCGCCCCGGAGATCGCATCCTGCAGGTTCACGTCCTGGAGATTCCAGATAGCCTTGAGGCAGGGACATCGATTGAGATTGGTCTGTATGATCCGATGACAGGCGAACAATGGGAGACTCTGGGGGGTGACAGCTCCGCTGACCGGGTCCTGATCCCCATCGAGGTGGACGGTTGAGCCAGCGAGATCGCCTGGGACTGGGGCTGCTCCTGGCAATCTACCTGGTGCTGGCCGCGAGCTACGCTGTCAGCAACCCGCTATACGAATCGACTGACGAGATTCGGCATTTCCGGTATGTCCATCACATTGCCGCATACCATGAGTTGCCTGTACAGAGCCTGAGCGCTCCCCGTGCTCAGAGCCATCATCCGCCACTGTATTACGCCCTCGGCGCCCTTGCCAGCGGCTGGGTCCCTGATCAGCAGGACGTCTACTACGAACCAATTGGGAATCCCTTCTGGGCTCACAACTACTGGGATGTGGGCCGAGATAATAAGAACCTATACATCCACGGAGATGATGAGGCATTCCCATACCGGGGTATGACGCTGGCTGTTTACATCGTCCGATTTCTGACGATCCTGCTAGGCGCCGGAGCTGTATGGTTGACGTATTCGAGTGCACGGATTCTCGATCCAGTCCACCCTGGCGTGGCACTGGCCAGTGCAGCCCTGATCGCGTTCAATCCTCAGTTCCTCTACTTGAGCGGCGCGGTCAACAATGATGTGCCAGCGGCACTGATGGGCGCCGCGTTGCTCTGGGTATGCATACGGATGGTCGAGACTGGCCCGAGTACGCGTCTGGACATAACAACCGGCATCCTGCTGGGATTGGCCCTGTTAACCAAATTCAACCTGTTGGCCTTGTTCGTTCCCATTCAGGTCGCCTATATCCTGACAGCCGTGAAGAGGCGGTCATTACGCGGTTATGTGCGCAGCTCTGTCACTGTTCTCGCTATCGCGACCCTCATCTCCGGTTGGTGGTACGCACGCAACTGGCATCTCTACGGTGACCCGACCGGGATGAAGCAAGTTAACGAACTGTGGGCGGGTCGTTCGGCTGGCGACAATTGGTGGTTCGTCAGACAGGGGATACCGTACCTGTGGAGCAGTCTATGGGGACGGCTGGGCTACGGGCAGATTCCTTTTCCCCAACCTTACTATCAGGCGATCCTGGTATTCGGCGCCGTGGCACTGGCGGGGCATCTGGCGTCGGGTCGGACACGGGTTTCCAGCAAGGTGTACATGATCCTGATCTCAAGTCTCATCGCGATCGTGGCTGTTGTGCTCTACTACATGCTGATTCAGCCAGCTGGGGCGATGGGGAGATTCCTCTTCCCCGGGCTGCCAGCCATGGTGATTCTGATTGCCCTGGGACTGCTCCGCCTATTTCCGGAGCGCTGGGTCACTACCTCTGGTGTGGTTGTATCTGTGGGGATGGCTGCCGTGGGTATCGGCGGGCTGGTGTGCGTCCTGATCCCTGCGTATGCGCGCCCGCGAGCGCTGACCATCAGTGAGCTGGAGAGCATCTCGAACCGGAGCGAAGCCCAGTTCGGTGACGTCGCACAACTGGTCGGATATGAGGTCTCCCCCTCCATGATCGAGCCAGGCGACACTGTCGAAGTCACACTCTACTGGCATGTCATTCGCCGTACGGAGCAGAACTACGCGGTCTTTGTCCACCTGCTGAGCGAGGTCGGCACGATGATCGCGCAGCGCGATACATATCCCGGACTCGGTCACTATGCCACGACCGTCTGGCAACCGGGGGTCACATTCGCCGATACGTACCGAGTTGAGGTTCCCGAGACCGCGTACGCCCCCGACCTGGCGAGCATACAGGTTGGGCTCTATCTCCCCGAGGGGGTCCGTCTCACAACGCAAGATGGCATCGACGTCGTCGAACTGGCCGGTATTGAGATCGCGTCTCGTGCTGGCGAGTTCCCCAACCCTCTGGACGTCAACTTCGGCAATCAGATCAGATTGCTGGGCTACCACCTGGATCAACGAGTGGCGCGTCCCGGTGACACCATACACCTGACGCTGTATTGGGAAGCACGGACCTCGTTGGAGACAAACTACAGCGTCTTCGCGCACATCGCGGGTGTCGAGAACCAGGTGTGGGGGAGTGACGACGGCTGGCCTGTCGACGGCAACGCACCCACGAGTAGCTGGGCGCCTGGCAAGGTTGTCGAGGACACCCGTGAATTGACCGTCGGGTTGACAACCCCCGCGAACTTCTACAATATAGAGGTAGGCTTGTACGACCCTGACGTGGAGCGCTTGCCCATCATTGCACCCGACGGGCACTGGGTAAACAATCGACTGCGGTTGAGCACGATCCGGGTAGAGCAATGAGCCGGATGCAACGGGACCCCGCCCACTAGACGCAGCTACTCCAATGAGCCAACGTACTGAAAGGACCGCGCGTACCATCATATTGCTGCTCGCCGCCTTGTTGCGGTTCTGGAACCTGGGCGATGTGCCGCCTGGGCTGGCCCATGACGAGGTCGCGAACTGGCTCATCGCGCGGGACATCCTGAGCGGACAGCACGCCATCTACTTCACTGCCGCCTATGGACACGAACCGCTTTACCAGTACATTCAGGCTGGGTCGGTCGCAGTGTTAGGCGATCACTGGTTGGGCATCCGCTACCCGTCGGCGGCCCTTGGCCTGCTGGGCTTGGCGGTCACGTACGTGCTTGTGCGTCGACTGTTCTCTGTTTCCACTGCGCTCTTGTCGGCAACCTGGCTCGCGATATCGTTCTGGTCGGTGTTCTACTCTCGGGTCGGACTACGCGCGATATCGTTGACTGTCACCGCTGCGCTTTTCGCCTATTACCTCTTTCGCGCACTCGAACCAAGGTCCACTCAGGAGCGTGGCGTCGCCTGCTGGCTGTGGGCCGGTCTGTACCTGGGACTCAGTGCGTACACATATATGGCTGCCCGCATCTTGCCCATCATTGTGATTGTCCTGCTGGGCTATCTACTTCTCTTTCACGCCCCCGCACGGCGATGCTGGTGGCGCATGATCGCTATGTTGGGCGTTGCCGCATCGGTAGGGGCGCCGCTTGTCGTGTGGCTGCTTGCCAATCCAGGCGCTGAGCATCGCATTTCTGAGATTCAGGAACCGATGATCCGGTTGCTCAGTGGTGACCCAGGCCCGGTCTGGAATAACCTCATTGCGAACCTGAAAATGTTCACGATTGCCGGTGATCCGTGGCCGCGCCAGAACGTCCCTGGTCGGCCGATCTTCGCCGACCCATTGAGTGCGGCTCTGTTCTATATCGGGTTGGTGGTCGCTCTGCGTTATTGGCGACAACCACGCTACGGATTTCTCGTGATCTGGCTACTCGGCTCTCTCGGGCCGAGCGTTGCCACAACCGATCCACCCAGCTCGATCAGGGGGGTCTTGGGGCTGGTTACCGTATTCACGCTGCCCTCACTGGCGATCACGGAGATGGGCAAGGCAATCAGCCAACGGCTGGCCGTTGGAGAACGACGGCGAGGGGCTCGTGCCGCTACCGGCATCCTGATCGTGGTCTCCCTGGCTGTCACAGGCGCCGCCGCAGCAGACGATTACTTCGTGCGATGGCCGCAGAATGAGGTCGTGCGCTTTGACCATCAAGCCGACTTGGCCGCTGTCGGGCAGGCGCTCAACGAACTGCCTTCCGACGTGGCGGTGACGGTTGGAGGGCTCTCACCACTGACGATGGACGGTCCTTCGCTCACCCTGTCGACCCGCCGGGATACATCCAATGTCCGGCTGTGCGACCCCCGGGAGACGCTAGTCATCCCTACAGGGTCCAACGTTCGGATCTTTCTTCCCGGGATCGTTCCATTCGATCCTGATCTCCGCGACCAGATCAACCAATGGGGGGGCGACGCGGTATATCCGGCCAGCGGCGCCTTCGTCCAGTACACGCTGCAATACTCGAATGGGCCCAGCGATATTCAGAGATCGTTGGATACGAACGCCAGGCTGCCATCTGGCCGGTCGATCAGCGCTCCGGTACCCTTCGGGCGAGAGCTTGTGTTCCTGGGCCATCGCAGATCATCTGCAGAATCGGGAAGCGAGCACGCACTGACCATATTGACTTACTGGCACGTCGATCGTCGTCCTTCGCATCCGGTCAAGATCTTCGTTCATCTTCTAACAACAGATGGTGACGCTGTGATCCAGGACGATGGGCTGAGTAGCCCGCCTACGACTTGGTCCCCGGGCGACCTGATTATCCAGAAGCATACGCTCTCGATTCCTGAGGATTGGCCCCTCTCCACCTCTATTCTACAGACTGGGGTCTATGATGTGGGGACGGGCGTGCGCCTCATGGTCCTGGGCGCAGACCGCCTGCTGCTGTCGCCGATTGAGGTGCTTGAATGAGAAAGGTGTGGATGAATCTCCTGCGTGTGCTGATCAGTGTCGGTGCACTGGCGTTCCTCTTCTGGAATGTGGGACTGAGCGACACCGTGAATGTCCTGCTGCAGGCCAGTCTTCGCTATCTGCTGGCTGCGTTCGCCCTATTTGTTCTCAGCATGGTCATTCGCGCCGCCCGCTGGTACGTCCTGCTGCGAGGTCTGGACGCGACCGTGTCATTCTGGCGTTTGCTCCGGCTTTACTTCGTGGGGCAGTTCTTCAACAGCTTCCTGCCAACCAGTTTCGGGGGCGATGTTGTGAGGGCGGTTGAACTGACCCAGGACACGGATCCCTCCGACGCAATCGGCACAGTGATACTCGACCGTATGACCGGCCTGCTGGTGCTCTTTGCCATGGGGCTCGCTGTGCTGCCATTCTACGCCTCCGCGCTGGAACCCTGGCTGGTCAGGACACTGCTCCTGGTCTCTTGTGTCGGGTTGGCCGGCGGCGCATTGGTCCTGGAGGGCAGGGTACTCCGTAGAATCACGCGTTATCTGCCTGCCAGGATATCGTTAGCCGGCCAGGGCACTCTGGCCAAGGTCTACGCAGCGGTGACAGGGTGCGGATGGAGGGCCATCGGTGGCGCGTTTATGGTCTCCCTCATATTCAACATAGTCAACGTGTTCATCAACTGGCTGTGCGGCAGGGCTGTTGGCGCCCATGCCGGCGTCGGATACTTCTTTGCCGTCACACCGCTCATCTCGGTTTCTCTGCTGATTCCGTCTATCGGTGGGTGGGGCGTGCGTGAGGCAGTCAGCACCGCGGTCTTTGCCCCGGCACGAATCGAAGCCAGCGTTGCTGCAGCGCTAGGCATCGCGATGGGTGGAGTGGCGCTCGCTACCGGTCTGGTCGGCGGTCTCGTGTATCTCGGTGAAAGTCTGTACCATATGTGGGATAGGAGCCGCCCAGTATGAACTTGCGTCGCAATCAGTTGTTGGGTCTGATCGCCGCCGCGCTGGTCGTCAATCTCGCCCTTTGCTTAGCCATGACCCGCTATGCGGCTTCCTTTGCGGTGCTCTGGATCTTGCCGGGGTTGGCATGGGCCTGGTTGCTCGCGGCGCGCCGTCGCAGATGGCCGGGTGCTGATGACACCGCGATTGGACTCGCCCTGGGGATCGCGTCGGTCTCCTTAGCAACGCTCCTGCTGCACTACCTCCCTGGCCCACTCACCATGGCCCCGTTGTTGATTGCTGTAAATGCATTGACTGGGCTGCTCGCCGGGCTGGCATCCAGATGTCGCCCTCATCTCGACAACAGCGAGTCATCTCCCCGAGCGGAGTGGGCGCCTTGGGTCAGTGTGTTGCTGATCATTGGCTTGTCCACCGTCCTCCGCACAGTCCATCTGGACTACAGCGAGTTCCAGGGGGACGAGGCGGTCATCATGGCCAGGGCCGGGCGCGCGATCGCCGGGGAAGATGCCCAGGTATTCTATCATTACAAAGGACCTGGGGAGATTCTCGTTCCACTGGCCACTTGGACACTCTCGGGCACGATCAACGAATGGCAAGCGCGCCTTCCATTCGCCTATATCTGCGTCCTAGGGCTGGTAGGGTTTTACCTCGTTGGACGGCGATGGTTCGGCTGGCGAACGGCGGCAGTAGCTACGTCGCTGTTGAGTCTCAACGGGTACTTTGTGGGATTCGGGCGCATTGTGCAGTATCAGGGCCTGGTCCTGGCGGGGACGACATTAGGGCTCCTGGCACTGTGGCGCTGGACACAAGAGGATGAGCGGTCCTGGATCATCGTGAGCGCCGTGCTATTGGCCTTCGGCGCCATGGCCCATTACGACACGGTGATGTCACTGCCCGTTGCCGGTTACGTCCTGATTCGGCACATCTGGCTGGACCGCGTCAACCGAAGGGGTCACATCCGTAGGGCGCTCTTGGCTGCCTTGCTTGCAGCGGCCGTACTTGCGCTCTTCTACATGCCCTACGTCCTGCACCCAAGCTTCTCCCGAACGATGAGGTACCTGAGCGGAGCGAGGCTCAGCGGCGGCGGACCGCTCTACAACAATCTGATCGCGTCGTTGTCGACCAATACATTCTACAACTCAACGTACTATCTCGGTATCGGAACAGTTCTGCTGGTCGTAGCGGTGTTCGCGGGGTTTCAGCGACGGAGAGTACTTGTCCCGATCTTCGGCTGTGTGCTCCTGGTAGGCAGCCTGGCCATCCCGGCTATTCACCTTCTGACGGGGCCGGTCTTCGCCGTCCTCCTGCTTATGCTGATCGTCGGCGGCCGACTGACAGTGCCCGCGCGCGCCGCCTGGATCTGGTTCGCTGTTCCGTTCATCTTCTACTACTTTCTGGTCCGAAACCCCATTACTCACGTGCTGAACACTTTCCCCGGCGCCACACTGATCGCCAGTTCCACACTGGTTGGCCTCGTGGACAGAATTGCACGGAGGAGAGTCCGCACCATGCTCTGGGGCGTATGCCTTGTGCTCTTCCTCTTCCTGGCCTACTATCCTTACTTGATGTTCGTTCAACACGTCCACGAGATCAAGCGGACCTGGCCAGATCATCGTCCATCACTCTATTGGCGCCCGCATCGTGAGGCGCCGGTCACTGGATTCTTCGGATTTCCGTACCAGGCGGGCTGGAAAGTCATCGGCGCTATGGTAGAACAAGGCATCATCCACGGCGCCTATGGGAGCAACGAGGAACCGGAGATCACCACCTGGTATGTACCCTACATGGAGCGTAGCTACTGCCCAGGACCCGAGTGGTATTTCATCGCCAAGAATGTCCAGGACGTCATGCCAACGGACCAGGCGGAGATCGAGGCCGAATACCATCTTTGGGGCGACGTCCGTGTAGGCGGTGAGCCCAAACTGTGGATATACCGTCGGGGCACATCCGATGCAGCTCCCGGCTCCTACGATGCCGAGGACTACTCCGCGTACTTCGATTCACGCACCCGTCCGGAGAACCTTGTCCTGCCGCCAGGCGGGGGCTATATCGATGCCCGGTATCGCCTGGGTGAGGATATTGAGCTGTTGGGGTATCGACTCGATGCGAGTGAGGCTCAGCCTGGTGGGATCATCCGGCTGACACTGTACTGGGAAGCTCTCCGTCCCATCAGCGCTGATTACAAGGTTTTCGTCCACCTCTATGATGGCAACACAATGTGGGGGCAGATGGACAGCATACCGGGTTGCGAACTGTGGCCGATCGTTTACTGGGATCCTGGCCGCATTGTCCGCGATGATTACATCGTTCCAGTGGCGATAGATGCCCCCCGAGTGGAAATCCCCCTCCGGGTTGGAATGTACAGTCTGCAGGATGCGCATGAGCGGCTGCCCATCTACGATAATACAGGTTCGTTCATCGGTGACTCGTTGACATTGACGGTCGCGAGGATACAGTGAGTCAGGCCATTCGCGTACGGTTCGCGCTCGTTGCGCTGCTCATCACGTTCTTCGGACTGGCACTCACCAGTGCGATACAGAAATCTCCGACGATGGATGAGCAGAACCACATCGCCCGTGGCGCTGCGTATCTAGGCACGGGCGACCCGCGCCTGAGCATCGAGCACCCCCCACTGGTCAACGTTATGAGCGCACTACCTGTACATTGGCTGCTTCATCCGAACCTGCCTCTTGATCCATGGTGGGAGGCTGCAGAGTGGTATCACTTCGCGGACAACTTCCTCTGGCATGCCAACACCGACCCTGACCGCATCATCTTCCTGGCCCGCCTGCCAATCATCGCCATCGGGTTGATGCTCGTTGCACTGGCATTTCGATGGGGCAACTCAGTTCATGGCGGCCCAGGGGGGCTCTTGGCCGCCGCTTTCTGCGCCCTGGATCCCAATATCCTCGCGCACACTCGCCTGACTACGACCGATATGGGCGGCGCGTTCTTCGTTTTTCTGGCCTCCTACTCCCTTTGGAGGGCTCTCAGGCAACCGACCTGGCGTCGTGGCCTCTGGGCCTCGATAGCCTTCGGGTTGGCGCTCGCGGCCAAGCTGACCGCACTTGCGTTCGGCCCTATCCTGATCCTGGCGGGTATCGGGTATACCTGGCGCTTCCGACCAAGGCGCTGGGTCGAGGTCAGGCGTGTGATCGCCGGGCTTGCATTGTTGCTCTGCGTGAGCGCGCTGACGCTCTGGGCCATCTACGGCTTTGAGGCCGGCGTTATATGGCTCGGATGTCCTCCAATGCCGGCGTCGCCCTATATCAAAGGGCTCAAAGCGATGCTAGCGTTTGGGTCTGAGGGGCGACCGAGCTACCTGATGGGCCAGTATCGCGATGGGGGTTGGTGGACCTACTTTCCCGTGGCCTTCGCGGTCAAGACCCCCATCCCCACGCTCCTCGGTACCATCCTGGCTGTCGGGGTGCTGCTGCGACGTCCACGATATGATGATTGGTTCATCGCAATGCCGCCCATTGCGTTCCTGTCTATGTCGATGGTGAGCAACCTCAACATTGGCTACCGCCACCTTCTTCCTATGCTGCCCTTTGTGGCGCTTCATATTGGCCGTCTGGCTCGGACGGACGGATACCAGCTCTGGCCAGCTATCGCATGGCAGACCGTGTCCCTTGTACTGAGTACAGGGCTGCTGGTCTGCACGGTTTCGATCTATCCAGATTTTCTGGCTTACTTCAACCGAATGGGGGGAGGGCCTGAAGAGGGATGGCGCGTCCTGGCCGACTCCAACATTGATTGGGGCCAGGATCTCAAGAAGCTGCGCCTTTGGATGGATGCCGAAGGCGTAGAACGCGTACGATTGGGGTGGTTTGGCAGCGCCTATCCCGAGGCTTACGGTATCAACTATGACCTGTTGCCAGGCCTTCCCCACGGATTCGTGCTGTGGGAAGACCCGCCATTCAACCGTGAGCAGCCTGGGCCTGGCACATATGTGATTAGCGTCACCAATCTGGTCGGAGTTGCCTTTCCGGACCACGATGTCTATGCGTGGTTTCGGTCCCGTGCTCCGGATGCCAAGGTGGGCTACTCCCTGTTCATCTACGAGGTAACACCGTGAGCGGCGTCCGGCTTAACTCACGCACTGCTCGTTGGGCTACGGTGCTGTTCCTGCTCCTGATGTTCTCGGTCGCGCTGCGCAGTGCCCGGTATGCATCGGCGACCTACGATGAGTTCGTCTACATCGCGCGTGGATACACGTACCTGAGCACTGGTGAGACATGGTTGAAGGTGCGGCATCCCATCCTGATCGATGTTCTGGCAGCGGCGCCACTACGCCTTCTGTCTGATGTGAGGCTGCCTCCGGCCGACCCAGCATGGGCCACGCGCGACATCTACCTGTACGCGTACGAGTTCATGTGGGAGCTGAACGACCACCAAGCAGATCAGATCATCTACCTCTCGCGATTGCCCATTATACTGCTCACAGTGGTATTGAGCGCCGGAGTATTCCGGTGGGCCTCCGAGTCAGCCGGCTTCATCGCGGGACTCGTGTCCAGTGTCCTGTGCTGCCTTGACCCCAACCTGCTCGCCCACGCACGCTTGGTGACACCCGACGCCGGGCAGACCACATTCATCTTTCTGTCTGCACTCGCATGGTGGCGCTACCTGCAGAGGCCCACAGCGAAGCGCTGGCTGATCGCCGGTGTAGCGCTAGGGGTCGCTCAGGCAGCCGGGTTTCCTGCGCTAATCCTTTTCCCGGTCCTGGCAGCAGCATCACTGACGTGGGGATGGTCTGCAGGCCGTGCGAGGGGAGCGCTAGACCATTTGGTCTCATTGGGAGCCGCCAGCCTGGTCGCTCTGGCCGTCCTATGGGCGATCTATGGCTTTCGCTGGGGACCAGTAGACGGTCTGGGATTGTCGCTACCCGCCCCCTATCACTGGGAGGAGTTAGTCAGTCTGCTGCAGCGTCTCCAGCGCAGGGACCTGGCCTACTGTTGCGGTGAGGTGTATCGAGGGGGGCGCTGGGACTTCTTTGTGGTGGCGCTATTCACCAAGACGCCGTTGCCCACGCTGGCCTTCTGCAGTCTGGGGGTATTCGCCATTGTGCGACAGAAGCGCTGCATCAGAGATAGCGCACTCTGGATGCTGCCTGCCACGTACTATGGCAATGCGCTGATCAGTGAGCTCAACATCGGTTACCGTCACATCCTACCGATTCTGCCCTTCGTCTTCATCATCGGCGGCCAGTCGATTGGGCTCGTTCGGGCCCGCTGGCAGAAGATCGTATGGATCGGGCTGTTGGGGTGGCTGGCAGTCGCTTCGCTGTCTGCCCATCCCTTCTATCTGACTTACTTCAATGAGCTTGTTGGCGGTCCATCAGGCGGCAAAGACTTCCTGGTTGTGTCAGATCTGGACTGGGGTCAGGACCTGCCTGGGTTGCAGGTCTACCTGGACGAGCGCCAAGTCGATGAAGTCTATCTCAGCTGGTTCGGCACGACGCCGCCTGAGCACTACGGTATCGAATACCGGCCTCTGCCAGCCTGGCCTCCACGCGGCCTGCCCACTCAGCTACCGTATCATCCGGTGTATCCGCTGCCGGGCGCCTACGCTATCAGCGCCGCCAACCTGGTGGGTGCGCGGCTGTCCCAACCGGATACGTTCGTGTGGTTCAGGATGCGTCAGCCGCAGGCCACGATCGGCCATTCGATATATATCTATGAGGTTCCCCGCCTGCTGGATGTGGACGCTGCGCCTGCCAATGTGCTCCTCTCCGGCGCCCTTCTAGCCGACTTACC
>JAAZAN010000261.1 GCA_012514315.1 Chloroflexota bacterium
ACTGCTGGAGAAGTGGGGGGCGCCCCACAGCACGGTCCCCATCTCAGTGCATCCCCCGGTCTACGAGGACTTGGCCATCGTGGTCGATGCTGATACGCCAGCGGCCATCGTGCAAAGGCTTATCATCGAGACCGGCGGCCCCCTTGCGCGCTCCGCGATCCTTTTCGACGTCTACCGCGGCGAACAGATCAGTGAAGACAAGAAGAGCCTGGCGTTTCGTCTGACCTACCAGGCTGATGATTGCACGCTCACGGACAAGACGGTTGCCAAGGTCCGTCAGAAGATCATCCGTCGACTGGAGAAGGAACTGGGAGCTGCGCTGAGACAGTGAACCAGCGAGAGACTAACGGCCACGGCCCAGGAGACGATTGCGAAATCTCAACAAGGCACGCAACGTCTTCTGGCCAGCCGTGAGTCTCTCCAATCTACCCAGCCCTAGCTCGTAGGTGGCCAGGCCCTCGTTTCTGTTGCCAGACTTCCATGCCTGGGCTCCCAGTGCCAGGAGGGTCTCGCCATGGCGTTGCGAATCACCGAGCTGCTCGAAAATCTCGGCGGCTCGAGACAGATACTCCCTGGCCTTTTCGGGTTCACCTTTGCTGGCGTGAAGCCCACCCAGGTTACCCAGGGCCTGTGCCTCGCGACTGCGATCGCCCAGTTTCACAAACGTTGCCAAGGCATCCATCAGGATGGCAATCGCATCGTCCCAACGACCTTCCATACGATGGATGATCCCCAGGTTGTTCACCATCTCTGCGGCATCAATCTCGCTGCCCTCGCCAATGAACGCATTCCTGGCTTCCTCAAACCTGGCCGCGGCTTCTTCATACAGCCCCTCCTGGAAAAGCCGCAGGCCTTCATCCTTCATCTGTTGAGCAGAGACAGCCTCCCCCATCGACTTGCCCCCCCACTAGTACGTGATGTCCAGCAATCCCTCAGCTATGGCCCGTAGCTCACGAGCTTCCATACGCGAGAGTCGCATAGCAACCTCAAGGTATTTGATGTTGGCAGGCCGGACTACGAACTCCTGAACGTCCACCGGTAGTTCGCTGAAGCGCCGCTGGGCTTCCTGCTGTCTGTGCCATTCGCCCACCGGTCCATCGGGGCCATCGAGAAAATGCTCGATGGGTACCTGAAGATGCTGAGCCATCAGCTCAAGTTCCGCTATTGGGATGGGCCGCTCGCCGTATTCGAAAGCCGCGATGCGACTGGTCGAACACTTCAGTACATCGGCCAGTTCACCTTGCGACATATCTCGATCCAGGCGAGCCTCACGGAGAAGAGCACCCACAATGCGATGCCTCAGCATCAGGACGTCCTGCAATGGAGCCTCCCGCGTGTCTCCTTCCATACCTGGAGAGGGGTCCCACAGGTCTTTGAGGGGCAGGTTCAGAACGTACGCCAACACCTCTGCTTCGGGCAGAGAGATCGGCTTGCGCCCATCCTCGAAAGCTGTAATCGTACTCGCAGACACTCCCAACGCGTCTGCGCACTCGCGCTTTGTGAGGTTGGCCCGTTCTCGCGCGTCACGCAGGATCACCCCGATAATGCGATTCCGCAGGGACAGTCTTTCCTCTACCATCAGGCCTCTCCTTACCGCGATCTCTATCGTCAACTCGTGACGCACTGCCTGCCACTCACATTCCGACGTTGGGCAGATAGTGAAGCGATTACCGCCTGAACCCCAATATCGACCGGACTACCGTAGCCGTACACTGCTGAGGACAACGAGGTGATTATATCACAACCGTCGATGGGTCACAAAATGCGAATAGTGTCGGGTGCAGCTGGCCGGACACACCAGACATCCCGCTTGCTAGTGCTCCAACCGACAACGCACATTCGGAACCACTTGCACGTTCATGGTGTCTATGCTATAATGTCTTTGTCGTATATGGGAACGTGGGAGAAGTGGGCAAGCCCCACTTTTCTTGCTATTAGGGATATGAATTGGCGGGAGGGCCTTCAGCAGGAGAAAGGCAATGAAATCGGATTTTTTGCTGGCGTTCAACCAAATCTGTAGCGACCGTGGTCTGTCCAGAGAGATCGTGTTGGAGGCTCTGGAAATGGCGCTGGTTTCGGCATACCGCCGAAACGCCGATATCAGCGCAACACAGAATATCACTGCCTCGATCGATCTGGAGACAGGAAAGCCGCAGGTATTTGTTGAGAAGCTGGTCGTTGAGAAGGCAACCGATCCGGACCAGGAGATCTCCCTGAATGCTGCACGTCGGATTTCGCCCAACATACAGGTCGGAGATGCGATCATGGTCGATAGCACTCCGAAGGATTTTGGTCGGATTGCGGCTCAAAGTGCCAAACAGATTATCCTGCAGCGTATCCGCGAGGCGGAACGAGACGCCCAATACACCCGATACGTACAGCAAGAGGGCGAGATCGTTCACGGGACCGTGCATAGTGTCACATCACAAGCGGTGATCCTCCACATCGATGGCACAGAAGCTACGCTGCCACGCAATCAACAGGTTCCCGGTGAACGCTATAACCTCCATCAGCGCCTACGCGCCTACGTGCTCGAGGTCCGCAAGACGAGCCGTGGGCCGCAGATCACTGTCTCGCGGAGCCACAAGAACATGCTCCGTCGGCTTCTGGAACTGGAGGTTCCAGAGATCTTCAATGGCACAGTCGAGATCAAAGCGATCACCCGCGAGGCCGGATCGCGATCCAAGGTCGCTGTTGCCGCTCGACAGGCTGGGGTGGACCCTGTGGGAGCCTGTGTGGGAATGCGTGGCGTTCGAATTCAATCGATCGTCAATGAGCTGGGTGGAGAGAAGATCGACGTCATCGAATGGGATGCGGACCCCGCTACTTTCATCGCTAAGGCCCTCAGTCCGGCCAAGGTCCTGGGCACCCGCCTTGACGATGACCCCATCGAAGGCAGGACTGCCAGCGTTGTCGTGCCTGATGACCAACTCTCTCTAGCGATCGGACGAGCTGGTCAGAACGCTCGCCTCGCTGCAAAGCTAACGGGATGGCGCATTGACATACAAAGCGTTACAGAGGCTGCTACTGAGTCTCTGCGCATGGTGAACGAGGACCCCGAGGTACTCCCGGCTTTGGGCACAGCGGCAGAACTGCTGCCGCAGGTTGCCGGTATCTTGCGGCGCCATGAACAGGATAGGCTGAGCTACAATGCCGAAGAACTCCTAGTCCTACGGCAGGTGATTGATGCGGTACAAGGGTACTTTGCATCCATACGAAGCGCGGAACGAGAGAGAGCTCGAGCGGACGAAATGGCTCGGCGCGCTGCCATTGCCGCAGCCGAAAATGAGCGTCGTGCTGCAATCGCTGCGGCTCATGCACAGATTCCAGATGAGGCCTATTCAATTTCTCTCACAGATCTAGATCTGAGTTCACGTGTACTGAACCATCTAACCAACGCCGAGATACAGAACGTCGGTGATATTCTGGAGCGCTTGGCGGAAGGCGACGAGGGGCTTCTGAAGCTCGATGGATTCGGGCCTAGAAGCCTCGCCGAAGTACAGGAATGCATCGACGCGTTAGCTTTGGTTACCGAGACTGAAGAGACCGAGGATGTTCCCACGGTTCAGGAAGTCGCGGTGGAGGCCGAGGCGCCGATTGAGGCAGAGCCTGAAGTTGATGGTGAGTCCCTCGATGAGACGTCAACAGCAATCCCAACCATCACTCTGGTGGAGGAGGAGGCTGAGCCAGAAGCCGCTACTCCAGTCGTGGAAGCACCGACGACCGCTGAATCGGAGATAACCGAGCCAGAGCAGGAATTGCCGGCTCCCATAGAACCAGAGGAACTGACGACAGCGGTTGAAGAAGTATCAGCGCAGGAACCTGATGAAACGGCCGCCCACGACGAGCCTGCTGTCCCACTCGCGGAACCAGAGGGGCTTGATCTTGAGTTAGCTGTTGATGAGGATGACGATCTGTTGAATCTGAGAGAGCCCAGTTCATCAAAGAAGCGCCAGCGGCGGCGTGAGCTGGTATTTGATGAGAATACGGGCCAGCTTGTCGCACGGCGTCAGCGCAAAGGTAGTCGGCGTAGTCACGAGTGGGACGATTTCATAGACTAGGCTCCCTATGGGCAAGCAGACGAAACGACGCAAGCACATCCCGCAGCGCACGTGCCTGGCGTGTCGCGCGATTCGTCCTAAGCGAGAACTAGTGCGCATCGTTCGCACACCTGAAGGCGCCGTACGAGTGGATGAAACCGGTAAGCAGAACGGGCGCGGGGGATACGTGTGTCGTCAGCAGGTGTGTTGGGAGTTGGCGTTGAGGCAGGGACAGCTAGAAAAGGCTCTGAAGACAACGCTGACAGCCGAGACCGAGGCGCAGCTAATGCAATATATGTCTGGATTGCCCCGAGCGATTTCGCCGGAAACTGAAGCGGGAGATGAAGGCAACGAAGGGAGCGAATGATATATGAGTGAACAGAGGAACGAGAATGTAGTAGAAATCCCAGCGTCCCTGTCAGTACGCCAACTCGCTACACTTCTTGATGTAACGCCAATCGTCATGATCAAAGAGTTGATGAATGCTGGTATTATGGCAAACATTAACCAGCAGATCGACTATGAGACCGCGGCCATCGTGGCCCAGGAGATGGGATTCGAACCGAGAGAGGAGGCAGCTCTACCGGAAGAGCCGCAGGAAGACGGAGTCGCACTGCTTTGGGAACGCCTGTATGCCAATGAAGATCCAAGCAAGCTCAAGCCACGGGCTCCGGTCGTCACTATTCTGGGGCATGTCGATCACGGGAAGACGTCCCTTCTGGACGCTATCCGCCATACCGATGTCTTTGGCAGCGAGGCAGGCGGAATCACACAGCATATCGGCGCCTATCAGGTTGAGCACCATGGCAAACAGATCACCTTTCTCGACACACCAGGCCATGAAGCGTTCACCGCCATGCGCGCGCGCGGCGCTCATACGACCGACATCGCCATCCTGGTCGTGGCCGCTGATGACGGAGTGATGCCACAGACTGTCGAGGCAATCAACCACGTGCGTGCCGCACAGGTTCCCATCATCGTTGCTCTTAATAAGATTGATAAGCCAACTGCGCAACCGGAACGAGTTAAGCAACAGTTAGCTGACTTGGGCCTGGTGCCCGATGATTGGGGCGGCAGCGTTCTATGCGTACCAGTCTCTGCCAAGATGAAGGTTGGGCTCGATGACCTCCTTGAAGCCATCTTGCTCGTCGCCGATTCGACCGAAATCAAAGCGAATCCCGACCGTTCAGCTATGGGAACGGTGCTCGAAGGCAAGTTGGAGCGTACGCTGGGCGCTACGGCGACCGTACTTGTTCAAAACGGCACGTTGTGCGTTGGTGATACGGTCATCGCCGGCTTGGTTCACGGTCGTGTTCGCCGAATGCTGGATTATGAGGGCGAATCGATTGAGTCAGCAGGCCCCTCAATGCCTGCCGTCATTCTCGGGTTATCGGGCATTCCTGAAGCAGGCGAGGTGTTCCAGGTTGTCGCGGATGAGCGCGCCGCTCGCGCTATCGTGGCCAAGCGGGAGGAGGAACTCTCTGAGAAGGCAGCGGCTCCCGCTAAGACCTTTACGCTTGACGACTTCTCCAGTCGCATCAAAGCCGGGCAGGCCAAGGAGCTTGCCCTGATTATCAAAGCTGACGTGCAGGGCTCCATCGAGCCAATTGTCTCCTCGCTGGAGAGGTTAGGTGAGCGGGATCTGGGCGAGGACATCAACATCAACATCATCCACGCAGCGGCCGGCGGCATCAGTGAGTCCGACATCAACCTGGCTGCAGCAACTGGGGCCATCATTGTGGGCTTCCAGGTCCATCCTGATTCCGCAGCTCGCCGTTTGGCTGAGAGTGAGGGCATCGACATTCGGACATACGATGTCATCTACAAACTCATCGATGAAGTCGATCGGGCCCTCAAGGGGCTGCTGGAGCCAACTTACGCGGACGTGACCATCGGCGAAGCCGAAGTACGGGCCATCTTCAACATCCCACGCATCGGAACAATTGCCGGCTGCCACATTCGTTCGGGCGAAGCCCGACGCAACGCTCGTGCACGAGTCTTGCGCGGCAAGGCGCAGTTGTACGATGGGCATGTGTCATCGCTCAAACGGCATGAGAAGGATGTTCGCGAGGTGCGCACGGGTTTTGAGTGTGGTATCGGCCTGGATGATTTCCATAATTTCGAGGTCGGCGACATCATTCAGTTCTACGTCAAAGAACGCCAGGAAATTGCATAGCATAATGGGACAGATGAGGAACCATGAGCAAGAAGTATCAGCGCCGGGTCTCTGACCTGATCCGCGATCGACTCACGACCCTCTTGCATCGAAAGATCAACGATCCTCGACTCGAGATGATTACCATCACCGATGTTGAGGTTACTCCCGATGCAGAGCGAGCCGATGTGCACTACAGCTTGCTGGGCAGCGATGAAGCGCGTGCCGATGCTCAGGAGGGCCTTGACAGTGCTGCAGGGTGGTTGCGTCGAGAATTGGGCCACTCGCTGCGTCTGCGCAATACTCCAGAGTTGGTCTTTCACTTTGACCCCTCGCTGGAGCGCGGCGAACATATTGCCGGTATCCTCGATGGGTTGAGATTCGCCGATGAAGACGACGAAGACAGCGACGTTGACGGAGAGTAGCGAGCACATTCTCCGAGCACGCCAGCCGCTACTTATCTGTCACAGTGCTCCCGATGGCGACGCTATTGGGAGCACTACTGGGTTGGCGCGTGCGTTGCGGCAGTCTGGCCGAAGTCCCATTCTTGCCTGTGTCGACCCCGTCCCCACAGAGTACCTCTTCTTGGCCGAAGTCGAATCCTTCCTAAGCGTAGTGGACATGCCCTTTGATTTGGTCATCACGCTGGACTGCTCGGACCTGAGCCGGGCGGGCCGTCTCACAGAGACGCCGGGGTTCGATACGGTTCCACTGATCAACATCGATCATCACATCACGAATCTTCATTTCGGCGATATCAATCTCGTATCCGTTGAGGCCGCATCAACCGCGGAAGTCGTGTTGGCTCTACTGGACGCGATGCATCTGCCCGTGGACGTGGGTACGGCCAACTGCCTGCTCACAGGAATCCTTACTGATACGCGAGGGCTGCGAACGAGTAACGTGACCATTGAGGTCGTTGAATCTGCACTGCGGCTGATGAAGACCGGCGCCTCACTCACTACCATCATCCAGAACACACTTGAACGTCGGTCCACCGCCGCGCTGCGACTCTGGGGCGCGGCACTCTCGCGAATGAAGCTCGATCATGGGATCATCTGGGCAACCATACCCGCTCAGGTGCGGCGAGCGGTTCACTACTCCGGCAACGGTGATGCAGGATTGGCCAGCTTTCTCCTCAGTTCCGATCAGGCCAACATAGCGGCCGTTCTGGTCGAGCGCGATGATCAGTACGTCGAGGTAGGTTTCCGTGCTGTTCCAGGTCACGATGTCGCGGCAGTCGCGCTCGAACTTGGGGGTGGTGGCCATACGTTGGCCGCGGGATGCACGGTGCCTGGTCCCCTTGAGGATGCTGAGGCCCGAGTCATCAACCTGCTCAAGTCGAGTCTAGCCAGTCACTCTTGAGAAGATGTCTAGTGGAATTCTGAACCTCGACAAGCCATGCGGGCCCACCTCGCACGACATGGTCCAGGAGATCCGTAGACTCATTGGAGTGCGACGTGTGGGACATGCCGGCACCCTAGACCCTCTGGCTACCGGCGTCCTGCTGATCTGCGTGGGCCAGGCAACACGGGTTGCCGAGTACCTACGGGATAGCGACAAAGCGTATCAGGCAACAGCCCATCTGGGTATTGCCACAGACACCTATGATGTTGAGGGCAACATTACCAGGCAAGTATCTCCCACTGTGACTCGTCAGGATGTGGAGGGCGCCCTTGACCAGTTTCGGGGCGTCATTCAGCAGGCTCCGCCAGTATATGCCGCCATCAAGCACCACGGGCAGCCTCTACATCGTCTGGTCCGACAGGGAGCGGCGCCGGAGCGTGAGTCGCTTCAGCCTCGTCAGGTGGAAATATCCCATCTGGCGATGGTTGATTGGGCCCCGCCCTTGTTCACAATCGCGGTGGTATGTTCCTCAGGGACCTACATCCGTGCATTGGTGCATGACATCGGTGAGGCGCTCGGCTGTGGCGCCCACGTCACTGCGTTGGTACGTGAACGTAGCGGCGGATTCCTCCGGCAGGACGCTGTTCAGCTTGAGGGGTTTGCACAAGCTGTGACAGCGGGACGATGGCAGGCGATGCTGCACCCCATCTACAGTGCGCTATCCCATCTACCTGAGCTCCACGTGGACTCTCTCAGCGGCCGGCGACTCTGCTCAGGCCAGATGATTCCGGCGTCACCCAGCACACAACCGTTCGCCATGGCAGGTGATCATAGACTCGGGTGCGAGATGCTGATCCGAGTCTACGGACCAGGGGACACCTTTCTAGCTATTGCGAAGTACAACCCGACGACTCACATCTGTCAGCCACACAAGGTGTTCTGCACACCTGAGAGTATACCATCGTGCAACTGATTCGAGAGCTTGATAACACCTTCATAACAGGCCCCTCGTATGTCACTGTGGGAGTTTTCGACGGTGTCCACCGCGGCCATCAGCAACTCATCAGTAGAATGACTCAGGCTGCACACGCAAACGGGGCGCTCGCCGCGGCGTACACATTCGATCCTCACCCCAGCACAGTGTTAGGTCGTCAACCCGCCCCACTCCTATCCACGGTCGAAGAGAGGGCCGAGTTACTGGAGATTCTGGGGCTAGATTACCTCGTAGTACCCCTGTTCACGCCGGAGACCGTCCGTATGCCAGCGGCTGACTTCGTCGACATGCTGATCCGGCATCTGAGCATGACCGAGCTGTGGGCCGGACCCGATTTCGGCCTGGGCTACCGCCGACAAGGCGATCTCCCATTCCTCAGGCAGTTGGGGGCTGAGCGTGGGTTCGATGTCCGCGTTGTCGACCGGTTGATGTGCAATGGAATGCGGGTCAGTAGCAGCAGCATCCGTGCGGCTCTCTCCAGGGGAGACATTGCCTGGGCGACCCATTGTCTGGGACGACCCTATCGGCTGACTGGCGTGAGGGATTCCGAAACGCCACGCAGCGATCAGTCGGACTGGTTCTTCGTCAACGTGCCACCCGAACGTATGGTGCCGGCGACAGGCGTGTACGCGTGTCTGGCGCAGGTTCACTCGCATCATCACGCGGCTGTAGTACGCGTTGATGGCGCCCCCGACCCAGCGGATTGGCCCACCACGGTTAGAGCTCACGTCGTCGATCTGGAAGTGACCGCATCGACCGACAAGATCGCGTTGGACTTCATCGCGAGGTTATCTGGAGAACACACGCCCATGCAGCCAACTGATGAAGTGCCGATAGGTCGCTACATCGAACAAGCACGAGCGTGGATAGAGCCGCATCTGCCCCAACCATCGCGGCCCTGTGGTTAGCGCTACGTAGATAGCTGCGGAAGGACCGGGCTTCTCGGGCTACTGCAGCCCCTGAATCTCAAACGTGTATCCCAGCAAGGCCAGCAGCACAGCAGAAGCGTCAGGCCGTACAAACTGCAGCTCGATGACCTGCCTCCGCCCAGGATCAAGTGTCCACGGCAGAGGGGGGGCCGCCATCCGCAGCTCACTTATGCCAGCGCTCGATGTGAGGCTGATCTCATCCAGTGCGACGTTGATTGCCCTGTCGCCGACATTGACGATCTCCCCTTCAATCACGACAGCGTCTCCGTCGCGACTCACAAAGGCATCGGTGACAGCAACCTCTACCTGCGCCGCACCAGGTTCTGAGACGCCTGGCGCCTCGTAGGGGATAGCGAAACTCGCCTGTTCTGGCGCAGCGGCTGAGATTACCGTCCAGATCAGCCGGGGGCCTGGCATCGTGCTGGGCACGATGTAGCCAGCCGAACCCTCCCCGCTCTCACCTGGAGCAATCGTGGAGTCGAGAACACCCCGCTCGCCAGCGGCGCTGGCAACTGGCGATATCAGATACCAGTTTCCCGCGCTATCCTGTAGGCGCATCGTCAACGCGCCCACATCCAGTGCCGAGCTACCCGTATTCTCGATGGAGAATTCGATCAGATAGTAGATTGTCTCGGGCTGCAACCCGGGCGCATCGCTGACAGAATAGCCCTGCACGACAGCGATCTGTGCATCCCCTAGCGGAACCAGATGTCCAGGTTCCGCTAACGTACCGGCAGGAATCGGAGCCTCTGTCTCTGCCTCGTATTCAGCCGTTGCCACCTGCCACGTGTCGCTATCCTGCTCAACAATCAGCGTCAGGCGAGGCCGACGCTGCTCCAGTACCTCCGGTGTATTCGCAGCTACCTGCCGCCGCTCCGAGACTCGAAAGACCAACTGTGCCCCGCTGGACAGATGTAGCGCGACTTCGTCACCTGGTGCCAGATTGCTGAACTCCTCTATGGCGTCCTCGGTCGGCGACAGGCCGATCACGTAGTTGACCACTGTGCCACAAAACCATACCGATGCAGGAGCATAGGACGAGGGATAGGTCCAATCACCCTGAATCTCGACAGGAAGCACAGACAACGTCTGCGTGCCGAGCGTCAATGAGACGGGGAGTGCAAGGGGTGCCTCGCTATCGCCGCTGCTCACGATCGCCTCACAGCTCGTCACCGGCGGAGGCAGGGGCGAAATCGACACTGTCGGAGTCACGCTGACTTCCTCGGCAGGCATACTCGTGGGGGTGATCTCACCCCTGAACACGACCCGTTGAAGCAGCAGAATGATGATCAGCACAGCCGCTACCGACAGGAGAATCACACCGCCAACCACAGGAATCAATATGGGCAGCGATCGTATGGAGGGTCTCTTGGGTGCAGGCGGTTCTTGTTGGGTCGGCATAGGGTGTATTCCCAGGGCCTCAGATAGGGCGGATAGCTAGTGTGCAGGGATCCGTAGGTATATCCTGGTGTCATCGCCAGCAACCAACTGGCTGAATCCGAAGAAGGGTACAACAATGCGTGCTGGGCCTTGCGCAGACACAGTGAACCGCAGACTCCCCGCGTCATCGGTGAAACCCTGAGCCAGCAACTGATTCGTCGCCGCTTCGTAGGCCTGAACGGAGACCCCAGTAATCCCTTCGCCTGCTCCGGGCTGACGATCCCCATTCGCATCGTAATAGACCAGGAGATCAACAGGGATGAATCGTGGCGCAGGGGTTGCTGTCACTGCAGGACCAGGCGTAGTTAGCGTACGCACGGTGAGGCCGGGTGCGGGCGTTACCGTCGCATTTGGCACCGGAACTCGCGCGGCTGTCGCCTGTGGAGCTGAAGTTGCAGCTGGAACAGGGGCGGGAGTTGCCGTCGGCTGCCCCGGAACCCGTGTGTCGCAGCGCAGCGTGTAGTTGCTGTCATTCACGTCGCTCGGCGTTCGATCACCGGTGCCAATCAACACGTACAGCCAACCGGAATACGTGGAGTAGTAGCTGAAAGCGCTGTTGAAGTCTCCTGGCGCCACATCATCATTCCCCCCCAATGCATTCCGGTTTTGATCGTACACAATCATATTGGGATCAACGCCCGGTGATAGATCTGAGGTCCGGCACTCATAGTGGAGCCCGGGCTTCACCCAGATCTTGTAGTAGTCGTTGTCGGGACCCGCCCCATATGGTGAGATCAAGTTAAACGTCAAGGACTGATTAGGTGGGATCACACAGGCGTGGTCGAAGTCGCCGTTGGGCTCACAGCGATCTATCCCCGGCACGGGGGACATAGGTGCGGGTGTCGACGTCGCCGGGGTTCCGATCTCGGCAACCGTCAGATCGTAGGTGTCCTGAGGCCCACTGGTTACCATATTCGTGATCCGCACAAAGTAGTACCCGTCGTACGTCGCTTCCCACTCCAGCTTGCTGGCGAAACCGCCGCCGCCATCGTTGTCTCCTCCGATCCGGGACCCGTCCTGTGTGTACACTTCGAGATACGTATCCACACCGATCAGATCGCTCGTCGATGCGCGGTAGCGGCGTCCGTTCTTAACGTAAAAGGCGTACCAATCTACATCCCCAACGGGCCAGAAGTTGGCGTTGTTGGCGCTTGCCGATGTGGACACCGGCAGATAGTAGGCTGTTTCCTTCGTATCATTTGGCTCGTACGCATCCGCGCCGGGCGGCGGAGTGTTGGTTGGTGTCGGCGTGGTTGCCGTCTGAAAGACGTCGAGCCGGTAGTTGGCCGACCTGACCGTCGTGGTAGTCACTGTGACTGCCTCGACTCGGACGTAGGCAGAACTGGTGCTCGATGTCCACACGAGGGTGATATTGCTGGCCGACGATGAGCTGGTGTCGATATACTGCCTGTCGCCATTCCATAACACTAGGCGCAGGTTGAGACCCTGAGGACTGTCGATGGTCAGGCTCGCTTGGTACTGCTTGCCGACCTGGATCCCCTCAAGATGAAAGTAATCGAGTGTGTCATCAATTGTCGTGGATACCGCCCCAAGGATGTGCCCGGGTACCGGGAGGGGATTTGCCTCGTCAAAGCTGTTGTTGGGCTCAGTCTCAGTGTTCTGAAGCAGCGGGATCTCTTCAGGGGCAGCCGACGTGGCCGTAATCAAGCCTGAGACCAGGATGGCGAAGACCACCAACCCGACCACGATGGCAAGTTTTCTCATAGCCCAGTCTCCCGGTGGGGTACACCTGTCCAACCAGAGGGATTGAATCCCTCAGAAACCCACCTAGTAGAGGTAATATACCACAAACACCACTCGACTTCAAGCATCGGGTCATTTGCTTGGTGCGCGGCGTCCCAGCGTTCCATCCTCATACCACCAGCCGCCACAAGGCTCAACGGGAGTAGCCAAACCGACGTACTTCCCGTTCATCACGGCGCCACCCCTGCCGGACCTTGACCCAGAGATCGAGAAAGACCCTGCCTCCAACCATTCGTTCGATCTCCTGCCTGGCGGCAGACCCGATCTGTCGCAGCATCTGCCCCCCACGACCAACGATGATGCCTTTTTGAGAGTCCTTCTCGACATAGACGGTTGCCCCGACGTACGTCACTCCTGTCTCTCGCTCAGTGAATTGCTCAACGATCACTGCCACCGCGTGGGGAACCTCTTGCCGTGTATACCGCAGGACTTGCTCGCGGATCATTTCGGCCGCGATCTCGCGTTCCGTCTGATCCGTGACCTGATCGCCGGGATAGAAGCGCGGTCCCTCGGGTAGTTCCTCGATGACCAGAGTGAGCAGCTTATCGAGATTGTCCCCCGTTGTGGCTGTCGTCATCATCCAGTGCCTATAGTCAGGGAGGAGAGCCCAATAGGCCTCGGTGAATGGCTCGACGTTCTCAGGAGCAAGAAGATCCATCTTGTTCAGCACCAGGATCACTGGGGCATCCGTATGCTCCCGAATCAGCCCCGCGATAACACGTTCTTGTTCATCGGGTGGTGTGGAGGCATCGACAACAAAGAGGACGAGGTCAGCGTCTGGGATGGCTCCCCTCGCCGTAGTAACCATCGCCTCTCCTAGCTTGTGCTTAGGATCGTGCAACCCCGGGGTATCTACGAAGATAACCTGGGCGTCCTCACGAGTCAGAATCCCAAGGATCCGATTGCGTGTCGTCTGTGGCTTGGGTGAGACCACGGCCACTTTCTGACCCACCAAACGGTTGATCAGCGTGGATTTCCCCACGTTAGGTTCACCAATCACCACCACAAAACCCGACTTATGGTCGGCTGACACATCGTCCATTCCCAGAATCATTGAGTCACTCATAACCACCCATCCTACACCAATTGTTCTACCAACCGCGACACGTCATTGGTTAGCACCGCCGTCAGGGTCCCTTGCATGCCGTCCTGGCACCAGGTAGATTCCTGGCAGACTCAACAGCGTGACCATACCCTTGAGCAGCACATTCGCCCAGAAGATAGACCACACTGTTGCCGCGGGCAACTGCCCACCGAAAGCTGCCCAGCAGAAGATCAGACTGTCCAGGGGCACGCTCACACTGTTGCTGATCAGTACACGGGCCCATTGATAACGTTCTGTGATCCAGGTAACCCACAGATGATACATCTCGGTATCCGCGAACTGACTCACAATCTCCGCCACTATCGAGGCCACGACAATCCGCCAGGCCGGACTGAGGACAGCCGCGAACTCGTGCTGCCACTGCCATGTCGGATCGGGTGGCAACCAGGCAGCGAATGCGAACAAGCCTGCCATGATGACATTGACAACTCCAGCGATCACGATAACGGTTCGTGCAACCGAGCGCCCGAGTTGTTTGTGCACCAAATCACGCAACGTGAAGGTCAGCGGGTAGATGAATGTGCCGACATCGATGCTGAAACCCGCCACCAACGCGATCTTCAGACTGAGGATATCGGACAGCAGCTGAGCCGCAATATAGGCACTGATTAGGATGACTCCCAGAGTCACCAGACCGTTGGTTCTGTCCGATCTACTCATCCTGGCCCTACTCTCAGAATCTTGCGCCCGAATGACCGGTGTCCAGCCCGCTGTGTCGCCCAGCCGTCCTGGCGTCAACTCTACACCACCCCCGACAGGCCGTCAAACCGGGCCGGACCTCCGCTCGCATCCGGTCGGGTTCTGTCCATAGACGCTAATGCAGGAGCCCGCCCCTGGTTGCGGAGCGGGCTCCTGGTGCATTGGCAATCGATCAAAGCGGATTCTACTCTTCCTCTTTGCGATGAGCCTCCACAATCGCTGGAACCAGGTGAGTTGGGACCGGTTCGTAGTGATCGAGCTCCATCGAGAAGACACCGCGTCCTTGCGTCAGACTCCGCAGGTCCGTCGCATAGCGCTGGATCTCCGACAATGGGGCCAGAGCGGTGATCACTGTCTTGCCGCCAGCCTGGTCCATACCCTGAACTCGCGCGCGCTTTGTATTCAGGTCCCCCATGATGTCGCCGGTGTATTCCTCTGGGATCGTGATTACCATTTTCTGGATTGGTTCTAGCAGCACAGGTCCTGCCTCTAACATCACTTTCTTGAAGACCTCGCGACCTGCGATCTGGAAGGCGATATCCTTGGAATCAACAGGGTGCTCCTTGCCATCGGTGACTGCTGCCTTGACGTCCACGACAGGGAAGCCAGCCAGAACCCCTTGTTCCATCACCTGTCGAACCCCCTTGAGAATCGAACTCTCAAACGAACGTGAGATGGCGCCACCGAAGACGTCCCAACTGAACTCAAAACCAGTGTCCCGAGGCATTGGCTCCAGCCGCATATGCACTTCGGCGAATTGGCCGGCGCCCCCTGTTTGCTTCTTGTGACGGTATTGATCCACATTGGTCTTGGTGATGGTCTCGCGGTATGGCACCTTCGGTGTCGACGATTCGACCACGACGCCGAAACGATTCGCCATACGTGACATCGCGATGTCGATATGGGCGTCTCCCATACCTTCGACGATCGTCTCAGCCGTCGTTGGATCCTGTCGCCAATGCAGGGTTGGATCCTCTTCGCAGATACGGGTCAGAGTTGGACCTAGCTTGGCCTGATCCGCCTTGCTCGTGGGCGAGACAGCCACCGCGTAGAGCGGGTTGGGAAAGACCGGGCCGGGCAGTGTCACTGCGTGTCCCTTATCGCACAGTGTATCGCCGGTCACCGTCTCCGTAAGCTTGGCCACGGCGCCAATATCGCCCGGGCGGATCTGAGCAACTGGGATCTGCTCCTTTCCACACATGACGTGCACTTGACCCATCCGCTCTTCAGCCGCGGCACGGCTGTTGTAGACCACGCTGTTCGACTTGATCATCCCTCCGTACACGCGGAAGTAAGTCAGCTTCCCGACAAATGGATCGGCCGTCGTCTTGAATACCAATGCCGCCAGGGGAGCAAGCTCGCTCGGTTCAATCATCTCCTCTTCACCAGCAGGATTGGTGGCAGCAGCCGCGCCTGCAGCGATTGGCGACGGCGAATATCCCGCGAGGGCATCCAACAGGCTGCGAACCCCCACACCGGTCGATGCTGCCGTCACAAAGACAGGAACGACCGTGCCGGCCAGGATGACCGATCGAAGCCCTTCCTCAATCTCCTGCTGGGAAAGCTCCTCACCCTCGAGATACTTCATAATGAGCTCATCATTGGCTTCCGCAGCCGCCTCAATCAGGACCACGCGGGCTTCCTCGGCCGCATCAGCTATATCCTCGGGAATCTCAGTTGCCATGGATTCATTGCCCATCACGGCCTTCATCTTGACGAGGTCCACAACACCGGCGAAATCCGCCTGCGAGCCAATGGGCAGGGTCATGGGAACGAAATTGACATCGAATGCCTGACGCAACGATTCCAGAGCGCGTCCCAGATCCGCATTCTCTCGGTTCATCTTGTTGACCACAACCATCCGTGGAAGCCCTTGCTCGGTGGCATAATTCCACGTCAGCTCAGTACCAACCTCGACACCCGCAACAGCATCCACAACGACCAGCGCAAGGTCCGCAACGCGTAGGCCACTCTTGACCTCGCCGACGAAGTCCGTATAACCTGGCGTGTCCAGGACATTGATCTTGCAGTCTTTCCACTCAATGGGAACAAGGCTGAGGTTGAGCGATATCTTTCGGTTGATCTCTTCCTGATCGTAGTCAGCAACTGTCGTGCCGTCTTCGATCTTGCCCATGCGATTTATCGCACCGCTGGAGAAGAGCATCGCCTCCGCGAGCAACGTCTTGCCGGCGCTTCCGTGACCGACCAACGCGACGTTACGCAGTTTTTCTGTAGCATAGTCCTTCATTAAGCTCGAACCTCCTCATCTATCGCCTGTTATGCGCACCCGTTAGTAGTTGGGACGCGGGATCGCTGAGCATTCGCCAAACTATCGTATTCTAAATGAAAATGGCCTACCTGTCAACGCGAAGACGCCGAACGGGTGCATTTCAGTTTAGGGGCGAGTTGTAGACGGTGGGCCAGAGCTCGTCGAAGCGCTGGCTCATGATCGCTGCCCGCACGGGGATCAGTTTCTCGGCGCCCGAGCGGCTCCAACGCATGCCAG
>JAAZAN010000262.1 GCA_012514315.1 Chloroflexota bacterium
CCTGGCATGCGTTGGAGCCGCTCGGGCGCCGAGAAACTGATCCCCGTGCGGGCAGCGATCATGAGCCAGCGCTTCGACGAGCTCTGGCCCACCGTCTACAACTCGCCCCTAAACTGAAATGCACCCGGCTCAGCTCAAAGGGTTGACAATAGGAACGAAACTATGGTATATTACGACATGATCGAAGCATTGATACTGCACTTGTTCATATACGGGAGCACGAGGCTAATTCTTCGATAGGGTGCCTTGTGCTCCCTGTCGATGAGCGAATGATGAATACGAACCAGAAGCAAGAGCTACTAGACACTGACGACGACAAGGCTCGGGCCGAGGAATACCTGCTTACCAAGGCTTCGGAGCAAGGCTATATCACATATGATGATATTCTTGCTGCGTTTCCTGAAGCTGAGGACAACCTTGAGGAACTTGAGGAAATATTGGCCACATTGATGGAGACCGGCGTAGAGGTGGGCCTTCAGGAAGAAGAATCCCAGGAGGAACAGACCGAAGAACCCGAAATCGCAGATGCTAGTGAGGACGATTCAACGTACTTCGATGCAATTGAGATTGACGATACCATCGGACTGTATTTGAAGGAGATTGGTCGCGTTCCGCTGCTGATTGCCGAAGAAGAGGTATCATTAGCAAAGCGCATGGAAGACGGTCACGAAGCACAGCAGAAATTGGACCGCGATGGCTTGAACTACGCTGAGCGTGAGAGACTACATCGGATAGTCCGTGATGGGACCGCTGCTCGCGAGCATTTGATCCGGGCCAATTCCCGCCTTGTGATCAGTGTAGCCAAGAAGTATATTGGTCGCGGCGTCCCGTTCCTGGATCTGATTCAGGAAGGAAACATCGGCCTGATTCGAGCGGCAAACAAGTTCAACTACCGTCTTGGGCACAAGTTCTCCACCTACGCAACTTGGTGGATCCGACAGGCGGTTACTCGCGCGATTGCCGATCAGAGCCGGACGATCCGGATTCCTGTCCATATGGGAGACCAGATCAACAAGCTTCTACGTACTTCCCACCGGCTGACGCAGGAGCTGGGCCGCGATCCTACCTCAGAGGAGCTGGCCAATGCCCTCGAAGTTCCTACTCGCAAGGCCGAGGACATGATGCGTGTGGCCAGGCGGCCGCTGTCTCTCGAGATGCCGACCGATGATGAGGAAGAGAGCGAGTTGGGAGACTTCATTGAGGACCAGGACAGCCTGGCTCCCGATGAAGCTGTGACCTCATCTATGCTGCGTGAGCTGCTGCAGGGCATTCTGCAGGACTTGCCACCTCGCGAGGTGCGCATCCTGCAGCTCAGATACGGGCTGGTTGATGGCGAGACCTACACTTTGGAAGAGGTCGGGAAGAAGCTGGGGGTGACTCGAGAGCGAGTCCGGCAGATTGAGGCTCAGGCGTTGAGCCGACTTCGTCACCCGGCGCACTCACGGAAGCTGCGTGACTTCCTCAACCGCTAGCGATCAAGTGCATTGACACATCCTTGCTTGGGCCAAGTGCTCTCTGCCTCGTTGTGGCGCTGTGTGATCGTTTTTCCCCTGTGGTCCAACTCTGTTTGCGGCCTCTATCCTTTGTGCTAGAATGAGCCGCGCGATGTAGGAGCAACCAACCATGCAATCTCCCCTGGTGACCACTGCCATCCTGCCGGTTGCGGGCGCGATACTAGTCTCCGCTCTGTTTCTAATGCCCCGTATGCGTAGATATGCTCCGCATCTGGTCCTTCCATGTGTTGCGCTGACGCTGATCCTAGCTGTGCTTGTTGCGATGCTGGGGCGTCGCGTGGTCGTGATCTCACTCTGGCAGCCGACTCTTCTCCTTGGCTCGTCTCTTGTCTTGGAGTCTCGGTTTCCTTTGCAGATCCTGATTCTGCTCTGGACGGGTGTAACCTTCTGCACGCTCCTGTTTCGCCGTGATCTCAATGCGCCGGTTGTGTCGCTGCGGATGGTGCCAACTCTCGGAACTCTCGCTGCTGGCCTGCTGGCTCTGTGGGCGGCGAACCCGATGACGCTGATGGTCGCATGGACGGCGTACGATCTGTGTGTGCTGGGCGTATGGATCCTGGCGGGCGTGCCGGCTCGTGATGCCTTGCGTGGGTGGATGCTGGGAGGACTCTCTACAGTTCTGGTTTGGGTCGGGGTGGCTCTATCCCAGAATGCTTCTGCGATAGGATTCTGGGATCTCATCGTTGTTGGCAAGACGCAGTCTGAACTGTGGCGCCTTGCCGCAATGATGCGGGTATCGCTGTACCCCTTCCAGCTGCACCCAGACAGTGCGCGGGAATCTGGTCTACTTGCCCCCTTGCTCGGGCAACGCATTCTGGGCTGGGGTCTGTGGGTACGACTGATTGACGTGGGTCAGGGAGCTTTGGTGCTGCCTTCTTGGATGATCGTCATCGTCGCAGTTGGACTGGCTGTCAGTGCTTTCCTTGCCTGGTCCTGCCGATCTCCTCGTCACACGATAGTCTGGAGTAGCACATCTCTTGCTGGAGCTGTGTTGTTGTCCGCCAGCCTGTCCGCCAGGCTGGCTATGCCTGTGCTCCTGCTGGGGGCAATTGGGGTTGAGTTGGGCACAGCAATACTATCGTTGGGGAAGGGCGGGAATCATTCCGGTTGGTGGAGGAATGTAGCGCTGGTCATCGGTTGCTTGAGCTTGATCGGGATTCCCCCTGCAGTGGGGTTTGTAACGGCAGCCAGCCTACTCGGAGGAACCGTTGCTCAGGGCCAGTTGGTGGAAGGGGTGGCTTTCTTCCTCTGCCAGGTGTTCATTGTCTCTGGTCTCTTGCGTTGGTTAAGATGGGAGCAAGGGAATATGCACCAAGGTCGGTGGCCAGCTCTCTCCAGCAATATCGGGTTGGGAGCACTGGCGCTCGCCGCGGTTGGGGCTGGATTGGCGCCTCTGATTGGATACGGCGAGGCAGGTATCCCCGATCTTCGCCATTGGTTCTCTCTACCTGGGATCTCGGGGTGGCTTCTGTGGGCGGTAGCTGTTGGCTTGGGCTGTGTGCTTGCGTGGCAGGATAGGAACGTGCGGCCAAGGCTGGTTCTTCTGTTGTCGGCTTTGTATGATCTGCTTCGCCTTGAATGGCTCTATGACGCCACAGCAGGAGCACTAGGGCGTGGCATCGGTGTGCTGCATGCGACCGATGAGGTTATTGGAGGCGCCGGGGCCTTACTGTGGTCCGCTCTAGCCTTCTTGGTCGTAGCACTGCTCTGGAGACCATAGACATATGCCAACTCTCAGTGAGCTTGTGTCACGAGTGTCCTTCCTGGCAGCGATGCCTGCCGTGATCGGTCTATTCGTCACCGCCGGGATACTGGCTATCAGTCGCGAATGGCGACTGAACGTGTTTGCGCTGACCCTACAGTACTTCTTCGTGGTGTTACTGCTGACTCGCCAGATTCGACTTGAGGTTGCTGCTGTCAAGGGCTTGATTGGTTGGATGATATGCATGGTATTCTATCTCACTGAAAGGCGATCGGTGGGTCTGCGGCAAGTCCCGGAAAGAGACCCGTCACAGGCTGGCTCGATGCGCTGGCAACGCTGGATGGTTTCGGCGCGTGCATCGTTCGCGCTCTTGGCAACGATCATGGTATCGGTGGCCGCATACACGGCGGCTCTCCGACTTCCTCTACCAGAAGTGCCGGGGGACATCTCATTGGCCTGCTATGTGCTTGCCGGGCTGGGGTTACTGCTAATCGGCCTCAGTGAAGCTCCTATGCAGGTGGGGTTCGGCCTGTTGACTTTCCTGTCGGGGTTCGATCTGTTCTATGTGGCGCTGGAACCCAGTCTTGCAGTGGCGGGCCTGTTTGGTGCAATTAGCCTGTTGATCGCTCTGGCGGTCACGTACTTGCGCTCCGTTGAGATCGCGTCGGGAAGCGAGGGACAACTACTGTGATCGCTGGAGCGCTTCTTCTGCTCGTCTTGCCGTTGGCAATGGCCGGTATCGTCTATATTCTCGTCAACGCAAAGACGTTGTCCGGCCTCCTGTCCATCATAACTGCCCTGGTTACGGGGCTTGCGGTCATTGCTTTGCCGTTGGAGGAGCCAATACGGTTCTGGGGAGGGCGGCAGATTGCGATGGGTGAAGCGGTGAGCATACTGGGTCGCGAGCTCGTCCTGGAACCCAGCGACCGCCTGGCGATGGCCTTCATCTTCTTTGCGGCTGCCGTTATCTTTGCGCTGGCCTGGCGCGTCAAGATCGACTCGCTCCTGTATCCCATAGGGCTCGGCCTGCTGAGCCTTCTGAGCGCCTCCCTGCTGATCCGACCGCTCATCTATGGCGCTCTATTGCTGGAAACAGCCGCAGTGCTGGCGGTGTTCGCCTTGCAGCCGGGGGATCAACCTCCCACACGAGGAGCCCTGCGATATGTGACGTTCACTACGCTGGCACTGCCTGGGCTGATGGTGACGCATTGGCTGCTAGAGCGCTACGCCCTGACCCCCAATGAGACCGGCCTGCTCAGCGCGGCGGGGATACTCCTGTCCATCTCGTTTGCCATGTTGCTGGGTGTCGTGCCCTTCCACACATGGGTGACGGCGGTTTCCGACGATGGGATGCCACTATCCAGCGCCTTCGTCCTTACGGTGAATAACAGCGTCGTCTGGTTCCTGTTCTTCAGTTTCCTGGAAACGTACCCATCTGTTGCGAGCTACCTCCAGCTTACCCCGGTGATTGGAACCGTTGGTGTTGCTATGGCAGTGCTTGGGGGGCTACTGGCAGCGAAACAACAGCATCTGGGTAGGTTGATGGGGTATAGTGCGCTGGCCGATACAGGGTGTGCGCTGGCGGCATTGGGCATGCAGAATGGGCACGGTGTCGTACTGGTGATGCTCTCATTGCTCGTACGTCCTGTCGGGCTGGCGCTGATGGCAACCGGCGTCGGGGGCATTCGGGCTGATGCGGGTGATGATCAGCTCGATGGCTTGCGAAGCGTGGGTTGGAGCACGCCTTTTGCGACGCTGGCTCTTCTGATTGGTGGAATGTCCGCCGCAGGCGCGCCACTGACCGCGGGCTTTGTATGGCGCTGGGCGCTGTATCGAGACATCGCGACACGAAACCCCACAACGGTCGTCCTGCTACTTCTGAGCAGTGCCGGGGTAGTGGCAGGCCTGATCCGTGCACTGGCCACCTTGTTGCACCGCGAATCGACTGACCAGACCAGAGTCGGCCGGGAGGGACGCCTGTTCTCAGTGTTTGTGATAGGTGGTCTGTTGGCCTGTGTTGTCATAGGTGTGTTCCCTCAGCTTATCGCGCCGTTTGCCTCCCGTCTGGCTGAGTCCTACCGAATATTGATGCCGTGATCTCAACTAATGCCAGCCCTTAGGCGCCCGGTGCAGCGAACCAGGACAGTCGGTAGCGCGATTGAATGGAGACAGGTATGGCAGACCTGTTCGAACTGAATCGGCAGAAGCAGATCGAACGAGAGGCTCCTCTAGCGGCGCGTATGCGTCCGCACACTCTGGAAGAATTCGTGGGGCAGCAACACATCATTGGTGAGGACAGACTGCTATACCGTGCCATCAAGGCAGATCGGTTGTTCTCGTCAGTGATCTTCTGGGGACCTCCCGGCACCGGCAAGACGACTCTGGCAATGATCATCGCGCATTCAACAGCGCGCCATTTTGAGACCATCAGCGCTGTGCTGGCCGGCGTGGCGGAGCTGAGGAAGGTGATTGAGGATGCAAAACAACGCCGTGGCATGTATGGAACACGGACACTGCTGCTCGTTGACGAGATTCACCGGTGGAACAAAGCTCAACAGGATGCCCTGCTGCCACACGTCGAGGATGGTACGGTAGGGCTCATCGGCGCGACGACCGAGAACCCCTACTTCTCTGTTATCGCCCCGCTGGTGTCTCGATCCAGAGTCTTCCAGTTCAAGCCACTTACAGACGATGACGTAGAGGTCATTCTAAGAAACGCCCTGGCCGATGGCGCGCGGGGCTATGGAACGCGCAACGTCTTGGTTGATGACGATGCGGTGGCTCATCTCGTTCGCACGGCGGGCGGGGATGCCCGGAGTGCGCTGAACGCCTTGGAGCTTGCGGTGGAAAGTACCACCCCTGGGCCGAATGGGATTATTCACATCTCCCTTGCAGCAGCAGAGGACTCCATCCAACAGCACGCCCTGCGCTACGACAAGTCAGGCGATGAACACTATGACACGATCTCTGCGTTCATCAAGTCGGTCCGTGGTGGTGATCCCGATGCCGCCCTCTATTGGCTGGCCAAGATGGTGTCGGCTGGCGAGGACCCTCGTTTCATACTGCGACGACTCTACATCCTCGCGGCCGAGGACATCGGATTAGCTGATCCCACGGGCGTGATAGTTGTGAACGCATGTGCGCAGGCCTTCGAGTGGGTGGGTATGCCCGAGGGCCAGTACCACTTGGCCATGGCCACCCTCTATCTAGCTACTGCGCCAAAATCGAACTCGGTCGGAGCATACTGGTCTGCACTCGCCCACGTACAGGAGAAGGGTGTTGGGGCAGTACCGGTTCACCTCCGCGACAAGAGCGACGTGTTCCGTGGTGCTCTTGCCGAGCACTACCGACGTACGTTGGGAGAACATGAAGGGTACCAGTATCCCCACGCATTTCCGGAAGGGTTTGTGGAGCAGCAATACCTACCAGACGGGGTCGAAGGTGGATGGTTCCGCCCTAAGAAACACGGATATGAACGCCAGATCAGCCAGCGCCTCGCGGACTGGTGGAAAGACCGTGTGGACTGAGGCATCCTAGAGCGACTTCATTTGTGAGCGCGTGCCTAGTCCTGCGGCGCCCGACAAGGTCTTCCGTCAGTTGCCTCAACGTAGTATACGTTCATCGCCGACACGGCGGGTAATTCCTTCTGCATCCATGTACTCAATCAGCGCTTGCGCATACTTCCGGCTGGTCTGGAACAAGTCGCGCACCTGAGCCAACGTGATGCTCCCGTTCTGCCGGATGTACTCCACAACCCGTGTCTGCATCTGATCGTATACGTCGGGGAGCAACAAGACCTCTGGCGACAGTTGTTTCAGTTCTCTGCGGCTGACGAGCACGCTCAGAACATCGTCACCGATCTCGGCCGTTGCTTCCTTCATCGAAGGTGGGGTATAGGGTTGTTGATGGAACCTCGTGAGCAGTGCCGAGACCCGGGCTTGCTGATCATCGGTCAGCCGAATTTCGTGATCCGGCAGGCGCACGAACGCCCCCTCGTCGACCAGCAACATTTCATCGACCGCTCGCGTCATCAGGGCATTGAACGGCCTCGCATCGATCTTCAGGGCACTACGCAACGCTTCACGCGGCATTCCCCCCCGCAGTGGATACTGTCGGTGATGGTCGGTCAGCAGTTCTGTGATCCGTACGATCGCTGCGGACCACCAGGAGTGTGAGGCAACGAGCGCCCTGCTATCTACAGCGTGATGTTCCGCCCCTATTGACGCCCCGATGCTTGACCCCAAGACGATCGCCTGCCCTGTAGACTCGAGTTCCCGCAGTGCGAGCAGCGCTCCCTCGCTGAGACTACTCGCACTCAGCAGCTCTCCAACAGATATCGGCTCAAGCCGGACCAGTTCCTGGAGAAGGACCTCCGCTGGCGTTCCCCGCGCTAGTGTCTCCAGCCGCGCGATTGTCTCAGGGCGGAAGCGTTTGTGCCGCCTTCTGGGATGAGGGTCAATGATGATGCCACCGCCGATGGTCGCCGCAGGTGAGGGCAGGCGCAAGACAAACCGATCTCCCTTCACCAGCGCCATCGGCGCACGAAGCCTCAATTGGGCCCACCCGCGCTCTCCAGGGGGCAGCACTTCTTGCCCCAGCAGACGAACTCGCGCGAGAGACTCCGCGGCGCCGGAGAATAACTTGACCTGTGCGTTATGTCGCAGCGGTTGCGTCATGTCTTGTAGATACCGAATCTGTACATCGACAAGTACGGTGGGCCGAAGCCAATCTGGGGTAGTCACCACTGCGCCACGCTCAACGTTTGCCCGGTTGACCCCGCTCAGGTTGACCGCTACTCGACTGCCAGGCATGGCGCGTTCCACCTTGTGCTTGTGTGTCTGCAGCCCACGGATACGCGCTTTCAGTCCAGCAGGCAGCAACTCGATCTCTTGCCCCACCGTAAGACACCCGTCGGTCAAAGTCCCAGTGACGACAGTTCCAAACCCGCTGACGCTGAACACACGATCCACGGGCAGACGAGGTCGTCCGATATCCCGTCTGGGATCCACAGAGGAGAGCATATGTTCCAGCTCCAACTTGAGCGCATCGAGGCCCATTCCAGTCTTAGCGGATACGGGGATGATGGGGGCATTAGCCAGTGTTGTACCATCGAGCGTTTCGGACACGTCGGCCATGACGAGCTCCAGCCACTCCTCACTCTCAGCTAGATCGGCCTTCGTCAACGCCACAACTGCGGCTTCCACCCCCAGGAGATCGAGAATAGCCAGATGTTCACGTGTCTGTGGCATGACACCTTCATCCGCCGCGACGACGAAGAGGGCCGCGTCTATCCCTCCAACACCAGCGAGCATATTCTCAATGAAATCACGATGCCCCGGCACATCCACAAGCCCAATGGTCTCCCCTTTGGGCAGAGTGAGCCACGCAAAGCCCAGATCGATCGTCATTTCCCGCAGCTTTTCTTCCTCCAGCCGATCCGGATCAATGCCAGTGAGCGCATGCACCAGCGATGACTTGCCATGATCGACGTGTCCTGCGGTACCGACGACATACATCGGAGTGGCTACTCCTTCTGCTCGCCACGGAGATTGGCCAGGTGCTGATCAATAGGGGATATAATCACGTCATACACGTCTTGGCTCGCCTTCAGGATACTCGTAGCATCGTTGCGACGGATTTCCCACAGCGCTTCCAGGTGCCGTTGGTGCAGTTCCATGATGGGAGGGAATACGTTCAGGCGCTTGTCAAGGTCCTGATTGATCTGGCGCTGCTGCCCCCAACGTTCTTCAATCGCGACCTCCAGTTTCTTGTACTTCCGGACCTGCTCGTCCTGCCACTCTTCCCACTGGCGCTTGATCTGATCTTCCGCCAGTCGTTGTCTCTGCGCAATCTCGTTCTGACGCGTCTCGATGCGTCCCTGGAATACATCCAGTTTCTCCATCGCTCTTTTGACTTGTTGCTGCTGCTCGAGGAAGCCCACGGTCTGTGTGCGGACCCGCTCCAACTCCTGGGCCACCAGCCCTGCCTGATCGAGATACTGACGCATCTTCTGCTCTCTCTGGAAGTCAGAGATGCGCAACTCCTCAATGGGGCGCTCGTACTTCTTGACCTCCTGAAGCGCCTCGTCGATGCGAGGGCTTTGCCGTCGGATCGCCTCATCAAGGAGGGGCAGCCTCTTAGCCAGGGCGTCTATTCTCCTGCGGAGCTCCGTGGCCTCGCTTTCCACCTCGCTAATACGCCGGGCATCGATACGGCGCTGTTCTTCGAGGTAGGGCAGGGGTTGTATGCTTTCCTCGGCTCGCTTGCTGAGATCGGTAACGGCCTCGTTGAGTCTTTGGAGCCCTTCGTTCAATCGCTGTGTCTCGGACATTCGTGCAGTCAGTTGCTCATCATATCGAGGCAAGACGCGCAACTGCTTCTCCAGGCGGTTCAGGTTGCTCGTGAGCGCCTCATACTCGATCCGTCGCAACCGCTCGCTCTCAGCCTGTTCCTTGCGACGTATTTCCTCTCGCTGTTCGACCAAAAGCACCATCTCGGTTTTGTAGTTTGACACAGTCTGCTCGAACACCCGAGTCTGCCCGAGCGAGCCTTGCACGGTGGCGAGAGACGTCTGCAGTTCTTTGATCAGCGCAGCATGTTGGCTAATCGCCTTCTGCTGCTCCTGAATTCGCTCCTGCAGTGTTGCGATAATGGTCTTGTCCTTGCGTCGCTCTTCATCCAACCACCGGATGGTCTGAATCGCTTGGGTCAGATCCATCGTTGTGCCGACATTTATAGCCATTTCCCGTCCCCTCGCTTGGGTGATGAGCCTACAATATGCGCGGAACCGCAGGATATGTTTCGAAGGACGTTCCTACATACCTTCTCCTGCAGCCTCCAGAGGCTCTATCGAATTGACAGATCGATTATAGCATCATTTGCATCCCCCGCCAACGGTTGACAGCCCTCTCCCGACAGCTATAATGGCTGTGGAGTGAACTATGCGCATAGGCATTGATGCCCGCATCACCTATTACTCCCGTGGGGGGATCCGGAACTACGTCGTTCACTTACTGGACGCCCTCGCGGCCGTTGATCGCGAAAGCCGTTATTTCGTGTTGCACAGTCGCAAGGACCCCACACCGCCACACCCCAGCCCCACTTTCCGTTCGGTAGCCTGCTGGACGCCCGCGCATTACCGACTTGATCGCCTGACCTTCGGGCTCGAGGCCGCCCGACTGGGCCTGGATCTACTGCACAGTCCCGACTTCATCCCGCCAGCGTTCGGCTATCGACACTCGATCATCACAGTGCACGACCTGAACTTCCTATACTACCCCGAGTTTCTGACTGCGGAGAGCTATCGCTACTATGTCCAGCAGATCGGGTGGGCAGTGAATCGAGCCAGTCACATCCTGGTAGACTCCCATGCAACCAAAGCCGATGTTGTAGCGCACCTGGATGTACTTGAGAGCAAGATCACTGTGGCTCACCTGGCGGCTGATCGCGCCTATCGTCCCCAACCACCCGATGTATGCTGCGCAGTCGCCGCGAAATACGGGCTTGATCCTGGATATCTGATCTTCGTGGGGACGCTCGAACCCCGCAAGAATCTGCCCGGCCTTCTCACGGCGTATCGTCAACTGCTTGATGAGAAGGTGACGGCTGTGCCATTAGTCATTGTGGGGACGAAGGGCTGGCTCTACGATGATGTGTTCCAGAAGGTGCAAGCGTTGCGCCTGGCCTCTCACGTTCACTTCCTGCATCAGGTGCCCGACGCTGATCTGCCAGCCCTGTACAGCGCAGCCACTCTTCTGGTGAGCCCATCCTTCTATGAGGGGTTCGGTCTGCCTGCGCTGGAGGCCATGTCCTGTGGAACGCCGGTCATCGTTGCAGATCGAGCCTCTCTGCCTGAGATCGTGGGTGACGCGGGCCTGCTGGCCGACCCTGATGACCCGTTCACCATCACGCGGCAGATGTCACGCGTGCTCGAAGACCCCGCCCTCCAAGCTCGCCTGTCCGAGCGTGGCTTGAGGCAGGCTGCCAGGTTCACCTGGGCACGGACCGCCCAGGTGACGTTGTCGGCCTATCGACGCGTGCTGGACGAAGGTTAAGTTCTGCTATGCGGATTCTATTCTTAACCCCCCAACTTCCCTATCCTCCCACGAAGGGAACATCTCTGCGTAACTGGGGATTGATCTCTGAGCTGTCCAGTCGACACGACGTGGCACTGTTGTCGTTTGCCGATCCGGGGCAGTCTCCGCGTCCGGATGACCGGCTCGCCAGCCTGCTAGGGGTGCAAGTGGTCGTTCCAGCGCCGCGCAGCATCACAAGACGATTGAGAGATATGTTATTCACGCGACAGCCCGACATGGCTCGTCGCCTGGCGTCAGATGAGTTCGCAGCGCGGTTGCGCCACTGGCTCTCTGCGGATCGGTTCGACGTTGTACACATTGAGGGCATCGAGCTGGCGCCCTATATCGAGGTCGTACGTGAGGCCAATCCGTGTCCTCTGATCGTGTTTGATGATCACAACTGCGAATATCTACTGCAGTTGCGCGCGTTCATGACGGACCTCGGGGCCCCGCACCGATGGCCTGCCGCCGCATACTCCGGAGTTCAGTGGCTGCGACTGCGTCGTTTCGAACGCCACGCCTGCCTGCAAGCGGACCGGGTCTTGGCAGTGTCCGAGCCCGACGCGGCCGCATTGGGCCGTCTTGTGCCGGGCCTGCGTGCGATTGTTGTCCCCAACGGCATTGACCTTGATGAGTATCGCCCCATCCCCGTGGGCGATACAGAAAACTCGTCTGGTCGCGCATTGGTCTTCACTGGCACGATGGACTTCCGTCCTAACGTGGATGCCGTTCTCTGGTTCGCCCACAAGGTTCTGCCAGAGTTGCAGAGGGTTGCGCCGGAAGTCCACTTCTTCATCGTTGGTCAGCGTCCGCATCCGAGGCTGGACGTGCTGCGAGAGCTTCCATCTGTGACTCTAACCGGATATGTTGATGATCCACGTCCCTACATAGCGCGCGCAGCAGTATATGTGGTTCCGCTACAAGTCGGCGGCGGCACGCGCCTGAAGCTACTTGAGTCGATGGCGATGGGAAAGGCCGTTGTATCTACACGCCTGGGGGCTGAGGGCTATCCGGTGATTCACAACCGTGATCTGGTGCTGGCGGACACACCTGACGAGTTTGCGGCCGCAATTCACGCTCTGTTGGGCGACCCTGACAAACGGAAGCGCCTGGGCACAGCAGCCAGGCGCTTCGTAGAGGCTCACTATAACTGGAGTTCTATCGTTCCCGTCGTTGAACAGGCCTATGCAGAGGCTCTGTAGGATCGGGGTATACTAAGGCTTAATGATGGATTCGTGATGGAGCAGCCCGCCACGGCGCCAACCGTAGTCAGGTGTGACCCTGATCACCCGGTCGCTGGATTGAGCGCCGTTTCCGTCTGGAGAGCCTTTTCTGGGCGCAGCGCGATCCTGCCATCATCCACATCGATGATGACAGTCGAACCCGCGTCGAACTTGTGACTGAGCACACCGTCGGAGAGAGAATCCTCGACGCTTGTCTGAATCACTCGACGCAGGTGCCGGGCTCCGTATTCCTCACTGTACCCCTCACGGGCGAGCAGCTCCAGCGCTTCTTCTGTCACATCGAGCTGGAGGTGATGCTCCGCAAGGCGTTCACGCACCTTGTTCAGTTCCAGCTCGACAATCTGCGCAATTTCCTCTCTGTTGAGCGCGTGGAAGACGACAACATTGTCCACCCGGTTGATGAACTCAGGACGGAATGTCCGCTTCAATTCGTCCAACAACTGGCCCCGCATACGCTGGTAGTCCCGCTCTGCAGTCGATGTCCCGTCATCCGGTGCGGCGAAGCCAATCCCAGTTGCCCGTTTGATCATCGACGCACCGATATTGGAGGTCATGATCACGATCGTGTTACGGAAATCCACCTTGCGACCACGGGCGTCGGACAAGATGCCTTCTTCCATAATCTGTAGGAGCATATTGAAGGCTTCGGGATGGGCCTTCTCGATTTCGTCCAGGACCACGATAGAGAAGGGGCGACGTCGGATGGCTTCTGTGAGCTGTCCCGCGTCCTCGTATCCGACGTAGCCTGGTGGAGCTCCAACCAGCCGCGCCACATTGTGCCGCTCCATAAACTCGGACATGTCCAGCTGCACGAGGGCCTCTTCACTCCCGAACATGAACTCGGCCAGGGCCTTCGACAGTTCCGTCTTGCCCACACCGGTCGGCCCAAGGAAGATAAATGATCCGATCGGCCGTCGTGGATCCTTCAGCCCTGCTCTCGCCCGGCGTATCGACTTGGCTATCGCGACGACAGCCTCGTCCTGACCGACAATACGCTGGTGCAGGGCTTCCTCAATGTGAAGCAGTCGAGAAGCCTCCTCACTATGGAGTTGGGATAGAGGTATTCCGGTCCACATAGACACCATCTCGCGGATATCCTCGGCGCCAACCGAGGGGAGCGCTTCCGCTTCCTGGCGCCCCCGCAACTCCCCTAACTGGTCTTCCAACGTGGTGATGCGCTCCTGCAACCGCTCGGCCTCTGCGGACCGCTCTTCAGCGACAGCGGACTCGTAAGCCTTCTGAACCTGCTTCAGCTCGCCCAGAGTCTTGCGTATTCTCTCAGCCCGAGGAGCTTTGTACATGCGCACACGGGATGAGCTCTCGTCAATCAGATCAATCGCCTTATCAGGGAGAAATCGGTCCGAGATATAACGTGCCGACAACGTGGCGGCGGCCTCCAGAGACTCGTCGGTAATCTGGAGGTTATGGTGTTTCTCATAGGCCGGCCGCAGCCCTCTCAATATGTCGATTGTCTCGTCAACACTGGGCTCTTCGACCATCACCGGCTGGAACCTGCGCTCTAGTGCAGCATCTGATTCAATGTGCTTCCGGTACTCATCCAGCGTGGTTGCTCCAATACACTGGAGCTCCCCACGGGACAAGGCTGGCTTCAAGATGTTGGCTGCATCGACCGATGAGCCAGCCGAACCCGCTCCTACGAGCATATGAAGCTCGTCGATGAACAGAATGTCGCTGCTGTTCTTGAGTTCTGCGATCACCTTCTTCAGACGCTCTTCAAACTGCCCACGATACATCGTTCCCGCAACCAGTGAACCCACGTCAAGCTGCAGGACACGCTTGTCCAGAAGCGGATCGGGGATATTGCCGGCGACAATCAACTGAGCAATACCCTCAACGATGGCGGTCTTACCCACGCCAGGCTCACCGATCAGTGCAGGGTTGTTCTTTGTGCGACGTGCGAGTATCTGTATGACTCGCTCAATCTCCTTCTGCCGGCCAACCACTGGGTCCAGCTTGCTCTGTTCGGCAAGTGCAGTCAGATCAGTTGCCAGCTCGTCGAGCACAGAGGTCTTGGACTGCTTGCGAGGCTGCCGTTGCTTCTTCGTTGGCGCAGGCTGATCTTTGAGCAACTCCTGGGTCTGTCTCCTGACCTGCTCATTCGATATACCTAAGTGACTCAGTATCTCTATGGCCGTTCCATCCCCCTGATTCATAAGACCAAGCAGGAGATGTTGCGTGTCAATACGAGTGTCTCCGAGTCGGCGCGCTTCGTCGCCTGCGATTTCCAGGACTCTCTTGGTCCGTGGCGTCAGCTCAACCTCCAGACCAACCATTCCCGTCTGAGGGCGAACACTGCTGAGTCGCTGAATCCAGTGCTGGACGTCGCCTGTCTGCAACCCCAGGCTCCGCAAAACACGACCGGCAATACCATCATTCTCACGCAATAGTCCCAGTAACAGGTGTTCGGTACCGATCTGAGCGTGTCCCATCCGCTCAGCTTCCTGCTGCGCCAATCCCAAGGCGCGCCGGGCAGGGTCGGTAAAGAACCTCATTAGCTTGTCCATCTTACATCTTCTCTCACAACTACAGGGCGCCGCACGTATGACTGCCTACGCAAGTGTCTCCAACGACTGACCGTCTTCGGACTCCAGAGCATCTGTAAGCGCAGCCGACAGCGTCCCCTCGTGCAAAGGTTGGTCCGATACCAGGCTAGACCTCCAGTCTTGTTCAAGGAACTCCCCACTGGCAACCTGCTTGAGGCTGAGCGCCATCCTGTGATGAGTCGCATCCACGTCAAGCACTCTCAATGTCACCACCTGATCTGGCTGAATCACCTCACGAGGATGCGTGATGTGGCGATCGTCCAGCTCCGATATGTGGACAAGCCCTTCGATAGCCTCATCACCGACAATGCTGGCAAATGCTCCCCACTTCGTAAGGCGCGTGATGACCGCCTCCACCAACTGGCCCGCTTGATACCTTTCATCGACAGTGGTCCAAGGATCAGACAGGAGGCGCTTGATACTGAGTGCTATGCGCTGCTTCTCTCGATCAACTCCAAGTACATATACATCGACTTCCTGGCCCATTTCGACGGCTTCACGTGGATGAGCAATACGCTTCCAGCTCAGCTCGGAGAGATGAACCAGGCCATCAATGCCGCCCAGGTCAACGAACGCACCGAAGTCTGCCAGGTTGATTACTCTACCGTGTCGGACGTCTCCCTCAGAGATCTCTTCCAGGATCTGTTCGCGCTGGCTCTTGCGCCACTCTCGAACCGCAGCTC